>CAZCCL010000069.1:0-14087 GCA_964497095.1 uncultured Gaiellales bacterium | reverse complement strand
CCGCGGCCATTTACCTCCGCGTTTCCTCTGCGGATCCCCTTGTAAGCTCCTCAGACGCCGCGTCTGAGCTCTCGGGACTCTGTAACGTATTGTACTCAGGTTCCGGGGGTCGTCAAGCCTTCCGGGCCGACCTCCGTCTACGAAAATACCGGTGTGAGCGCTTAGCGCCAGCGGAAGACGTGTCCGCTCGGAGCGCACGGCCATCCGCCGCGAGGGTGACTACCTATCGGGGGCGTCGGCCGGTGGCGAAAACGGTGTGATAGAATCCGGGCATCTCGGGCATGCCCGACCTGCGAGCGGAGTTAACTCAGTTGGTAGAGTGCCAGCTTCCCAAGCTGGATGTCGCGGGTTCGAACCCCGTACTCCGCTCCTCCATCCCCTTGGCTCGCCTCTGTCAAAGCTACCGTTCTGTTGCGCCTCTCGTACCCCCATGGGTATGATGAATCATGATCCGCGGGGTATCTCATGATAGCCCTAGGGTGGAGCTACGCCGCAGACCATGTGATGACCGGCGGGTACGCCGTTCAGAAAGAAGCGGCCGTTTGAGCCGCCAGCGGTAAGGAGTCTTGGTTATGGCGGAGAGCGAGGCAGGGGCCGCCCGGGCGCCGGGAGAAGAAGACCGTATCCTCAACCGGCTGGCCCGCATCGAAGGTCAGGTGCGCGGACTGCAGCGGATGATCGAGGAAGACAAGGAATGCGAGCAGATCCTCGCCCAATTGGCGGCGGTCAGAGCGGCGCTGGACAACGTCGGTACCCATCTCATCAGTCACCGCATGAAGGAGTGCCTCGAGGACGAGTCGGGGGTGACACTGGATCCGGCCGCCCTCGAAAAGGCCTTCGAGGTCTTTTTCAAGTACGTCCAGTGTGTCCGCTGAAACCTGGGCCTGCGGTCTTGTCCAGCAGCCAGGCCGCGGTATAGCGATGGACGCGGGGGTCGTGCTGAGCGGTCGTGTGGGTGCCGCCTTCCAGTGCCAGCAAGGTGGTCTCCGTTGATAACCACCCCGCGAGCAGCAGCGAATGGGCGAAGGGGACCACGTCGTCCTCCCGGGCGTGCACCAGCAGGACAGGGCAGTTGACCCGAGCGGCCAGCCGCTCGCTGTCCTGCCGCTCGAAGTATGAGCGGAGCCCCGCGGTGTCCCAGCGGGGTGGGGCGACGTCGGGATCGAACGCAGGGTTCTGAACGCTGCTCTCCCCTTCTGCCCGGTCTCTGTCGATGTCGGCCAGCGTGTCGAGTATCGTTTCCTCGCCGGCGGGGCACAGCAGGGCTAGGGCGGCGAAGCCGGCCTCGGGGGCGGCCTTGAGACCGTAGAACCCGCCCATGCTCGACCCCCGGTAGCAAAGCCTCCCCCCATCGACAGTTGCTTGTGCCCGGAGCAGGTCCGCGGCGGCGAGGACATCCAACTCCAGCGGACCGTCTCCCGATCCACCGCTGTCGCCATGACCTCGAAAATCGAAGGCCAGCACGACGAAGCCCTGACGGCAGGCTTCACGGCAGAAGTCATCGTGGCGCTCCCTTCTGCTGCCGGCCCCATGGCCCACCACGAGACCGGGCGACGGTCGCGATGGCTCGACGGTCGGCGAATAGAGGGTGGCGGCCAGATCAAGGGTCCGGTCTCGGTCGACGTCGGGGGCCGACCGGAAGCTCATATGGGCCACGGAGATCGGGTCGGTCACTGAGCCCCTCAGAAAAGGGTGGGCTGACGGGGCTCGAGGCGCAGATAGGCCACGTGGGGGATGTTGCGGAACAACTGGCGATAGTCGAAGCCATACCCCACGAAGAAGTCGTCCGGCACCTCGAAGCCCACATAGCGCACGTCGATATCCACCAGGCGCTGGTACGGCCGGTCGAAGAGGGTGCACACCTCCAAGGACCGTGGCCTTCTCAGGCCGAGGGACCGCATGATGTAGTGAAGGGTGAGCCCGGAGTCGATCATGTCTTCCACGACAAGGACGTTCTTGTCTTTGACCGGCCTGTCGAGGTCCTTCAAGAAGCGGATCGCCTTCTTGCCCGTCTCACCATGCTCGTGCATGTACGAACTGATCGCCAAGAAGTCGATCTCCACCGGAAGATCGATGGCCCGGGCAAGGTCGGCCATGAAGAAGATCGCGCCCTTCAAGATGGAGATGAGGAGAAGGTCTTGCCCCTGGTAGTCGTGAGTGATCTGGGCGCCCAACTCCAGCACACGCCGATCGATAGCGGCCGCGTCCAGGTAGATCTCGCCGATCCTCTCGTCACGGGAGCCATATTCACAGAGAGAGATAGCGCTCGGCAAGGGGGCAGTCATGGGAGACTCACAGACCGTATTTTTGGGCCATCCGGACGAAGTCTTTGCGATACAAGAGCTTGATGCGGATGTCCGGGTACTTCTCGCGCAACTTACGCACCTTGCGGTTCTTGGCGGTGACCAAAGACTGCTTCATCTCGGTGACCTCGATGAAGAGATCGAGGTCGGGCAGGAAGAAATCGGGCGTGAAAGCTTCCACGATGTTCCCCCGCTCGTCCTGATCGAGGATGAAGGTCCGTGGCTCATACTCCCAAGCGATGCGGTGGTAGTCGAAAAGCTTCGCGGCCTCCAGCTCCGTACGGGTGGCGAAGCTGGGCTCTTTGGTGCCTCGATAGTAGGAGAAACTGGACGCTTCGTCGGTCATCGCGGAAGTTCATTCTACCAGTTGGCCTAGTGTGGTAACGTACCCGTGTTTCCCGTCTGGAGGCTGGAATGACCCACACGCTCGTCTATCCCATCACTGCTTCGCACAATGCGCTCGGACACTTGGAGATCGGGGGCTGCGACGTCGTGGAGCTTGTGGCGGAATACGGCAGTCCCCTGGTCATATACGAGGAGGAGTCCATCCGCGACCAGTGTCGTCGCTACGTCGCGGCTTTTCGGGAGCATACGGACGACTTCGAGGTGATCTACGCCTCCAAGGCGTTCTCCTCGGTGGCGGTGGACCAGTTGGTGCTCGAGGAAGGACTGTCCATAGATGTGTCGTCGGGAGGGGAATATCATATCGCCGAGGTGGCCGGCTTCCCCGCGGGCCGCATCTTCTTCCACGGCAACAACAAGACCCGCGATGAGCTGGAGTACGCTTTGGCGAGGGGAGTGGGTTTCGTCGTGGTCGACAGCTTCCAGGAGCTGGCTCTGCTGGAAGAGTTGGCGGCCGCGAGAAACGGTTCGCAGCGGATCCTGCTCCGCATCACTCCGGGCGTCGAGGCCCACACTCATTCCTACATCGAGACCGGCCAAGTGGATTCGAAGTTCGGTTTCGGGCTTCTGGAGGGAGTGGCGCTGGAGGCTATCCGCCAAGCGCTTGCGGCGCCCCATCTGGATGGGGTCGGCCTGCACGCCCACATCGGCAGCCAGATATTCCTCCTCGAGGGATTTCGGAAGGCTATCGAGATCCTCGTGAGACTCATCGGTCAGGCGCATGCCGGCCTCGGCTTCGACTGCCGGTACCTCAACATCGGAGGCGGGCTGGGTATCCGCTACACCGAGGACGACGTGCCTTCGTCCATCTCCGACTACGTGACGGTGAAAGTCGAAGGGGTCCGGGAAGAGATGGCGGCCGTGGGTTTGCCCATGCCCCGGGTGCTGATCGAGCCGGGGCGTTCGATCGTGGGCAAGGCGGGGATCACCGCCTACACGGTAGGAACGATCAAGGAGATCCCGGGCGTCCGTACCTACGTGAGCGTCGATGGCGGGATGAGCGACAATATCCGTCCCATGCTCTACGACGCCCGGTACGAGGTCATGCTGGCGAACAAGGCCGAGGCCTCTGCGGACACGACCGTGACCGTGGCGGGCAAACACTGCGAGAGCGGCGATATCCTCATCAGGGACGCTCTGATCGCCCGCCCGGAACCGGGCGATACGCTGGTCATGCCGGCCACCGGAGCGTACTGTTACGCCATGGCCTCGAACTACAACGGCAACCTGCGTCCCGCCGTGGTCCTCGTCAACGAGGGCCGGGCACGGGTGATCATCGAGAGGGAAAGCTACGCGGATCTGGTCGCGAAGCAGCATTCGCTGCGGGACTAATCGGGCTGAGGGGAAGGGAGCCGCATGAGTCGGGAGGAGAGGACCGTACGTCTGGGACTGCTGGGTTTCGGCACCATCGGATCCAGTGTATACCGGCTCATTCAGACCGAGCACGACCGGATCCTGGAAGGCACCGGGGTGGACCTGCAGGTCGCAAAGGTTCTGGAGATCGATCAGACGAAGATCCCGGCCGATGCGTCCTCAGGCCTCTTCACCACCGATTTCGCCCAGATTGTCGACGATCCCTCCATCGATATCGTGGTGGAGTTGATCGGGGGCACGGATGCGGCCTTCACGTTTCTCGATGCGGCCATGCGCAAAGGCAAGAACGCCGTCACCGCGAACAAGCAGCTTCTCGCCTCCCGGGGCGAGGCATTGTTCGGTCTTGCCCGAGACGAGAAGCGTCACCTGCGGTTCGAGGCCTCGGTGGCCGGGGCGATCCCCATCATCAAGGTGATGCGGGAGAGCATGATCGCGGCGGGACTCCATACCGTCTACGGAATCGTCAACGGCACCACCAACTACATCCTGAGCCGTATGTACAACGACGAGGGCGATTATGCCGAGATCCTGGCCAAGGCCCAGGAACTGGGCTTTGCTGAAGCCGACCCCACCGCTGACGTGGGCGGAGCCGACGCGGCCGCGAAGATGGCCATCCTCGGTTCGATCGCCTTCCACTCGCGCGTCACCTTGGGCGACGTCTCGTTCGAGGGCATCCAGAACATCAGTCTGGACGACGTGCGCTACGCCAAGGACCTGGGCTTCGTGGTCAAGCTCATCGGGGCGGCTCGTTTGATCGACGAAAGGGTGAGCGTGCGGGTGTTTCCCGCCCTGGTGCCGTTGGATCACCCGCTTGCCGCGATCAGCGGTTCGCATAACGCCGTCTTCCTGCGCGGCAGCGCGATCGGGGAGATCATGTTGATGGGGCCCGGGGCCGGCGGCGCACCGACGGCCACCGCCGTGGTCAGCGACATCATCTCGATCGCCAACACGAAGGACGTCGGCTTCCTGCAGAGCTGTTCGTGCTACCGCCGACTGGGCTTCTATCCGGCGGACGAAGTGGAGTCGGCCTTCTTCATCAAGATGAACGTGGAAGACGTGGCCGGCGTGCTGGCCCAGATCGCGGCAGTGTTCGGCGAACACGGGGTATCGATCGCGAGCATGATCCAGAAGGGCAGGGGTGCGGAAGCAGAGTTGGTGCTCATCACCCATCCCACCCGAGAGAAGGATTTCTTCGCGGCCATAGAGCGGGCCGAGGACCTCGAGTGCTGCAAGAGCAAACCCATGACCCTGAGGGTGCTCTAGATGGGCGCGCGGGACGATCGCCCCTTTGGGGTGATCGAGCGCTATCGTCGGTATCTGCCCTTGCGGCCCGATACAGTCCCGGCCAGTCTGGGCGAGGGCAGCACCCCGTTGATCCCCGCAGACTGGCTGAGCGAGGAACTGGGGTGCCGGGTCTACCTCAAGTACGAGGCGGCCAACCCGACGGGCTCCTTCAAAGACCGGGGTATGACCGTAGCCATCACCAAGGCTCTGGAAGAAGGGGCGGCCGCGGTCATCTGCGCTTCCACCGGTAATACCTCGGCCTCCGCGGCCGCGTACGCCGCCCGGGCGGGGATGCGCTGTGTCGTTCTGATACCCGAGGGCAAGATCGCCATGGGCAAGCTGTCGCAGGCGCTCATGCACGGCGCTATGGCCATCGCTGTCGAGGGCAACTTCGATCTGGCCCTCGAATACGTTAAGGAGATCTCCAACAGCCGGCCGATAACTCTAGTGAACTCGCTCAATCCCTACCGGATCGAGGGACAGAAGACGGCGGCCTTCGAGATAGTCGACCGTCTGGGGGAGGCCCCGGCCATGCTATCCATCCCCGTGGGCAATGCGGGCAACATCACCTCCTACTGGAAGGGTTTCCGGGAGTACCACGAGAATGGATTGACCGGACGACTTCCGATAGTGTGGGGTTTCCAGGCCGAGGGAGCGAATCCACTGGTACGCGGGCACGTGGTGGAGAAACCGGAGACGGTCGCGACCGCCATCCGTATCGGCAACCCGGCTCGGGCTGAAGAGGCTCTGGCGGCCGCCCGGGAATCGGGGGGCGTGATCCGCGACGTGACGGACGAGGAGATACTGAGCGCTCAGAGGCTTCTCGCGCAGAAGGAAGGCGTGTTCTGCGAACCCGCTTCGGCTGCCAGCGTCGCCGGGCTACTCAAGTACCGGGAGAGAGGCTTGCCTGTCGGCGACACGCTCGTGGCGGTGCTCACCGGACACGGGCTGAAGGACCCGCAGACGGCCATCGACCAGTCCCGGCCGATCATTCGTTGCCCGGCCGATCTGGCTGCGGTGGAGGAGATCATAGCGAGCGCTGAGTAAGCAGCGCTCTTGGCCGGCGCCACCTCGCGAGGAGCGCGAGCGGCCGCCGGTCGTTCCAGGTGGAAAGGACCGACATGGACAGCAACAGCCGCTCCTGCGTGATCGCCCACCTGTCCGACCTGCACACGGGCTCGCAGTATTTCGTGCCCAATCTGCTGGACCGGGCTTTGGTGGAGGTGAACGACCTAGCTCCTGACGTCGTGGTCGTCACGGGCGACCTGACCAACATGGGCTATCGCCAGGAGTTCCGTGAAGCGCGAGAGTATCTCGACCGGCTCGACTGCCCGGACGTCCTGGTGGTGCCGGGCAACCACGACAGCCGCAACGTAGGCTATGCGCATTTCGAGCGGTTGTTCGCCTCCCGGGAGAATGTGATCCGCAAGAACGGGGTCACGCTGGTGGGGGTCGACTCCACCGAGCCGGACCTCGACTATGGGCGCATCGGCCGTCACCGCTACCCGTGGATGAGGGAGGCCTTCACCCAGTACCCCGACGACTTCCGTATCTTCCTCCTGCATCATCACCTGCTTCCCATCCCCGGCACCGGGCGGGAGCGCAACATCGTCAACGATGCGGGGGACGTGCTTGAGGTGCTGGTGGAGTGCGGGGTCCACCTCGTGCTGTCCGGTCACAAACATGTGCCCTATGCCTGGCGCCTGGAGAACATGTTCGTCGTGAACGCGGGGACCGTAGCCACTCTCCGGCTCCGGGGTGACACCAAACCCTGCTACAACGTCATCGAGATCGTAGGCGACCACGTGACTATATCCCGGCGGTACCCGTTCCATGGAGGCGAGGTGATCGTAGAGTTCGACACCGCCTCGCAGGCGTATCTGCGCAATGGCTTCCGTGTCGAAGCAGAGCCTGGATGATGAAGCGGTCGGCTGTCGCTCTGATCGATGGAGAGCACTACCCCTCGGTGGTCGTCGACGCTCTGCGCCATGCCGCTGGTCAGTTCGAATTCCTGGGGGCCGTGTTCCTGGGAGGTTTCGAGAAGATCAGGGAAGGCGACCTGGAAACTGCGGCTGAGAAGATGTACGGGCTTCCCGTGGTCTTCGATGCGGACCTCTGCCGAGGGTTGACACGGGCCATCGATCTGTTCGACCCAGAGGTGGTCGTTGACCTGAGCGATGAGCCGGTGCTAGGATACGAGGAGCGTTTCCGTCTCGTCAGCCACAGCTTGGCGCGGAACGTCGGCTACGTTGGTCCCGATTTCCACTTCAGCCCTGCGGGTTCAGACCATCTTTGCGCTAGTCCCTCGCTTTCCATCATCGGGACGGGGAAGCGAGTGGGAAAAACGGCGATCAGCGGGTACATCGCCCGGCTCCTGCGGGATCTGGCGGCAGAAGAAGACGCGCGAGGAGTGGTGGTCGTGGCCATGGGCCGTGGCGGTCCCGCGGAACCGGAGGTCATCGATGGGACCCGGACCGGTCTCACCGCCGAGGACCTTTTGGCCTGGAGCCGGGAAGGCCGGCATGCGGCGTCCGACCACTTCGAGGACGCGGCCCTCAGTCGGCTGGTCACGGTAGGATGCCGGCGATGTGGCGGGGGCATGGCCGGCGAGCCCTTTGTGTCGAACGTGGCCGCGGGGGCGCAGGTGGCGAACAGCCTGGACCCCGGGTTCGTCATCTTCGAAGGGAGTGGGGCGACTCTGCCGCCCGTGGGCACGGATGCACGCCTGCTGGTGGCCGGAGCCCAGCAGCCGGTGGAGCACATCGCCGGATACTTGGGGACATACAGGTTGCTCACCAGCGATGCGCTGGTGTTGACCATGGCCGAAGAGCCTCTCGCATCGGGGGAAAAAGTGCGGGCCATCATGAGCGCAGTGAACGAGGTCAAGCCGGGTCTGCCGACGATTCCGGTGGTGTTCAGACCGCGCCCGGCGCTGCCCGTGGAAGGCAGGAGGGTGGCGTTCTTCTCCACCGCTCCCCGGACTCAGGAGACGCTCCTGAGACGTTACCTGGAGGAGCATTACGCCTGCCGAGTGGAGCTCTTCTCGGGGAACCTCTCCGCACGGCCGGCGCTGCGCGCCGACCTCGAACGGCCCGAGATGGCCCGGGTCGACACGGTCCTCACGGAGATCAAGGCTGCGGCTATCGACGTGGTGGCCGCCGAAGCCGAGGCTCGGGGACTAGAGGTGGTGTTCTTGGACAACCTCCCGCTCGAAGTCGCGCCTGGGGAGCAGGGGCGTCTGGCCGGGCTGGCCGGGGAGTTGGCGCAATTGGCGCGAGAGCGCTTCGAGACGCGGGTGTGACCGTGCGCAGCGCCGAAAACGGACAGAAGGCGGGCCCGAACCTATCCAGGCCGGACAGCCTTCCCCTCCAACTGGTGAGCGAGGGTCACAAGGTTCCGTTCTCGAAGGGATTGCTGGCGACCACCCTGACGGCGACGGGACTGCCCCCCGAGCGGGCCTTCCGGGTGGCGATGGATGTAGAGTGGCAGCTGCTACAGGGTCCCGACAACGAAGTGAGCGTGGATCGGCTGCGCCAGATGGTGGAGCTGGTGTTGGCCGAGAGCGAGGGCCAGCGGTATCTGCAACGCTATCGCATCTGGAATCGCCTGGCGCGTGAAGACGTACCGGTCATCGTGCTGGTCGGAGGGGCCACCGGAGTGGGGAAGAGCACCATCGCCACCCAGGTGGCGGAGCGGCTGGGAGTGGTGAGGATCATCTCCACCGATTCCATCCGCCAGGTGATGAGGGCCTTCTTCTCGGAAAGTCTCATGCCGGCCATCCACTACTCGTCGTACGAGGCGGACAGAGCGGTGCGGATGCCCTTGGGCGAGGGCACAGACTCGAACTTGATAGGGTTCATGGAGCAGGTGGAGATGGTCAATGTGGGGGTGTTGGCCGTTTTGGATAGGGCGATCGAGGAGCGGACGAGCATGGTTGTAGAGGGTGTGCACATCGTTCCCGGGATGCTGGCTTCCACGGGAGCCCGGGAGCGGAGCGGGGAAGCTCTCCTGCTCCCCCTGGTGGTGGCGGTGAGCGACCCAAACCTGCATCGCAGCCATTTCTTGGTAAGGGAGCAGGAGACGTCGGGACGCAGGGCTCTCGCCCGCTATCTGAAGGGGTTCGAGGAGATACGCAAGATCCAGGGACTCATCCTGGAGCGGGCTGGGGCCGAAGGCACGCTCGTTGTTGACAACGTGAGCATAGACGACACGGTGGGGACGGTCCTGGACGCCCTCTACGGTATCATCGAACAGAACGAGGAGTCGGACAGTGGGGAGTGTTGAGGGAGGGTGCATCTGTGGCCGGTTCGCGCTGGTCACGGAAGCCGGTGGCCTCGCGGCTGCGGAGTGGGCGGGAAGAGGAGACGGTCTGATCGGCGATCAGGCCGCCCGAGACGCCATGGCTGCAGAGCTCGAGCAGATGCCGGCCCCCTTCAGGGCGCGGGTGGTCACGGGTCACGGCGCCATCGAGCCTTCCCGCGCGCTCTGTGTGGGAGACGTACTGGGCCCAGACAAGGAAGGGCAAGATGACGGCGGGGCGGACCTCCCCGGTGGAGAGCGCGCGCAATGGCGTTGGGATCTGGCTGTGGATCCACTTGAGGGCCAGGCCGCCCTGGCGCGTGGTCTGGACGGTGCCCTTTGCGTGCTGGCTGCCGGCCCCCCGGGCAGCATCATGGCCGTGCCGGAGATGTACATGCAGAAACTCATCGTCGCCAGTGAAGCGGCTGCGGCCATCGACATCGACGCTCCTATGCTCGACAATATCAAGGGGGTGGCGGCCGCGTTGGGGCGGAAACCCGCCGAACTCAACGTAGTGGTGCTCGACCGGCCTCGCCATGAGGACCTCATCGAGCAGATCAGACGCTCCGGGGCGCGGCTTACCCTTATCACCGATGGGGACGTATCCGCTGGGATCGCGGCCGCGACGCGGGATGCGGGCGTCGACATGTATGTCGGCATAGGAGGTTCTACAGAAGGCATCGTGACGGCCGCGGCGCTCCGCTGCCTCGGGGGTGAGATGCAGGCCCGCTTCTGGCCGGTCTCGCGGCATCAGGTGGAGCAGGTCAAAGCTGCGGGTATCGAGGACATCGAGATGGGTCTGACGACGCGCGACATGGCCGGGGACGGAGTGCTGTTCGCGGCCACGGCGGTGACGGGGGGCAGATTCTTGCGGGGGGTCGATGTCCGCGCCGATGGGGTGCGCTCCGAGACCCTGGTTCTTTGTTCCCGTTGTCACGCGATACGGCTGTTGAGGACGGTGCACCGGGCCGCCAACGAGGGACCGGCGGTGAGCCTGGAGGCCAGATGACGGAAGCGGCGGACGAGCAGACTATCTGGAGAAGACGAAGCAAGGTGAATCAAGGTGAACGAACATAAGGAAAGTGAAAATGGATCGACTGCTGGAAGTAAGACGATGTCCATAGCCGAACTGGAACCCAAGCTCCTCTCCGACCTGCACATGGTCGCGGGTGAGCTGGGGATCAAAAACTACAGAAAGTACTCGAAGCAGGATCTCATCATGAAGATCCTGAACGAGCAGTCGCAGGATCGAGGCCTGCATTTTCGCACGGGGCTGCTCGACATACTGCCCGATGGGTATGGCTTCTTGCGCACCCAGGGCTACACACAATCTGACTCCGATATCTACGTTTCGCTGTCGCAAATACGGCGTTTCAAACTGCGCCGTGGCGACGAGATCACGGGGCAGGTAAGGACTCCGCGCGACAACGAGAAGTACCATGCTCTGCTCAAGATCCAGTCGGTCAACGGCATCGATCCCGAACAGGCCCGGCACCGCCCGACGTTCGATTCTTTGACGCCGCTTTTCCCGGAAGAACGCCTCCGCTTGGAGACGACCCCCGACCGGATAGCGGCTCGAGTGATGGACCTGCTGAGTCCTATCGGGAAGGGGCAGCGCGGGCTGATCGTATCGCCTCCGAAGGCGGGAAAGACCACCATCCTCAAGGACATCGCCAATTCCATCGCGGCGAACAACCCTGAGGTGCATCTGCTGGTGCTGCTCGTGGACGAGCGTCCCGAAGAAGTGACCGATATGGAGCGGACCGTCACCGGCGAGGTGGTCAGCTCCACGTTCGACCAACCGGGTGAGAATCATGTCCAGGTCACCGAATTGGTCCTGGAACGGGTCAAACGGTTGGTGGAGGTGGGGAAGGACGTGGTGGTCCTCTTGGATTCCATCACCCGGATGGCTCGGGCCTACAACCTGCAGGCGCCGGCAAGCGGTCGGATCCTTTCAGGCGGGGTCGATTCCACGGCGCTGTATCCGCCCAAGAAGTTCTTCGGCGCCGCCCGCAACATCGAGGAAGGCGGTTCCCTCACCATTCTGGCCACGGCCCTGGTGGAGACCGGTTCTCGCATGGACGAGGTCATCTTCGAGGAGTTCAAAGGCACCGGCAACTGGGAAGTGCGTCTCAGCCGGGCGCTTGCCAACAAAAGGGTGTTCCCGGCGATCGATATCGAGAGCTCCGGCACGCGCAAGGAAGAGCTACTGATGGATCCGGCCGAGGCCAAGATGGTCTGGAAGCTGAGGTCGGTGCTGCACGCGCTTGACCCGAACGCTGCTATCGAGTTGCTTATCGACAAACTCAGGGAGACAAAATCCAACGCCGAGTTCCTCGAGGGCATGCGCAAGAACGCCCGGTGACCCTCGGGAAGGCTCGCGCGGTGGTGGACAAGCCACAGATTCGGGGACGGTGTCGGGCATGACATCCACCATCCCGGTGGAAGGCATCTCCCTCGGTCATTTCTCGGACCGGGGGGGCCTGACAGGTTGCACCGTAGTTCTCGCTCCGGCCGGCGTGACGGCCTCCGTGGACATCCGCGGGGGAGCGCCGGGGACTCTCGAGACAGCGTTGCTGTCGCCGTTCGCCGCCGTCGGCGAGCTTCATGGACTGCTGTTGACGGGGGGGAGCGCGCCCGGCCTGGGGGCGGCTGCCGGTGTGAGCGCCTTTCTGCGCGAGGGGGGTTACGGCTATCGCACCCCCTACGCCCGGGTCCCCTTGGTGGCGGCAGCCGTCATCTACGACCTGGGACTGGGTAGCCCGGAGGCTCGTCCGAGCCCCGAGAACGCCTATCAGGCCGCCGGGTCGGCCGGGCAGGAGGTCGAGGAGGGCTCGGTGGGCGCGGGCACCGGGGCCACGGTGGGCAAGATTTTGGGGGCCGGTGGTCTCATGAAGGGGGGCTTTGCCCTTTCCAGCGTGCGCGTGGGAGGGGATGTCACGGTGGCCGCGCTGACCGTGGTGAATGCCCTCGGAGACGTCATCAATGCAGACGGTTCCGTCCTTGCCGGCGCCAGACGGGATGGAGATTTCGTAAACAGCGCGAGACTACTGCTGTCGCTTACCGAAGCGCCGACTTTTTCGGCCATGGAGAGCACCACGTTGTCGGTCGTCCTGACGGACGCCAAGTTGGACAAGCTGCAATGTGGGGTCGTCGCTCGAATGAGCCACGACGGATTCGCTCGGGCCATCAATCCGGTGCATACCCCCGTCGATGGTGACTGCGCCTTCGTCCTGGCCACTGGGGATAGGCGGTCGAACGTGTTCCAGGTAGGGGCCGCCGCCGCCGAGGCTGTGGCGAAGAGCATCCGCAAGGCGGTGACGGTCGCAGAGGGCCTCGGGGGCGCTCCCGCCGTGAAGGACCTTGCGGCCGAGAGGTGAGCGGAGTCCTTCGGACCATCGCCGCGACCCGGACCGCGCTCGATCAGGCGCGCGCCCGCGGACTATCGGTGGGATTGGTGCCCACCATGGGGGCGCTGCACGATGGTCACCTTTCTCTCATCCGTAGGGCGAAGATGGACGGCGGAGTGGTCATCGTGTCGATCTTCGTCAATCCCAAGCAGTTCGGCGAGGAGGAGGACCTGAGGCGCTACCCTCGGTCCATGGCACGCGATCGGCAACTGGCGCAAACGGCGGGGGCCGACCTCATCTTCGCTCCGACGGTGCCTGAGATGTATCCGGAAGGCTTCTCTACGTGGGTGGACGTGGAAGGGCTCACGGCCGGCCTATGTGGAAGATCGAGGCCCGGTCATTTCCGTGGGGTGTGCACCGTGGTGGCGAAACTCCTCAACATCTGCCGACCCGATCGGGCGTACTTCGGGGAAAAAGACGCCCAGCAACTGGTGGTGGTCTCGAGGATGCTCCAAGATCTCGACATGGACGTGGAGATCGTAGCCTGTCCTATCGTGCGTGAGGCCGACGGCCTGGCCATTAGTTCGCGCAACGTCCGCCTGACCGCAGAGCAGCGGGCACAAGCCCCCCTTCTCTATCGGGGGCTTGCTGCTGCGAGCGAGGCGCTGCAAAGCGGAGAGCGAGATGCGACCGTGCTACAGGGCCTGGCCCGCTCTGTGTTGGCTGAAGCCACTCTAGGCCGGGTCGACTACGTGGAGGTCGTGACGAAGGACGATCTCTCGCCGGTCAAGGCGGTGAAAGGTGAATGTCTCGTGGCCGTGGCGGTCTGGTTCGGCGACACGAGGCTCATCGACAACATCACGGTCGTCGCCTGAACAGATCGCCCGAGAACCTAGGGAGCGTTCACCGGGCTGCTTAGGCCTGACTGTGGGCCTTGTCCTCGATGAGTGAATTCCCCCCGTCCACGATCATCAACTGCCCTGTCACATAGGAGGCGCTCGGTGCCGCCAGGAAGGCGATCAGGGCGGCTACTTCGTCAGGCGTGCCTGCTCTGCCGATGGGAGAGGCCAGGGCG
>CAZCCL010000068.1:0-14103 GCA_964497095.1 uncultured Gaiellales bacterium | reverse complement strand
GTGCAAGAGGGCAGCGGCGAGCAACAGGTCGCGATCGACCCGGCCGTATTGCTGGGCAACGAACTCACACATCTCTGCCACGGCCACGGTATGCTCTAGAAGACCGCCAAGGTAGGCGTGGTGGTAGAGCTTCGCAGCCGGCGCCGCGACGAAGGCCTCTGAGAAAGCGGCATCGCCGAAGAAACGGGCGAGCAGGGCGGCATAATCCGGGTCGGTGACCGAATCGACGTGGAACTGCAGGAAGCCTTTCAGCTCCTCGATATCCCGAAAGGTGGCAGGGAGGAAGTCTCGGGGCCGGGCTGCTCCCGGCGGGGCGGCGGAGACGGCCGTAGCCTCCAGCTGCGGCTTGCCCTTATACTCGCCGACTCGAGCCGCCACCTGCACCAGGTCCCCGGTCTTCAGGCTCGGTTCGAACGCATCGGTCTCCCAGACCGTGCAGTCGATGGTGCCGGTGCGGTCGCTGAGTCGCAGTTTGAAGAAAGGTTTGCCGGCTTTCGTGTTCCGGGTCTCTCGCGCGGCGAGTGCGTATACGCCGTTCACGAAGGTGCCGGGTGACAGGTCGCAGATCGCCACCCGCGCAGGATCCGCGGGGAGGTCACGATCCGACGGCGTTCCCAGGTCGAGTTGGTCTTCGTTCACAGTATCTCGCTTCGTCTTGTTTCCTTTGCTCATTCTAGCCGAGCATCCGGACAGAGGGTCATCCGCCTGGCAACGTCTGAGGTCCCGGTCAGTGAGGCAGGAAGGGGAGCCGGGATGCCCCCCGCGCCTTCTTGTTGTAGAAGAACAGGGCCGGTATCAGCGCGAGCCCGATGATAATAGCCGCGATGATGAAGAACTCCCCGAAGACGGTGTGAGCGGCTGCCTTCGTGGCGGCCGCGGCGGCGTCCTGCATAGCCTTGAACTCCGCGTCGGTCAGATCGGGCGGTTTGACGATGGGGGTGGTGATGTCCGCTGCGAGCGAGTTGAAGCGCCGTACCCCCCACGAACTGAGGGCGGAGAGTCCGACAACCATCCCCACCATGCGCGAGACGGTCACCAGGGCGGACCCCGTGGCCATCCAACGCTGTCCCACGGCGGTAATAGCCGTCGCCCCGATGGGCCCGACCACCAGTCCAAAGCCCAGTCCGCTGATCATGAGGTCTCTGGTCGTGGTCACCCAGGTGGGGTCGAGCGGCCAGCGGCTGACCAGCAGATAGCCTCCACAGGAGATCAGGAATCCCAAGACGGCCGTGATCCGGTAGCCGACGAGGTCGGCCAACCATCCTCCCAGCACCGCACCTACGGGGATCATGAGGGTCAGGCGGATGAGCAGCAGACCGCCCTCGATCTCAGTCATGCCGAACAAGGTATAGGCATAGAGGGGGATCTCCACCATCCCTATGATCAGGGCTGCACCCACGAGGAAGTGGGCTATGTTGGCCGCCGCGAATGGGGGCCGCTTGAAGAAGTCCAAACGAATCAGGGGGCGTTGGTGACGACGCTCGAACAGCACGAAGGCGATGAAGGCTACGACACTCACCACCAGCCAGGGCCAGTTCACCGCGGTCGCACCGGCCGCACCGCCGGTGTCGACGGTCTGGGTACCCGTGCCCAGCCCGATCGTGACACCGGCGAGGGCCAGGGCCAGCAAAGCGGCACCGACGTAGTCGACCCGTCCCCGTTCCCACCAGTGGGTCTTGCCGTCCGCCGGGGCGGGCTGCGGATCCGAATCCGCGGCCGCAGCTTCCTCCTGGCGAGGTACGAGGCCTGGGCGTAGCATCCGCCAGCACACGGCCATCAGAAACAGGCACAGAGGTATGTTGACCAGGAAGATCAGGCGCCAACTCCACAGGGCGGTGAGCGAAGCCCCGTAGATAGGCCCCAGCACTCCGCCCGCTTCGGCCGCCCCGCCGATGATGCCGAGAACGAGGGCCCGTCGCCCGGGAGGGAACATGTCGGCGGCGGCTGCCATAGCGATGGGTACCAGGGCTCCCCCTCCCATCGCCTGTACCACCCGGGCGGCCACGAACAAGTCGAGTCGGCCAAGGAAGACGCAGAACGCGCTTCCGACCATGAACAGCCCCAGGGCTACGATAGACATGGGACGCCTGCCCCACACGTCGGCCAGGCGGCCGAACAGGGGCATGGCTATCGTGTATCCCAAGAGGTAACCGGTGATGATCCAGCCCAGGTCGTTGAGGCGGGTCACGTCGATGTATAGGGAGACCATGATCGACGGCATGACCGTGAGGACCATGGTCTGATCGAGAGCGGCTACGAAGACGGCGGCGCACAAAGCAGCCATGGCGAGCATCGCCCGACGGGAGACTCTCGCGGGTACGGCCTCGACGATGGCCGCCTGCGTTTCCACGATTATTGCGGCGGTTGGATGTCTACGAAGGTATCCAGATCGGAGAGGACGATGCTCCGCCAGATGTCGGGATCCTCATCGGGGGTCGCGGCACCATGTAGATCGACTTCATAGACCAGGGAGTCCTCGACACCTATCCAGATATCGGTGGGGAAGCTGTCCTTGGTGTTCACCATCGCGACGATCGCCTCCACTTCTTGTGCGGCGACCATGCCGCTGATGTGGTAGGTATCCGTACCCCCTTTGCCCTCTGTGCCCTCGTAAGCCGTGTCCGTGATCCGATCGAGGATCTGGATGGTACCGGCGCTCAGGCTGAGGGAGCCCACTGGGCTCTTGTCGGCGGGGATGCTCTGCCACTTCTGTGACGGCGGCGCTTGGATGTAGTGGGTGTCTCCCACCGCGACGAACCCAAGTTGAAGCGGTACGCCCCCTTGGGTTACGTCGATGGTGGCCTGCATGTTGCCCTCGGAGTTGACGTCACCGGTGATGCGGGCGATCTCCAAGCCGGCGCCGGGCTTCGCCGAGGCCGGCTTGTGCACCTCGTAGACGAAGTGGAACCCTGCGACCTCCTTCATGGCGGCCGAGGCCTGCTTGAGGACGGCGTCGGGATCGACGTCCTCGCCGCCACCGATACATGCACCTGCTCCGGTCAGGACGGCGACCAGAAGGAGAACGACCGGCAGGAGCCGGGCAAGGCGTGCCAATGCTTTCATGGCTTCATTATGAATCGTCGTCGTTACCCGCACAAGCGAAGCCCTCGGACTCTTCTCACAGCGGCCTCTCTCCCTGCTACAATACAGGAGCAGAGGCAACGATCGGGGGACTCCCGGGGGATGTCAATGGCGCCTGAGAACCGGCACACCCATCCCAATTATTCATCGGGTGAGGACTATGTCCTCGAGTTCCGCAGCTTCCGCTATGGTTTCAACAGCGTGGACTTCTCCCAGCGCGTCGAGATGGCCGCCGTGGAGCTGGGGCTTATCGATCCCGGCACCCTGCGCCAGGACGAACAGGCCGATCTGGTGCAACTGGTGGCGGCGGGCAGCATCGAATTCCCCGTCAGCCCGCTGGGGGAGTACCTTCTCCAGCGGGGCGAAGAGGTGCTCACCCTTCACGGGGAATGCCTGGTGTATTGGCTCCGTGAACTGGTCTTTCGCAGCGCGTGGCTCGACCTGCGCCTGATCGAGGGCCAACTCGAGGTGGCCTTCGACGACGAGACGGGTAGTTTCGTCTATTTCCCCACGGGGCACCGCTCCCGGCACATAGGCCCACCCCCTCATCCCTCCTGGCGCGAGGTGGCCTACACCCCCTACTGAGGTGGCTTAGACCACCAGAGTCCTTCATGACCCAAGTCTCCCCGCAAGAGGCCCGGCTGGCGTTCAAGCGAGCCTTCGCAAGTTACTTCGTCGAGCTGAATTCTGCTGGAATCGCTGATCCCACCGAGAGTTTCATCGCCTGTCGCAGCTATCTCTCTGCGTTACTCAAGCAATTGGGGCCGGACGAGTTCATGCGCCGACTGGACGATGAGACCACGCACCTGGCCGGTCAGGTGGAGCAAGACCTGCGCCACCGCCGAGAAGGCTACGAGAGTGCACCCCAAGATCTAGGGTACGAGGATGTCGAAGACCGCTTACGAGAATGTTTCGAACAGGAACTCAGACGGCTGGAGACCCAGCTCTGAGCCCGGACCCGAGCTATTAACTCGTTTCAGAATGACATCTCGGCCACCGAGGCCGCGCTTGGCGGCCGGAGGCTTCGTCCTCAGTCGCGTGTGTAGCTCCGGTACGCCCGCTTCTTGCGTCCTTGCCTCTGGCGTGCCAATCTCACCCTGCTGGCGAAAGGTCATTCTGAAACGAGCTCTGAGGCGCGGGGATCACGCAGGATGCCGCCGCCGGCGCCGTCCACTCGTTCCCCCTCGGGTGTAGACATGCAACCGGGCGTAAGCTCTGACCCGCCCCTGTTTCTCCTGGACCGCACGCTGGGGAGGCTGGTGCGGTGGCTGCGTGCGCTCGGATACGACACGGCCTGGGATCGATCCGGAGGTCCGGCTGCGGTGTTGGCGCGGGCCGCCGAAGAGGGCCGGGTCGTCCTCACCCGGGACACTCTCCTCATGGAGCGGCGGCCCGTCCGGCGAGGCCAGGTGTCGGCCGTATTGGTGCGGGCCGACCACCTGGTCGACCAGCTTGCACAGCTGCGCCGCGAGGAAGGGCTGATTCGTCGGGGCGAGCCTCGATGTCTGGTCTGCAACGGTTTGCTGCAGGTCCGCTCCCGGGAAGACGTGCGGGAACACGTGCCGCCCTACGTAGCCCAGACTCAGACCAGGTTCACGTACTGTCCCGTCTGCGACCGGGTCACCTGGCCGGCCACTCATTGGCAGAACATGCAGCGGACCTTGGACGATGCCGGGTTCTAGGCGGAAGATCGTGCCGGACTCCGGCACACGGCCCAGGGGCGCGCGACTGCGGCGCCTGCCGCAGACCTGACAACCGCTGCTGTAGAATAGCCGGCCATGAGTTTCTTCCAAGACTGGCTCATCCCTCTGTTGGAGGACTACGGTCTTCTCATCGTGTTTGTGACGATGGTGGCCGAGAGCGCCTGCATCCCCATACCCAGCGAGATCGTCGTGCCTTACGGGGGGTTCCTGGCCGCTCAGGGCTTCACCGAGTTGTGGATGGTGATCGCCGTGGCCACCGTGGCGAACCTGATCGGCTCGAGCATCGCCTACGCCGTGGGGCGCTACGGGGGAAGGGCCCTCTTTCTCAGATACGGCCGCTACGTTCTCGTTTCTCCTCACCACCTGGACAAAGCCGAACGGTGGTTCGACCGCCGAGGAGAGCTGACGGTCTTCTTCACCCGGATGATGCCGGGAGTGCGGACCTTCATCTCCCTACCAGCCGGGATAGCCCGGATGCCGGTGGGCAAATTCTTGCTCTATTCGGCTCTCGGCTCCATTCCGTGGAACGCCGCCCTTGCCTATCTGGGCTACCTGGCCGGCAACGCCGCCGGCGAGGATCCTTGGGGCAGGTTGCAGGAGCAGTTCACTCGCTACAACCACATCTTCTACATAGCGCTCGGCGTCTTTGTAGCCGCCCTCATCGCCTGGGGCTTGTGGCGCTGGCGTCGACGGCGGACGAGCGAGCCGGCAGTCGAGCCCGGACCGGACGAGCCCGTGGAGGAACCGAAAGAACTGTAGCGTCGCCGGCCCAGGTCGCCGCGGCTGTCTCCTTCGTCTGCTAAAGCACCATGCTCAGGAACTTCTGCGTGCGCGGCTCTTTGGGGTCGACGATCATCTCTCGAGGATCGCCTTCCTCGACCACCACACCGCCGTCCATGAAGATCAGCCTGGAACCCACCTCGCGGGCGAAGCCCATCTCGTGAGTCACCACGACCATGGTCATGCCTGCTTCCGCCAAAGCCTGCATCACGTTCAGCACCTCCGCCACCAGTTCGGGGTCGAGGGCGGAGGTCACCTCGTCGAACAGCATCATGTCGGGCTGCATGGCCAGAGCCCGGGCGATGGCGACCCGTTGCTGCTGGCCTCCGGATAGCTCGTCAGGGAACGCATTCGCCTTGTCCTCCAGGCCGACCTTGACGAGCAGATCGTGCGCGATCTGCTCGGCTTCCGCTTTGGGTTTCTTCTGCACCTTGAGGGGAGCCATCATGACGTTCTGGAGAGCGTTCTTGTGAGGGAAGAGATTGAAACTCTGGAAGACCATGCCGATGCGCTGCCGGATCTTGTTGGGGTCCGTGTTCGGGCCGTGGAGGTCCTCGCCCTCGATGATCACTTTGCCCTTCTGGATGGACTCCAACCCGTTTATGCAACGCAGCATCGTGGACTTGCCCGACCCGGACGGACCGATGACCACCACCACTTCCTTCTTGACGACCTTGAGGTCGACCCCTTTGAGCACCTCCAGGTGCCCGAAGGACTTATGGACGTCGATGAGCTCAATCATCTCGTTCAACGGATGTCACCCCCTCAGGGCATCTGTCCGGCCACGTCTGCGCCGTGGATGTCCTGCTCGGCTTCCGGGGAGATATCGCTCGCGCCCGGCGGCCGGTCCGGGGGACGGGGCTTCCTCCGACGGGTCTCGAGCCGTGCGGCCAGCCTGATGAGCGGTATAGTGAAGATCACGTAGATGATGGCGGCCACCGTGAGGGGGGTGGGATTGGCCACCACCCCCATCTTCTCCTTGGCCGTGAACAGGAGTTCCGGCACCGTGATCACGGACATGAGCGACGTATCCTTGATCATGGCGATGAACTCGTTCGTCAGAGGCGGGATCACCAGCTTGATCGCCTGGGGAAGTATGACGTAGCGCATGGCCTGGCCGGAGGTCATGCCGAGGGAGCGGGCCGCCTCCATCTGGCCTTTGTGAATCGCTTGAATGCCCGCTCGGAAGATCTCGGCCGAGTAGGCTCCGTAACACAGTGTCAGCCCCAGGACTCCGGAGATGATGGCATCGAGCCTCACCCCGACCAGCGGGAGTCCGTAGTAGATGAAGACGAACAGGAGCAGCAGAGGTACCCCACGGAAGAGATCGATGTATGCCCCGGACAAGAGACGAAGGACTCGGAACCGCGACAGCCTGAGCAGTGCGAGAACTAAGCCCCATGCGTACGAGAAGACCAGCCCTAGAACCAGCACCTCGAAGACCACCGGCAAAGTCTTGAGCAGAAGCCAGAAGGAATCCGCGAAGATCTCGGGATTCAGGTAGCCATTGATGAACTCACCCATTGTCAACCCCCGCTTCCAAGCTCAAATCTTGTGAGACCTCGACGTCCGCCCAATAAGCCGGGGGGCCAGAGCCGAGGCTCGGGCCCCCCGTCGCAACTTCAGGGTCGGTCATTCGCCCACGATCTAGTCATTCCGCCCCGGTCTCAGTTGCCGGTCAGACCCCACTTGTCGCAGATCTTCTGGTAGACACCATCGTCGCGCAGTTCCTTGAGAGCTGCGTTCAGGGCATCGAGAAGAGCGGTGTTCTCTTTCTTGACGGCGTAGCCATAGTCGTTCACCGTGACGATGCCACCGGTGTTGGCGAACTTAGCCTTGTAGTCCTCGTTGGTCTCGATTATGTAGGCATTCACCGGTTCGTCATTGACCACGGCGTCGACCCGGCCGGCGGCGAGATCCTGGAAGGCCTCCAAGATGGTCCCGTACTTCTTGATCTCCGCGACCCCTTCCACCTCTTCCACAGCGAACTGACCGGTGGTATCGACCTGGACCCCCACGATCTTGCCGGCCAACTGGGCGGCGTCCGTGATGGGGGCGTCGATCGGCGCGCTGATGGCGAGGATACCGGGCAGATACGCATCGGTGAAGTTGATCTGCTGCAGCCGTTCCTCCGTGATGCTCATGGCCGACATGATGATGTCGAAACGGTCGCCGATGAGCGCCGGAATGATGCCGTCCCAGGCTGTAGAGACCGTTTCCAACTTCAAGCCCATCTTGTGGGCGAGAGCGGTACAGAGGTCGATGTCAAAGCCGATGTAGCCACCCGCCTCGTCCGAGAACTCCATGGGCGGGAACGACGTGTCCGAACCCCCCTGGAGCCAGCCGCTCTCGAGCGTATCGGGGGTCTGGATGTTGGGCGACTGCTCGATCGACATGATCCACTCGTCGGTGACCTGCTCCTGGAAATCGTTGCCGCACCCGGCCACGATTGGAATCGTGCTCGCCATTATTGCGACGAGTGCGATCAATAGGACGTGCTTTCTCTTCAACGCTCCCACCTCCTGGGTCCGTGTCCGGGTACCGGCCAACGCGTGTGCGCACGTGGCAACCAGGGCCCCCGCCAAACGTGGCCAAAAACGCACTGTGAATTGATAGCACGGTTCGGACCGCTCTGTCTAACTATTCAGTCTGACTATTCATTTATTCAGCATGAACAGCGAGACGGAACGCGGCCCGGGTATACTTCGCCCTCTACCATGGATTCCACGGCATCAGTTCGAGACTCGCGTCCGGAAGATGCGAGCGTTGGGTCGTCGCCCCCGGCGGCGCCCGCGCCCGCGCTGTTCTGGGAGAGCATCGAGGACAAGATCCGCTGCACACTCTGTCCCCATTACTGCATAGTGGCCGAGAATGCCGAGGGTCTCTGCAAGGTGCGGGGGGTGCGGGGAGGGCGGATGGTCAGCCTGACGTACGAGCGGCCTGCGACCATCATCAGCGACGAGATCGAGAAGAAGCCGCTGTTCCATTTTCACCCGGGCACCCGAACACTTTCCCTGGGCAGTTACGGCTGCAACGTGCTCTGCAGCGGTTGTCAGAACTGGCAGATCTCTCATGCCAGCGCCCGTACCGAGACGGCTCGTCTGCCGGTCCTAACTGCCGGCGGGGCGGTGGCCATGGCCCGAAAGCACAAGCTTTCCGGCGTGGCCTTCACCTACAACGATCCGGTGGTGTGGATCGAATACGTGCACGATGTCTGTCGGGCCTTCAAAGAGGCGGGTCTCTATACCGCGCTGGTCACCGCGGCCTATATCACGGAGGAGGCTCTCGATTACGTGGCCCCGGTCGTCGACGCTTTCAAGTTCGATCTCAAGGCGGCCACTCCGGAAGGATGGGACTGGCTTACCAAGGTCAAGGATCCCGCTCCTGCCTACGCCGCGGCGGCGCGGGCACAGGAGCGGCACGGGTGTCATGTGGAGGTGGTCTCCAACATCGTCCCCGGTCTGAACGACGACGACGCCAGTCTCAGGGCTATGGCCGAATGGGTGCGCGGGACTCTGGGAGCCGGGACTCCCTGGCATGTGACCCGGTTCATCCCGGATTTCGAGCTTTCGTATCTTGCCCCCACGCCCATCAAAGTTCTGGAGCGGGGTGTGAAGCTCGGCAGGGAGGCGGGGTTGCGCTTCGTGTATGTCGGGAACGTGCAGGGTCACCCGGCCAGGCACACCGTTTGTCCCTCCTGCGGGCGGACGGTGATCCGGAGAGGCGAGCACAAGATCGAGAAGCTCTGGATCGAGCGGGGACTCTGTGCCGCATGCGGGGAGGACCTGGGGGTCGTGCACGCCTGGGACTAGATCCGAAGCCGGTTGGCGGCTCCAGAGGGTGGATGTCTCGGATGGAGTCGACTTACTTCCGCGGTGACGAGGCCCGGTTTAGGAGCCGCCCGCCCGGGGGAGATTCCAGCCATGGCGCAAGCGGCTGGAGAACAGACCGATCAACCGATGGGTGGGCAGCGACCTCTGTCGCTGACCATTCCCTGCAGGGCTGAGTACGTGGCTCTGTGCCGTCTGGTGGTCGGTGCTCTTGGGGCGCATGAGGGACTCGATGAAGAGTCGATAGCCGACCTCAAGGTGGTGGTCACCGAGGCCTGCAACTGCTTCCTTGGCGATCCGGAGGGGTGCGTCTCTCCGTATGCGGGTGAGAAGCAACCAGAGACCGCCGGCGAGGGTGAGCTTCTATCGTCTCTGCGGGTGGATTTCTACGTTTTGCCGGAAGCCTGGGAGATCGTCGTCTCCGACCCCGACCGGCGCCATCGTATCTCGCCTTCGAGCCTCTGCGACCCCATGAGCGGCGGGGGATTGGGTCTCACCATCATCCGGGCTTTGGTCGACTCCATGGAGCGGACGGACAGCGACGCCGAAGGGAGTGTCATCCGGCTGGTCAAGCGCATACCATCCCGTATGGTCGCCCCCGATTGAGGCAGTGCCTTCGGGGTCGGCGCTCGGTCCCAGCGCGACCCGCTCAGCTGCGGATGGAGCCAGCCTCCATGCTACACTGAAGCCTCATGAGGCCTGCCGGATCGCCCTTCCTGATTCGCCCCACCCCAAGTAGGCGGCCGCTTCCGTCCGTCGAGGCTGCGGTCGTCGGTCTGGCTGTCATAGTCGTGGCCTTCATCCTCGTTCTCACCCTCTCGACGGCGCCTGCGCAAGCTTCCGGGGCTCATAGCGTCGAGGTGCGACCCGGTCTCAGTCTGCTGGGCGAGACCGTCACCCTGAGGATCGAGGGAACAGGGGCAGAGCCGGAAGCTGATACCGAAGTGGCGGTGCGCTTCGGCGGACCGGCCGACCCTTCGCAAGTAGGCCAGACGGATCCCCTTCTTCCCGAAGCAGCCGCCATGTCGACGACCGTCGGCGCCTCCCTCCTCCGTGGCTCGGCCACGACGGGAACAGGCTCAGGGACGTGGAGCATGGACGTGAACGTCCCCGGGAATCTCCTGGACTTGCCCGGAGGATACCTGGTCACGGTGGAGCTCCGCTCGGGAGGCCTGGTGGGCTCCACCGGGCAGGCGTGGTTCGGCAAGGTGGCCCCGCGGGCGAGACCCCTTGACGTGGCATTCGTGCTGCCGGTCGCTCTTGGAGTGCACAGGGATCCCTCGGGAGTCTTCTTCGACCGAGTGTTGGAGCAAGCGGTCGCTCCGTCGAGCGGGGGTCCCGCGGATCTGCGCGCGGTCACCGAGCTATCCGGCCGCTTTCCGGATTGGCGGTTCACTCTCGCCTTCGAGCCGATCCTTCTCACCCAGCTCCGGGACATGGCCGACGGCTACGTGCGACTCGGTGATTCCGGCACCGCCGAGGAAGTCAGTGCGGAGGACCCCTCGGCGAAGAATGCCGTCGAGGTGCTGGCGGCCTTCAGAGATCTGGCGGGTAGGGAAACGATAGAGACGGCCGCCGGTCCCTACGCTGGAGCCGCCCTGGGGGCATTGGCGGCAGAGGGTTGGTGGGACGGCTTCGACCAGATCCAGTTGGGCAAGCAGGAACTGCAGCAGACCTTGGGCTTGGAGGCGGCGCCGATCGGGGCCTGTTCTCCCGATCTGGACATGACCACCGAGAGCCTGGCCTACTACGGACGGGCCTCCATCGATCACGTGGTCGTGGATGGGCAACTGGCGGCGGACCTCACTGAACCGGTCGATGACGGGACCGTGGCGGCGCGGGTGCGTGACGCCAACAACGACCGCGTCACTCTCGTCTTTGCGAACAGCAGACTTCACACGTTGATGGGGCCTCCTTGGGACCCTGCGGTGTTCTATGCGGGGTTTGCGGCGGAGGTGGCGGCAGTCCCTGGGGAAGCGATGGTGATCCTCCCGGGTGGAGATTTCGTGGTACCGCCCGGCGCCTACCTGGAAGCTATCGGTGAGTCCTTGACCGGGGCGGCTTGGCTGGAGATGCACACACTCACGTCACTGCTCCGCGTCCACGCTCCTGACACGCGACCGGTGTTGCTGGCCCGGAGCGCCGGTGGCCCGCAAGGCTACATCGAGGGGGCGCTGCTCAGCAGTCTCCGGGCCGCGCACGCAGCGGTGGTCGACCTGGCCACGGCTGCCGATCCTACCGAGGGCCCGGTGGAGAGCGCACACCGCCTCCTGTATGTTGCCGAGAGTCGCTGGTGGTGGCACCCGCAGACCAGTCCCCAGGTGGCCAGCGTCGGTCTGCTGTACGCGGAAGAGGCCCTGGTGACTGCCCAGACCGAACTCGACAAGGTCAGCTTCTCCGGCGCCTCCCCCGCAAGGATCTTGGGGCGTCGGGGGACGGTGACTCTGACCGTGGACAATGGGGCGGACTATCCGCTGGAGGTACAGGTGCAACTTACCGGGGATGGTCTGAGCCTTCCCGACGGATCATCCCTCGCAGTCGAGCTAGAGCCGGGCCGGAACGAGATGCCCGTGGAAGTCGACGCCACGGAAAGTCCCTATCGTCTTGACATTCGCCTGATGGTCGGCGCGAGCGTGCTCGACGAAGGCAGTCACTCGGTCCGTCCCATCACCGTGATGACGTTTGTACCCTGGGCGGTGGTGGCGGCGGTGGTCGTGGCTGCGGTCGTCTTCGCGATCCTATGGATACGACGGCGCAGAAGTCATGCGTAACTTCTAGGCCCGATCTTCGTTCCAATGCGTATGAGGACGATTATATTCATCGTGATCTTACTCGCGGTCGTGGCCGCGCTGGTGATAGACGGCCTTGGTATGTATGCGGCCCATCGCACCGCGGTGGAGGTGGCCAAAGGTGCGGCCGAGCAAGCCGCCAAGACCTTCGTGGCTACCGAAGGTAGCGAGGCTGCTGCCGAAAAGGTGGTCGAGGGGATCGCCGACGAAGCCGGAGTGCAAGTGGTCGCAGCCGATTATCACAAGGCCAGCAGCCGGTGGTACGAGGTGACCATCCGCACCGAACCGCAGACATATTTCCTCAGGCACCTTCCCTATCTGAAGGACTATCTTGCCCAGGAATCCACCGCGGTGGTGCACTTCTAGGATCAGCCCCCCATGGCCGAGCCGTCAGCAGACCGGGCAAGGACCGTCAAGCTGTCCGTCTTCCGCCTCTATCGCGGAGTCCCCGGGCGCTAGGCACTTGCCCCCCTCTCGTTGCTCGATGGGCACGTAGTCACGCGGACCCTCTCCCACGTAGACCTGCCGGGGGCGATAGAGGGCGCTACCCAGGTCGCGGACCTCTTTCCAGTTGGCGATCCAGCCGGGCATGCGCCCCATGGCGAACATGACCGTGAACATGTCGACCGGGATGCCCATGGCGTGGAGTATCACGCCCGAGTAGAAATCGACGTTCGGATAGAGACGACGCTCGACAAAGTAGGGGTCGTTCAGGGCCACCTCCTCGAGCCGCTTGGCGATCTCCAGGAGAGGATCGGATCCCCTGAGCTTGCCCAGCAGTCTGTCCGCGGTCTGTTTCATGATGCTTGCCCGTGGGTCGTAGCTCTTGTAGACGCGATGGCCGAAACCCATGAGACGTAGAGGCGAGTTCTTGTACTTGACTCGAGCGATGTAGTCGTTCAGGTCCACGTTGTTCTTGTGAAGGTCCTGGAGCATCTCCACCACCGCGGCGTTCGCCCCGCCATGCAGGGGTCCCCAAAGTGCGCACACCCCGGCTGCGCAGCTGGCGAACATGTTGGCTCCGGACGAGGCCACCATGCGCACGGTACTCGAGGAACAGTTCTGCTCGTGGTCCGCGTGCAGGATGAGGATCAACTGCAGGGCGGCCACCGTGTCGGGGTCGGGATCGTAGTCCCTAAACGGGATCGAGAACATCATATGCAGGAAGTTCGTGCAGTAGTCGAGATGCGGCTTCGGATAGACGATCGGCTGGCCGATGGAGGCCTTGTAGCTGGCGGCGGCGACGGTGCGCAGTTTGCTGATAAGGCGGGCGGCCGCCAACTGGATGGTGGCCGGGCTCTCCATCTCCATCAGATCCGGCTGGTAGCAGCTCATGGCGTTGATCATGGCCGACAAGATGGCCATGGGATGGCCGGTCGCGGGGAAACCGTCGAAGTGATGGTAGAGTCCCTCGTGGATCATCTCGTACTTAGTGAAGAGGCCGCTCCAGCAACTGAGTTGCTCGCGGGTCGGGAGTTCGCCGTAGATGAGAAGCCAGCAGGTCTCCAAGAACGTGCTCTTGACAGCCAGTTGCTCGATAGGGATGCCGCGATAGCGCAGGATGCCCTTCTCGCCGTCGACGAAGGTGATGGCGGACGAGCAAGAGCCCGTGTTCATATAGCCCTCGTCGAGAGTGATGTGCCCGGTCGTGTCTCTCAACCGGGATATGTCGAGGGCTCGTTCGCCCTCGGTCCCCACCACCACGCCCAGATCATGCGTGACCCCGTCGATGACGAGTCTAGCCGTGTCTGTCATATCGGTCACCTCTCAGGTCTATTCGACGCTTCAACTTTCTTATGACTCGTTTCAGAATGACGTGTCGGCCACCGAGGCCGTGCTCCGCGGCCGTACACTTCGTCCTCAGGCGCGTCCGTAGCTCCGCTACGCCCGCTTCTTGCGTCCTTGCCTCTGGCATGCCAA
>CAZCCL010000067.1:431-14269 GCA_964497095.1 uncultured Gaiellales bacterium | reverse complement strand
CTAGCTCAGGCTCCAATCGGGAGCCAGGCGCCGATGAAGTCTCTGCAGCGCCCTGAATTGTAGGGCTTTGACGGCACCTTCAGTCTTACCGGTGGCTTGGGCGACCTCGTGTATGGACAGATTGAAGTAGAAGCGGCACCCGACCACCTGTCGTTGCTCGTCGGTGAGTTCGAGGATGGCCTCGTGCAGCCTGCGGCGACGCTCATCCGCCAGCAGGAGGGTTTCGGGGTCGCCGTCCGGGTCGGGTGATCGGCGCAGATCGTCTTCGGCCCCTTCCTGCACCGGCAGCCGGCGTCTGCGGTAGTGGTCAATCACTGCGTTCCTGGCGATGGTGTACAGCCAGGTCGAGAACTGTGCGGGCGTGGGCTCGTAGCGGCCCATGGCGGCAAGCGCCTTCTCGAAGATGGTGTTCGTGAGGTCCTCGGCCTCTTCTCGCCCCGAAACCCGCGCCAGCACGTACTGATGGACTTGAGGGAAGTACATCCGATAGAGATCACCGAAAGCAGCCGTGTCCCGCAGGGACGCCTGTAGGGCCAGACGTCTGACTTCCTCGGGGCCGGGCCGCCCTTCAAGTACCTGTCTGGTTGCGTACGCCATATAGACGGAATATCGGCCCGCGGCCTACCCGGCTTGAGGAGAGCGGACCGCTGAGGGGTCGCAAGGGAGCGGCGCAGGTCCGCTGAGTATGCGGGCCCCAGGCTCCCCCGCGCCGAGACGAGAGGGGCGGCGGCCGGAAGGCCGCCGCCCCCATGTCTGAAGTCTCGATGTAGAACCGGGGCTAGAACTCGGTGGTGGGTGGCCCCGTCGTGGTGGTCGAACTCGGCGGCTTCGTCGTCGAGGTGGGCGGACCGGTGGTGCTCGTGGTCGACGAAGGCACCGTGGTGGTCGTGGTGGTAGTGCCGGTACCTACCTCGACCTGCCTGGGCACCATGGGGAAGTAGCTGATGAACTTGTCGTTGTGCAGCACGGTGCCGTCGGGAAGCTTGACCACACGGGTAGTCGTGAGCTGCTTGCCGGATTGGCCACCGGTAAGCACGTTGGTGGTGCCTGCTCCCAGTGCCTTGTTGGTGACGGTGACCGTGGACCGTCCGACTACGTTGTAGAAGTCGCTAACGGTGTAGGTGACTTTGCGGCCCTCGCTGGTGCCGTAGATGTTGAAGGTGGTGGTCACCCCGTCGGAGACTCCTCGTATCCAGATCCAGTGAGAGGTGTCGTTCTTGAAGCGGAGGTTTTTGCCGCCCCCCGTCACCGTCGCGTCCCGGCCCTTGGGATAGTGGTCGATGTAGATGGAGTGATTGTGCCTCTCGACCACTTCCAGTCCGGCGAAGAAGACCGCATTGAAGAGCGTGGTCGACACCTGGCATATGCCTCCACCGAACACGTCCTCCAACTTGCCGGGACCGACGATACCAGGGGCCAGCTTGTAGCCCCGGGCCGCGGTGCGTGGGCCGATCTGTTTGTCGAAGTTGTAGACTTCGCCCGGGGCGAGCATGACGTTGCTGGCATACTCGGTGGTGATGCGGACGTTGATCTGGCGGTTGCCGCTCCCCGCATACGGCGGAGTGGTGTAACTGGCCAGCAGGTCTTTGATGCCCCTGGCTTCAGCCTCTTCGGTAGTGAGCTCGGGCTCGGTGGTGTCCACGCCCACATCGGCCGTTCGGCCGGAGCTCTTGAGAGAGGCTGCGTAGATCGCCTCCGCGGTCTTCTCACGGTTGAGCTCTTGGCCCAAGGTGCCCGGGACCACCCAGGCCTTCTCCCCATCGGACTTGAAGGTAGCGTTGGCCGGCTCCTTGGCGACCTTGTCGGCTATCTGGTCGAAGAAGGGATTCATCCCTGCAGCCGCCAGGTAGGGTACCAGGGTGGAGACGCCGTTCTGCATCTCGGACTTGAACTCCATATAGGACGCTATCTGCGTGGGCGTCAGGCTCCAGCTCTGGTCACCGTCCTTGAGTACGACGGGCGCGCTGATCATCGTCTCGGCCTGCTCCTGAGCCGCCGCGTTGTCCTCCGCCTGGACCTCCGGCTCCACCACGACGGTGGGGATCTCCAACTCGGTGGAGTGCAGGGTCAGGAGCACGGACGTCAGCTCCTCGCCGAGGGTGGCTTGGTCGACGGCAATACCGTTCTGACCCTCTATCACTTTGATCTGGGTGCCTTCGATGGCCAGGCCGGCGTTCACGGGGGCGAGGTCGATCTCCTGGGCGATGCCTGCCAGTCTCTTGTCCAGCATGGCGCTGTCCACGGCCCCGTTCAGGGGCAGATCGACGTGACTGAAGTACAGCTTGAAACGGCGGCCGATGTCGGTGAACACGTTGCCCTCTCGGGACACGTCCATGGCGGCGGCGACCGCCCCTTCCACGTCCATATGGGTGCCGACCTCGGCGGGCATGACCGTCCAGCTCCTAACACCGTCGGTGAGGACGATCCCGCTCGACTGAGCGTCATCGACCATAGCGCCCAACTGGGTCGTGGCCTCGTCAGGCGTGAGGCCGCCCAGGTTATAGCCGGACACGCTGACGCCCGCGTGCACCTTGTTGTAGTAGAGGGCGGCGTCGATTACGATGGCGAGAACTACGAGAGCTACGATGGATCCGACGGCTATGAGTATGATGGGCAGTCGTCTGCGACTGCGCGGTGATCTTCGGTTGACTCTCTGCTCTTCCAACGGATGTCCAACTCCTGATTTCGAGGGTGGTACAAGATAACAGATGCAGGGCTGGCCAAAAAGGTTTCCCGAGCATGCGGGTCGTTTTTCCCAGGTACGTTTCTGCGGAAACCTCATTAATCCTGGTAGTGTGCGGCCGTCTTCCTTCACGTTGAGATGGTGGCGGACCTGAGGGGGCCGGACCTGGAACTCGATCTCGAGCTATTGGACAAGCGGCTGGAAGCCGCGGTGGCCGCCGGTCTTCTCTCGAGCGGCACGGCACATCGGGTCGGGCTGGCGGCTCGGCTGACATCTCGGCTGACGGATGCACATGCTCGGGGAGGTGGGAAGACCGGCGTGGCTCCCATCTCCGGTCAGGCGTTGGCAGGGATGATGGGGCTATCACGGGCGGCCGTCCACAAGCACGTCCGCCATCTGCAGGGGCTCGGTTTCGCCGTCACCTCCGCTCCGGGCAAGGGCTACCGCCTCGATAGTCCGTTCGCCGACCTTGTGGCGGCCGAGGCGGTACTGCCCCTCTTGCTGGGGACCGCTCATGAACCGGCCCCCGCCCCGGGCCTGCCTCCCGTGGGCCTGCCTCGCGGGGGTCTGCCTCCCGTGGGCCTGCCGTATGTCTATCTGGAGCAGTGCGGGTCCACCAATCTTGTCCTCAGAGAGGCGATGGCACTGGGAGACGAGGCGACCGGACCGCCGACCGTCGGACGGACCTCGAGCAAGCGAGGAGTCTCGGGCCCCACAAGCGGGACGGTCGTGGTCACCGATGCACAGACCGCCGGTCGGGGCCGTTTGAGCCGGACCTGGTCGAGCCGGCCGGGTGCGGATCTGACCTTCTCCGTCCTTCTACGTCCTTCCCTTGCCCCCGGGGAGGCTCACCTGCTCTCGTTGGCCGCGGGGTTGACCGTGGCCGAGGTGCTGGACACGCTGCCCGGCTTTGAGGGCAAGGCCACGGTCAAATGGCCTAACGATGTGCTGCTGGGTGACAAGAAGGTGTGTGGGATCCTGCTCGAAGGGTCGATGGACGCCGAAAGTCTACACTGGGTGGTGGTGGGTATCGGGTTGAACGTGAACAGCCTCTCTTCGACGCTCATCACCGCGTCGGCGCCGGAAGAGGCGGCGGCCTGGGTGGGCAGACCCCGGCCGGTGTCGTTGCGGGAGCATATGGGTTGCGAGATGCTCCGGGCCCCGCTGCTCGCCTCACTGCTCGAACGGCTGGGCGGGCGCTGGGCGGCGCTGGAGGGCGGGAGTTCGGCGCGGGCCGAGGTTCTGGAGCGACTGCAGAGGCGAGATGCCTTGGCCGGACGCCTCGTCGAGGTCTCCAAGGCGACGGGCTCTCGGGAGTCGACGGTCACAGGTGAGGCCGTGGGCCTCGGGCCGGAGGGACAGCTTCTGGTGCGCCGGGCGTCCGGGCAGATGCTCGAGGTGTTCGCCGGCGACGTGACCGTTCGTAGCTTCGCGGAAGCAAGGTCGGGAGCAGAGGGCCGCGCAGGGCTGTAAACGTACTTACGTAATGGTGTTGACGGGAGTGGACGCCTCTGTTTAGACTGGGCAAGCCGGTCTCAGAAGGAGGAAACGAGCATGAGAACGAACCTGACCGTCCGCGCCGACGAGCGCACGCCAAGGACGGAAGCGCCCCGGGCGCTTCGCACGATAGGGCTTCTAGTTGCAGGCGTAGGGGCGTTGACTGCAGGGGCGTGGCTCTCGGTGCCGTTCTATCCTGTCCCTCTGACCATGCAGACCCTGGCCGTGCTCCTGGTGGGTGGGCTTCTGGGCCCCACCTTGGGCGTGTCCACGGTGGCCGCGTACCTCTTCGCCGGGGCGATGGGCGCACCTGTCTTCCACGGCGGTCTGGGAGGAATGGCCGTGCTTCTGGGACCCACCGGTGGCTATCTGGTCGGCTTCTTACCGGCGGCCTTTCTCATGGGCTTGGCCGCCCGACGTCTGGGAAAGGGCATGTCGGGAGCCGGCAGGCCGACGGGAACCCTCGCGTCCATCCGCGAGATCTCTATCCTGACGGTGGGAGCATTGCTGGCCGGGGCGGCCATCTACTGCGTCGGTGTGCCTTGGCTCTCCCTGTTTACCGGGAGCAGCCTGAGCAGGGCCGTGACGGTCGGCGTCGTCCCCTTCCTTCTCGGCGACCTGCTCAAGACCGCGGTGGCTGTTGCTGCCCTGCGTTTGGGCATTGGCACCCTGTCCCGAAGAGGGTTCCTACCCTTTTAGGTGATATCCTGCTCGCCGGCGTGTCCGGCGGGGAAAGGGAACGGGCCAGGGTTTGACCGTCCTCGATGCTCTCATACTCGGAGTGGTGCAGGGGTTCACGGAGTTCGTCCCTGTTTCGAGCTCTGCTCATCTGGTGCTCGTCCCCGAGTTCTTCGGTATCCCCGCTCCCACCGTGGCCTTCGACGTTTTCGTGCACCTGGCTACCTTGGTGGCCGTCGTAGGCTACTTCATCCGGGATGTCTCCAAGATGGTGACCTCCGTGGTGGCCCCTGGGCGCATGAGCCGGCAGGAGGTCAAGTACTGGCGGCGCATGATCGTCTGGCTGGTGATCGGCTCCATCCCGGCCGCACTTGCGGGGCTCATACTCGGTGACTTCTTCGAGGGGTTGTTCTCCAGCACTCTGGCGGTGGGCGTCTTCCTGGTGGTGACCAGCGCGCTGCTGTGGGGCGCGGACCTCGCTCTGGGGAGGGTCAACCGGCAACCGGCGGGGATCGACAAGCTCCGGGGGGCGGATGCCCTGGTGGTCGGCTGCTTCCAGGCCCTGGCCATCGCTCCGGGTTTGAGCCGGTCGGGGGCCACCATGTCGGGCGGTGTGTTCTTGGGCTTCGATCGGGCATCGGCGGCGCATTTCTCGTTCCTCCTAAGCATCCCCGTGATCTTTGGTGCTTTCCTGTTCAAAGTGAAGGACATAGGTGCGGCGATGACCGGAGGGAACGGGCTCGCCTACCTGATGGGGGCGATAGCGGCAGGAATATCGGGGTTCGTCGCCATATACTTTGTCATGCGCTATGTGAGAAACCATCGGTTCCGCATGTTCGCGATCTACACGTTGGCGCTGGGTGTGTTCGTCATAGTTCTGTCCGTGGTCTAGGAGGTCCCCGGTGATTCGGACCGGTCGTGGGAACGCAGGGTGGTTAGGGCGGGGACGGCGGACTCTGCGTTTCGTCGCGATGGTCGCCGGGCTGGGTCTGGCTGTGACTCTGCTCTGGACGGGGGTTGCCTCCGCGGCTTCCGCCTCTGTGGTATTCAAGGGCTCGGCCGAGCGCAGGCAGATCGCGCTCACCTTTGACGACAACTACTCGGTCGATCTGTCTTTGGCCACGCTTCGTGCCCTCCAGCGGAACGAGGTTCCGGCCACCCTGTTCCTGATCGGTTCGGCGGTCAACGCCTATCCGGCCATCAATCGGGAGATCGTGAAGGGAATGGCGTCGGGCTTGTTCGAGGTGGGCGACCACAGCTGGTCTCACCCCGTGCTGGTCGGGTTGTCCAGCGGGGCGATCGCCGCTCAGATCGGCGGCGGCACCGACGCTTTCCGCAAGGCCACCGGGGCCCGGACGGTGCCTCTCTTCCGTCCGCCCTATGGCTCCACCGACACACGTGTTGCCGCAGTCGCAGGCAGTGAGGGTTTCCGCTACCTGGTCCTGTGGGACGTAGACCCTCGCGACTGGGCGGGCGGGTCGGCCTCGTCTATCGCCGATCACGTGGTTGCGCACGCCCACAATGGGGCCATAGTGGTGATGCACTTGTCCGGGCCCCACACCGCGGCCGCCGTCCCCCTCATGGCTTCTCGGCTGCGGGCCAAGGGCTACGAGCTGGTCACCGTCTCCACCATGCTCAAGGGCGTTCGCTTGTTCCTCGACGTGAGCGAAAGCACCGAGACGGGGCAGGCCATCGCCAGGATGGTGGACGGAGGCTACATGAGCGGCTACGACGGGAATTACTTCGGTCCGTACGACACCATCACCAGGGCGCAGGTGGCCAAGGTGGCGACCCTCGTGGGGGGTCTACACACCGATGGGGTGGAAAGCGCCGGTTCGCCCTCCTTCTCGGACGTGCCGTTGTATCGCGACTCCGACGGCAACCCGCTCCCCTATCCCTTCGATTTCGTGGAGGAAGCGGCGGCTGCGGGGCTGGTGATGGGCTCGACCGGTCCCGACGGGACGCCGGTATTCAATCCATATGCGGCCATCACTCGGGTGCAGTTGGCCCAGATCCTCGCCCGCATGGCCCGCCAGCTCAAAGGCTATGGGGCGACCCCGTCGGCCCAAGGGTGGACGCTCTCCCAGGAGGGCCTCCAGGAGGAGCCATTCCTTCAGGAGGAGCCGTTCCTTCAGAAGGAGTCGACTCCAGTGGAAGCGGCTGCTTTGCCCTTCCCCGACGTGCCGGACTACGCGGCTGCCGACGTCGCTTTGGTGGTGGAACTTGGGCTCATGTCCGGCTACTCGACCCAGAGATTCAGCCCGTGGGCCGGGGCGCAGAGAGCCCACGTGGCCCTGGTCATGAGCCGGTATCTGGACCTGCCGGAGGTGTGGCCGGCAGACTGACGGTCACCACGAGACCACCCTCCGGAGGCGCCGTCAGATCCACCGTGCCTCCATGGGCCGTGACGACCGACTTGACGATGGAGAGCCCTAGGCCGAACCCGCCCGTCTTGCGGCTGCGCGACCTGTCGGGCCGGTAGAAGCGGTCGAACAAGCGCCCGAGATCCTCCGTAGCTAAGGCCGGGCCGCTGTTGGCCACCCGCAGGATTGCTCTGCCCTCTTCGAGACTCGTCTTGACCGCGAACCAGCCGTCGGGCACGTTGTGGCGGACGGCGTTCTCGACCAGATTACCGATCATGCGCTCCACCAGGGCCCGATCTCCTTTGAACGGGGCCGGCTGCAGGTCCAGTTCCAGACGTAGCGCCAGGGCGTCGGCTTCGCCGGCCGACTGCGCCACCTGATCGGCAGCCAGTTCGGCCAGGTCGAGTTCGACTTGGGCCGGCGAGCTATCCGCCTGGGCGAGCACCAAGAGACCGTCGATGAGCTTCTCGCTGCGCTCCACTGCCTCGCCGACGGCCGCGCCCATCTCTTTCAGTTCTTCCTGGGATAGGTCGGGGTCACTGAGAGCCACGTCTATCTCGGTGCGGATGATGGTCAGGGGAGTGCGCAGCTCGTGCGAGGCATTGGCCACAAAGTCCCGCTGGGCTGTGAAGGCCGTGTCGAGACGGGCCAGCATGCCATCGAAGGTGTCGGCGAGCTCTTTCAGCTCGTCGCGGGGCCCCTTGAGAGCGATGCGTTCGTGCAGCGTCGACTCCGAAAGACGGCGCGCGGTACTGGTTATGGCGTGCAGCGGCCTGAGCATGCGCCCGGCCAGCAACCAGGCCAAACCGAAGGTGATCACGGCCATGATGGCAAGAGCCAGGAGTGACCGGAGCCAGAGCTGCCGAAGGGCCTCGTCCTTCAGTTCGCGCTGCGCCTCGTCGAGAAGGCGGGGCAGGGGTATGCCGTTGATCGTCACATATCGCTGCATCTCCTCGCCGGGCCCTCCCGGCGGGCCGAGGAATTCCAGGCTCGCCGGCGGGATGCCGAAACGCTCGGCCACCGCCGCCCGGGCCTTCTCCGGGGCGATGCTGAGACTGTCGCGCACCATGAAGTAGTTGACGGCTATCAGTGCCACTCCGGCCAGAAGGAAGACGCAGCCGTACCAGAGGGTCAGCTTGAGGCGGATGGTAAGGCCTCTGCGCTCGCCGGTCTCGGGGGCCGCTGTCTCCGGGGACGCTGTCGCGGGGGCCATCGCCGTCTCTTGAGCCGGTGCCGCCACCGTTTCTTGAGCCGGTGCCGTCTCGGGAGCTGCTGCCGCGCCGCCTGCCCCGGTTTTGCTTGTGGAGATGCTGTCCGCCGCCGAGCTCATACCTTGTAGCCTACGCCGGGGATGGTCTGGATGAGCGGGGGATCGCCCACTTTGCGACGGAGGGTCATTATGGTCACCCGCACGACGTTGGTGAACGGGTCGGTGTTCTCGTCCCAGACCTTCTCCAGGAGCTCTTCGGCGCTCACGACCCGGCCGCTCGCGGAGAGGAGCGTTTGGAGGACCCCGAACTCCTTCTTGGTGAGCCCCAGGTCACGTCCGGCGCGCTCGGCCACATGGCGGGCCGGGTCAAGCGAGAGGTCGCCGGAGGTGAGGATCGGGGGCACGGGGATCGCCGCGCGCCTCCCCAACGCCCGGATGCGCGCTACCAGTTCTTTAAGGGCGAAGGGTTTGGGCAGGTAGTCATCCGCTCCCAGATCGAGGCCGATCACCCGGTCCTGGATGGAGCCGGCCGCCGTGAGCATGAGAATCCGGGCTGGACACTGGCGGTCGACCAGGGTGCGGCAGACATCGTCACCGTGGACTCCCGGTAGATTGCGATCGAGCACGACCACGTCGTAGTCGTTGACGGCCGCTTTGGCAAGCGCGGAGCTGCCGTCGAGCACGACGTCTACAGCCATGCCTTCGTTGCGCAGGCCGCGGGCGATCGTGTTGGCCAGCCGTTCTTCATCTTCGACCAGTAGGATGCGCATTCCCTTCCCCGTGCCTCATCGGGGGCGTCGCTGTCCATGTGGGTAGGATGATACCCCGTGACGTCCGGGTGGGATTGTATGCCGCGAGGGGTAAGGCCGTCGTAAAGCTCCTCCGACCACCTGCGGGCCGTGACCTACGGATGCCGCCGAGCGTCGCGGCGTCTTACGCGCCTCTTATACCGGGTCAGGTATGATGCGGCGAGCTTCGGTAGGAACGCGTCGGGGACCGCTCGGCCAGGACCGAGCCGCCGAGGTTAACCGGAGAGGTGCCCGGGTAATATAGCTCTGTCTCGCCCAGCCCTCGGGCGGGACGATGGACGAGAGGGAATCCTTTCAGGAGGAGTTTGGACTATGACAATGATCGAGGCGGGGACCGGCCGCCGCCGGGGGCGACGACGCGTTCGGTGGGCGGTCATCGAGATCGTTCTGGCTGTCGCCTTGGTCGCCGGGACTGCCTTCGCGTTCGTAGGGTGCACCATCGAGACCGGCGGCGGTGGGACGACCACCACGACGGTGAGTTCACCCACGACTACAGCGGGCCAGTCGACGGACACCACAGCCGGGATGAACAGTGGCGGCACTCCCTCCACCGTCAGCGGGAATAGTGGCGGCGATGCGCTTGCCAGCCCGGCAGAGGTGGTCGCCGAAGTACTGGGTCCTAGCGTGGTCAACATAGCCATCAGCGGCGTGACCAGCCAAGGGCCTTTCGGGCAACAGCAATACGCGGGGGAAGGCTCCGGGGTCATTTACACGGCCGACGGTATGATCATCACCAACAACCACGTGGTGACCGATCAGCTCGGTGATCCGGTTAACAACATCGAGGTGACTCTCACCACCGGTGAGAAGCTGCCGGCCACCATCGTGGGTCGTGACCCCCTGACCGACTTGGCCGTGGTCAAAGTGAACGCAAGCATGCAGCTCCCGGTCGCTACTTTCAACACCGACCTGCCTTCGGTGGGGGAGTATGCCGTGGCCATCGGCAGCCCTCTGGGCTATGAAAACTCGGTGACCTTGGGAATCGTCTCTGGTCTGGCCCGGAACATAGAGGGAGTCACGGGTACCGAGGGAGTGGCCCTGACCAATCTCATTCAGACCGATGCCCCCATAAGCCCGGGTAACTCGGGCGGAGCGCTCGCCAACGCGAACGCCGAGGTGATCGGCATCAATGTGGCCTACCTTCCGCCGGCACAGACGGGGGCGGTCAACATCGGCTTCGCCATACCGTCGGTGACGGCCACCAAAGTGGCCGACGAGATCATCGAGACCGGTAGCGCCACCCATGCGTACATCGGCGTAGGCACCCAGACGGTGACCGCTCAGCTTCAGCAACAGTTCGGGCTCTCTCGGTCGTCGGGTGTCCTTATAGCCGAGGTGACCCCCGGAGGCCCGGCGTCCAAAGCCGGGATTCAACAGGGCGACATCGTCATCGAGATCGACGGCCGGGAGATGGTGGAGTCGAGTGACGTGCTGCTCGCGGTCAGGGACAAGAAGCCGGGAGACACCGTGGAGGTGACCATCGATCGCAATGGCACCACGCAGGTCATCACGGTTACGCTGGAAGAAAGACCGGCGAATCTGTAGTCGCGAATCGTCGAAGACTTCCGCGAGGTACTTGGTTCCCCGCGAGGCACTTGGTTCGCGGGACGGCGCAGGGCGGGGCTTCAGCGTCAAAGGACGCGGACGCCCCGCTCCCCTTTCGGCTCCTCGTCGTGCATCTCCAGCGCCGTGACCTGTGCTCGCTCAGGCCCTCGGCGGGTCCATTCCACCAGTTCCTCAACGGCGGGGCGGGAACCTTCATAGACCGCCTCCACCCGCCCGTCGGGCAGGTTGCGCACCCAGCCGCCTACTCCCAGGCGCTCGGCCTGCTGCCACGTGCTGTCGCGGAACCACACTCCCTGCACCCGGCCGTCGACAAAGACATGCACACGGGCAAGTCCTGATTCGTGCGGGGACTTCGGGGAAGGGTCGCGGCCCATCATCTCTGGTACCCTTGCTCACCGATCAAAGGGACGAAGGTGCACCCCAGGATGGAGGTCTCCCGGAAGCGGGGCTCTGCGGTTGCGGCGGGGGCCTCGTCGTCTCCCTCCGCCGCGGGCTCGTCCGGCAGCCGCTCGATGAGCTTGAGGTCCTCCGCGTAGCCTGCCGCTACTGGTATTACCATCCGACCACAAGGGGCTAGTTGCTCGCGTAGGGCTTCCGGCACGTGGGGGGCGGCGGCTGTGACGATAATCGCGTCGTAGGGGGCGGCCTCGGCAAATCCCATGGTACCGTCGCCGGCGATCACCCGGACATTCGTGTAGCCCAGTTCGAGGAGACGCTCTTCCGCCTCATGGGCCAGTTCCACGTGGCGCTCGATGGTCCACACCTCCGAAGCCAGCGTGGCAAGGACGGCGGCTTGGTAGCCGGAGCCGGTCCCCACCTCCAGGACCCGGTGGTTGGGTTCGAGGCGGAGCAGTCCGGTCATACAGGCCACGATGTAGGGCTGCGAGATGGTCTGACCCAAGCCGATGGGCAGCGGGGCGTCGTCGTAGGCTGCGTAGCGCTCGGCAGGGCGGACGAACAGGTGGCGGGGAACGCTCTCCATCGCGGCCAGTACGCGCTCATCGGTGAGGCCACGGGAGCGTAACTGGTCTTCGACCATGCGATGGCGGAGGCGGGCGAAGTCGGTCTCGTCGAGCTCTGAACCCATGGTCCCTCGTCACGATCTGGCCCACTTCCGGAGGAGGCGGTCCGGCATGTCCCGCGCCGGGGAAACGGACCTGATTTTGAAAACCACGGTAGTAGAACTACCCCCAGGGCTAGCCTTTTAAAATACGCAGTCCTTTGTGCTTGCGCCTGCCCCGTCGCTGGGCTCGGTACACGAGCAGGAAGAGGAAGAAGGCGACGAGCGCGCCAATCAGCGGCACGAGCACGAACAGAAGGGTGCCGATGAGGACGGCCACGTCTTCGTGGATGCTCATGAGGATGAGAGGGCCGGGATCACTGGTGTCGTAGGACCGCGTGTAGCGGCGGACCCGGTCCGCCAGACCGGCTATGACCAGCCCGAGGACGGCGGACACCACCATGGCGATCCATCCGTCGGGAGCCATCGCGGCGGCGAAGACCACTCCACCCAGCACGATCTTGATCGGTTGCATGATCTGATCGCGGGTGGGATAGAGAGAGGGCACCTTGTCGACCGCCAACTCGATGACGGCCAAGGCGAAGAAGAGAGCGATGACCCAGGTCCTCTCCAGGAAGGCGAAAGGCGTGCCGTCGAGGGTCGGAGCGCTCGCGAACTCCAGCCGAGAGTAGAGAGCCAGGAAGGCGACCGGCAGGAAGGCGCGTATCCCCGTGAGCACGGCAAGACCGGCGCCCATACAGGCGCGGGCGTAGATGCTGGAGAAGACGACGTCCATCGCTACGGCGTCAAACGACGATGTCGCTCACCGGATACCGGAGCTTGGGCGCCGAATGATCGTCAGCCGGGTAGCCGACCGACACCAGCACGGTGGGGACGATAGTGTTGGGCAGCTCCAGGATGCGCGAATACTCGGCCGGCTGGAAGGCGGTCATCGAACACGCCCCCAGGCCGAGCGCGTAGGCGCCGTTGAGGGCGTTGCCCAGGGCGATGTACACCTGTTCCTGTGACCATTTCAGCTGCTGTTCGGGCGACATGTCGTTGGAGATGTCGGTGGCGAAGCCGATCATGCCTTGACGCATCTCGTCGGGGACGCCGGCGGCGGCCAGCGCGCCGTCGAGCTTGGCGACGAGCGCCGGGTAGTCGACGTCGGCGCAGAGGATGAGCAGGGGTGAGCAGGCCGTGACCTGGGTCTGGCCGAAAGTGGCAGGAAGGAGCTTCTCCTTGGTCTCCTGATCGGCTACGACCTTGATCTTCCAGGGCTGCAGGTTTATCGCGGAAACCGAGTAGCTGATCATCTCGAGCAGCTCGTCGATGGTCTCCTGGGGAACAGCTTCAGCTCGATACTGGCGCACCGAGTGCCGGTTCTTGACTATCTCCTTGAATTCCATGTGGCCTCGCTTGGCGAACGCTATCTTCAGGGGGTGCCCGCCAGTATACAAGGCGAGGGGGTGATGGCAAGCGGGTGAAACCCATTTGTAACATGCGCGGCGTGCACCGTGGAGCCAAGCGCTTGCACGTGTCGGTCGGAGCGGCTGGACCCGTGCCGCGCCGGGGTGAGACCCGAGTCACTCGCTCGGCCACGGGAATCGTGATGTTACAATCTGCCGGCTTGGTTGGGCCATCAGGGTCGGTGCGATGGGTCACCCCCCGTAGCGATCTAGCCGGACCGAGTCTGGTCGCGCCCCCGTAGCTCAGGGGATAGAGCAGAGGTTTCCTAAACCTCGTGCCGGAGGTTCGAGTCCTCCCGGGGGCATCTGACGTTATGCCTGCATACGGCGCACTTCTAGTCTGTCCCGATGCCTCTGAGAGGCCCCGAAAAGGGCTTCCATACCCCTACAAATACCCCTACGGGGATGTAATCCGGTGGTACACAGTGGACGCAGTGGACGAAAGATTCGGGAGGCGGAGGGATTCTTGTGCGCCAAGAACATGCGTACGTGCGCACGCTCGATGCACGCTCTTGCCCCTGTTGGACATATGATGAAGCAAGAGGCAGAGCGGAACGGGAATA
>CAZCCL010000067.1:0-421 GCA_964497095.1 uncultured Gaiellales bacterium | reverse complement strand
CGTGTACCGACACTTCCACCACTTCCAGCTCCGTGACGTCGACCACCACGTCGTCGGTGAGCCTTACGCCCAGCACTAGCCTGAGGGCTTCATCCACTACCACCGCCACCGTGGCGAGCAACGTCGGCCCAGCCAATGACTTCTTCCGGGGACTCAAAGGTGATGGCTATGTAGCCTATAAGCTGTACACGACCTGGGAAGACGAGACCAACGTCAAGATAGTCGGGGTACGGGTAGACGTCAGCAAAGAGAACCGGTCCACCTACGACGCCATCTACGACCATGCCGTCAACCTGGCCAGGGAGCACGGACTGTGGGAAACGGACCGATGGCGGCTGAGAGTGGTTCTGGTGGAAGCGACCCCCGAACAGAAGATCATCGAGTCACGAGACTTCGACCCCCCATTCCGGAGCCAATTCTA
>CAZCCL010000066.1:7417-14345 GCA_964497095.1 uncultured Gaiellales bacterium | reverse complement strand
GGCACATACTGGCCGCGTTCGCTCTCAGCTCGATCATCTTCTGGGTGATCGAGGCGCAGAAGTGGGTGCTCCGCGGGAGGGAGCGTTTCTCAGGGCTGGCGCAGGGCTCCTGACCTTCGGCGCCCGACCTTCGGCGCGCCTTCGAGAGAGCCCGGCTACAGCCGGGCGAGCGACCGGCCGGCCGGATGCAACCGCTGCTGTGGCCCGGCTACGCCGGGATCACCGGCAGGACCAGGTGGGACGGGCGCTCCTTGTCGAAGTAGATGGTGTCGCTGCCGACCTTCAGGCCATAGTAGTGACCGCCGAAGTCCAGGGCGTTCGAGTCGCCGTTGGCGAGGTCGAGTCGCAGCCGATGCCCTTTGAGGAAGCGGTTGGCCGTTCCCCAGATCTCGATCTCGTACCGGTAGACCATACCCGGTTCGATGGGCTGGGGCTTGTCGTGCCGGTAGTAGGGGCGATAGAGCTTGCTAAGCGCCTTGTCCTGGGTTACGGCATGCGACGCCTTGAGCCAGCCGCGCGTGAGGATACGCCCCGCGGGTGGCATGCCCGGGGCCTGCGCATCATCCGGAAGCTGGTCCCAGATGCGCACCAAGAACTCGGTGTCGGGCTGGTCGGACGAGGCGTAGAGCACCAGCACGATGTTGCCGATCACCTCGGTGTCTTCCTCCATGGGGGGCGTGGTGAAGGTGAGGATCTTCTTGCAGGGATTGAGGATGCCCTTCTCCATCACCGCCGTCCCCACTCCCGAGAACCCGGTCCAGTCCGGGTCGGGATAGGAATAGGTGAAGGAATCCTCGGCGGCCGTCGGTTCCTCCCAGCTCAGGCCTCCGTCGTTGAGGGAGACGACAGCTCCAGATTTTGCCCCCGAAAGGTACAGCTCGGTGTACTGGGTCCGAGGCAGGGGCCAATCGTCCTCCCGCCGGTAGCGTTCCAGGCCGCGCACGAAGATGTTGAGCGCCGGCTCGTCCATGATGCCGGTGTCGTTGCCCTTGAGCCAGTGATCGTACCAGCGCAGGAGCCAGTTCCGTACCTCGATGGACTCGAAGATGGCCACCTCGTCGCCCTCGAAGTCGCCGTGGCAGAGCATGAGCTTCTTGGGGGTGGTGACCTCCTCGTAGCCGCGCAGGTTCCCGCGCAGGTGGATCCCCACTTTGTGGAGGATACCGATGCTGAACACCGGGCAGGCGATCTTGCTGAAGTCTGGGTTGCGCTCTCTCCAGAAGTCGTCGCAGGTCTGGTGGTTGATCACGTTCCAGCCCAGGTCCCAGTCCCCTTGGGTGGGATCCTCGCCCACTCGGCCCACCCGGTAGTGGCCCCGCAGCTCGGTGATGTGCCAGCCGGCCGGGAAGCCGGTGGCCATGATGCCGCCGTGGTAGGCGACGTCGCGGTACATGTCGGCCCCGCCGTCGAAGGGCACGATGCAGGCCAGATGCGGGGGCGCCTGGGCCGCCGCCATCCACTGGGTCCAGGCATAGTAGGACTCGCCGATCATCCCCACCTTGCCCGTGCACCACGGCTGGGCGGCGATCCACTCGATGACGTCGTAGTGATCGCGCTGCTCCTCCAAGCTGTGCCAGCGCCACTGGCCCTCCACCGACTTGCCGCTGCCGCGGATGTCGTGGTTGATGTAGCAGTAGCCGCGCTCCACGAACCACTCGATCTTGTTGGTCTCGCGCATGTGGAACGTGGGTACGGCCGGTAGCCAGTACAGGTCCTTCTGGTAGGGAGAAGAGGCATAGAGGGCGGGGAACTCGCCGGGAGCGTCCGGCCGGTACACGTCCACCGCCACCTTCACCCCGTCGCGCATCTCGATGAAGACGTCCTTCTCCACTTTGACCTTGTACTCGGGCCTGCTGAGCTTCTCGGCAGGGAAGCCTTCCGGGACCATCGAGGCCATCACCTCGGGGATGAGGATCTCGGTGAACATACGTCGCCTCCTCGTACGGTGGGCGGGGCCCTCGGCGCGCGCGGCGCCCAAGCGCCGCGCGCCGCTCCGGGCGCCGCGGCCCGGCCGAAGCCGGGGCGGGCCTAATGGGGCGGCCGCCCTGTGGTCGGTACCAGACTAGGTGACCACTCACTACTGGGGTCTGTCAAGCCCTCGCAGTGACCTAGTCCCACTGTGCGCACCCGCGCCGCGGACCGCCATTCCCGAACGCCCGCCACCCCTGATAGCCCACCCATCCCCAGGTGCGCCCTCCCGGTCCCCCTTCGCGGCGACGGTTCTTCCTGTCCGACCCATCGCCTATGCTCTCTAAGACCGACCATCCCTGCCGAACGGAGGGGAAGATGCTCGTACCAGCCCTGATAGCGGCGGTGATCCTCTTGGCGCCCATCGCCTACGTCGCGTTCCGCAAGCTCTCGTTCACGCGTGAGGAGATCGAGTTCGGGACGCCGCAGAACGAGGTGGCTGCCATATCTCTGGATATCCGAGAGGACTCGGTGCGGCGCATCCGCATCGTCTATCAGGACGGGACCGTCAGCGAAGTCCGCCAAATCCGCGCTTGAGCCGCTGGCCCTGTCGGCCGCTCGGCATACGTCCCCCTCACATCGGTCTGGACCCGGGGCCGGCGCGAGCCGCAGAGCCGCGGGCGGCACCGGCGGGCGACAGCAAGAGCCCAGCCACTCATCGGCCACTCAGGAAGCTGCTCTGACCGTCTCGAGCGCCGCGGTCAACTCCGCCAAAGTCGCCTCGCTGTAGCCGTCGCGGCCGCGCCAGCGGATGCTTCCGGATCGATCCAGCAGGAAGAGGTGGATCTCATCGAGATCGGGGAGGTCCAGAGCGCGCTGCAGTCCGCGAAGATCCGTGTACGTGGTCAGGGTATGCCGGCGGACCCTGGGCTCGGGGATGCCCGCGCGCATGCCGCCGTCGATCGCACCCCGCCAGATCCGGTAGCTCCGGGAAAGAGCAGGGACTTCCCACACCTCCAAGCCGGGGAAGTCCTCCTCCAAGCGGGCGAAATGGGGAAGCCAGGTCTCGATGGGGTACTGATGATCCCGCCTGAAGGCCAGGACCACAAGATTGACCACGCCGTCAAAGCCTTCGGGGAGTTCGACCGTCCGGCCCTCCAGATCTCTTGCCTTCAAGCGAGGAAACTGCATCGGCTCACCTCTCTCACGAACGGGCTGTCGGTCTCCTCCCGGGTCATCGGTCTCCTCCCGGGTCATCGGTCTCCTACCGGGGTGTCGTTCTTCCAGTATCACGTCCGGAGGAGCGGGGCAAGCCCAGTACGCCCGTCGGGCCGGGACATGCCTAGGTAGGTGGCGGTATGATGGAGTGGACCCGCGACAAACCCCAAGACAGGAGGCTCCATGACCAAGAAGAGTTGGGCGGATCTCTCCATCGGCCAGAGGATAGCGGTGATCATCCTGGGGGCAATCCAGATGGGCCTACTCGTCGGTGCCCTCTGGGACCTGGCCCACCGGTCACCGGAAGAGATACGAGGCGACCGGCGCATATGGGCGGGGATCGTCTTCATAAACTGGTTCGGACCGCTGGCGTATTTCACGATCGGACGGCGAGAATGCCCCTTGCGCAGGTCCTGTCGTGAGCCCGAAAGCGTGATTGGCCCGTTTGAGATGGACTCGGAGCCGTCCCCGGTTTGACCGCAACCATCCTACCCGACGATTACCTCTACATGGCCTTGGCCATGGAAGAGGCGCGGCGCGCGGGCGCCCAAGGTGAAGTGCCCGTGGGCGCAGCCCTGGTGGTCGACGGTGAGGTGCTGGCCGCTCGCGGCAACGAGCGCGAGCGCCGTCACGACCCCACCGCCCACGCGGAGATGCTGGTGATACGAGATGCAGCCGCGATATCCGGGGGCTGGAGGCTGGAGGAGGCCACCCTGTACGTGACCCTCGAGCCCTGCGCCATGTGTGCGGGCGCCATCGTCTTGACGCGTATCAAGAGGTTGGTCTACGGGGCCGACGACCCCAAGGCGGGAGCCGCCGGAACGATCCTGAACGTGGTGGACCACCCCGCCCTGAACCACCATCCCCAAGTCAGGGCCGGAGTGATGGCCGCCGAGGCCTCCGCCCTCCTGCGGGAGTTCTTCGAAGGCCGCCGATAGCGACACGAGATCGACGAAGATAGGGCCACGTGAGCGAGACCACAGCGTCAACCGAGAGGAGCGGCATGTCCACCCAAACATCCCCTGCTCTAGGATCGACCAAAGACAAGGGCTACTCGGTCTACTACGCCGTATCCGGGGTGGTCCGGCCGTTCACGACCGCCGCGTTCTTGCGCGACCGCCGCCAGGCTGATCGCGAGTGGGAGCGCACGCGACCGCAGAAGCTGGAGGGACTGGGGAGTGTCGCCCACCTTTCGATCCTTCCCTTGGTGGAGTACTACTCAAAGGACGAACGCGCGGCCACAGAAGCGGGGGTCTCCTATCTGGTCACCACCGACAGCGCGCGGATCCTCTTCGACGTGGGTCGCAACGTACGCCGGGAGCACCCTTCTCCCCTCCTGCGCAACATGGAGCTACTCGGCGTTTCGGCGACCGACCTGGACGCGGTCTTCATATCGCACAATCATCTCGACCACGTGGGCGGCATCGAGCAGAGTCAGCGGCGTACCTTCTCGCTTTCCGCCGGGCCGGATGATCCCGCTGACAAGATCGATCTGGCCGGGATCCCCGCCTACGTGCCTACGCCTATGACCCATCCGACCGCCACGGCGGAGGTAGTCACCGAGCCGCGCAAGCTTGCCGAGGGCCTGGCCAGCACCGGGCCTCTCACCCGCGCCATCTGGCTCATGGGGCCTATCGCCGAACAATCGCTGCTGGTGAACGTCGAAGGCAAGGGCCTGGTGATGATCGTGGGCTGCGGCCACCCCCAGCTTCCTCGATTGATCGAGCGGGCCCAAGCAGTCACCGGGGTCCCCCTCTATGGGGCGGTCGGCGGCCTGCACTTCCCGGTGACCGGCTCGCGAGTGGGCAAGGGAGGGCAGAACATCCTGGGTAACGGTAAGCTCCCCTGGCAGCGGATCACCCGTGACGAAGCAAGGGCCGCGGCCGCCCACTTGGCCGGCCTCGATCTCGGGCTGGTGGCCCTGTCCGCCCATGACATCTGCGACTGGAGTCTGGACCTCTTCGCCGATGCTTTGGGCGAGCGTTGCCGGACCGTGAGGGTGGGCGAGGAGATAGTGGTCGCCTGAGAATGCCCGGGGGTCGCCTGGGACAGCGGGGGCTCGTGATCGACCGAGACCGCCGCTTATGGCAGGCAACTCCTTAGAGACATTCACCGTCTCGGCGATATTGGTGATCACCCACTACTCGTGGCCCCCGTCACCGACGATCGCCTGCGCCGGACACACTGACCAGGCCTGGCTCGGGCCGATCAGGGCGAGTTCAAGAGGCGCTGGTCGCGGGGAGTGGCGCGGGGCTACAATCCCGCTCACATGAAAGACCCCGTAGACAACCGGACCGGCCCCGACACCGGCCTCGACGGCGCCCGCGTTAGCGCCGCCGACGCCATCGGTCGAGACCAGCGCGGACACGCGCATGGGGCCGCGCTGGGTTCCGCCGGGCACGGGCTACCTCTGGGCGCAGCTCCCGACAAACGCCTGATCCTCGCCCTCGGTCTCAACCTGGTCATAACGCTGCTGCAAATCGCCGGGGGGATCGTCGCAAACAGCCTGGGGCTGCTCTCCGACGCCGCTCACAACCTGAGCGACGTGGTCGCCCTGGGCTTGAGTCTCTGGGCGGTCCGCCTCGGCCGGCGGCCCGCCACCCCCCGCCGCACATTCGCCTACAAACGGGCCGAGATCCTGGTGGCCATGTTCAACTCGGCCGTGCTCATCGCCATCTCGGTGTACATCGTCGTCGAGGCGGTCCGTCGCCTCATCGACCCCGAGCCGGTCGAGGGTCTGTGGGTGGTCGCCTTCGCGGCCGGCGGCCTGCTGATCAACGGAGTGGCCGCCTTCCTGCTCCGCTCCCACCATCACGATCTCAACCTGCGCAGCGCGTTCCTGCATCTGGTCGGGGATGCCGCCACGAGTTTCGGCGTGATGCTGAGCGGCCTCATCGTCTACTTCGCCGATTGGTACTACGCCGACGCGATCGTGTCTATCCTTGTCTCGCTCTGGATCGGCCGGGAGGCCGTCCGCATTGTGAGAAGCACCGTGAACGTACTCATGGAAGGGACCCCTGAAGGAGTGGAGCTCGCCGAGGTGGAGCGCGCAATGCTGGCCGTGCCGGGTGTCCGCGGGATACACGACCTCCATGTCTGGTCCATCTCGTCCACCGACTTGGCGCTCTCCGCGCACGTGGAAGCCGACGACGCCGCGCTGTCGGAAACCGGGGCGCTGGTAGCAACCGTCAAGGACATGCTTGCCCGCGACTTCGCCGTCGGGCACGTCACCCTCGAGTTGGAGGCCGCCGGCGGCGAGTGCGCCGGCAGCACCTGCGACCTACCACCTGATAACCTGGCTGAAGAACAACGGCATCTGGGCCACTCGCACTGATACAGACTCTAGGGAGCTTCTCGTATGAGGGCTCGAGGAGGTCGGAATGGTCGACAAGCTGATACGTTCAGAAGAAGAATGGCGCCGGATCCTGCCCCCCGAACGCTTCAAGGTGTTACGAAAGAAGGGCACCGAGCCCCCGTTCGCCAACGAGTACGACGACCACTGGGAACCGGGTATCTATCTCTGCTTCGCGTGCGACCTGCCACTTTTCAGCTCCAATACTAAGTTTCATTCCGGGTCCGGGTGGCCCAGCTTCTGGCAGCCCATCGCTCCCGACGCCGTTGAGGAACGCGCCGATCGTTCTCTCTTCATGAAGCGGACCGAGGTGATTTGCGCGCGCTGCGAGAGCCACTTGGGGCACGTGTTCGACGACGGTCCCCCGCCTACGGGCCTGCGCTACTGCATGAACTCCGCGTCACTAAAGTTCGTGCCCGAAGGGAGGGAGGAATCATGAAGCGGCGGGGG
>CAZCCL010000066.1:0-7407 GCA_964497095.1 uncultured Gaiellales bacterium | reverse complement strand
CACGAGGACCCGGGGAACCGGCGCTCGGTGCTCGTCACCGCGCTCCTCATCGTCACCGGGGCGGCAGTGAGTCTCGGGGTCGCGGGCTGCGGCTCCAATGAGGCCACGTCCACCACGGAGCAGGTGACCACCAGCGAAACGATGGAGACGACGACCTCCACAGCGGCCGTCACCTCCAGCTCGCTCTCGACGACCACGACCAGCGCTCCCGACACGTCCACCACTTCGACCGCGCCGGCGGGAACCACGACCACCGAAGCGCTGTCCAGCGCAGAGACCCTCCTGCCCAACGGTCACATCCGCGCCATGGGCTACATCGACCAGATCCGTTTCGATGGCGTCACGAACTTCCTGCGCATCGACTACGCGGAGATGCTCACCGGGGAGGAGGCCAACGCCGCCGCCGTGGAAGCGGGTGAGATCGAGCCGGGCGACTCCGTGCCCAACGACTACTTCATCCGCAATACCAATCCACAGCGAAGGGAATTCAAGGTCTCGGATTCGGTGGCCATCACCACTTCGACGTGGGGAGGGGTCATGGAACGTCCGATCACCTGGGAGGAGTTCAGAAGCTTCTGGAGCCTGTCTCCCCCGGCCGACGGTATGCACCTCCACGACATGCCCTGGTGGATCGAGAGGGACGGTGACACGGTGGTCAAGATCGACGAGCAGTATCTGCCGTAGCCTGGGCGGGCGGCAGCCGGCCTCGCCGGTCAGGGTCAAGTCAGATCGAACTCCATATGCTTAAGCTCAGCCGTCGGCAGACGCTGGCTCACGCGGAGCATCTCCAGACCGATCACCTCGCCTCGCTGGTCGAGGTCGAGCACCACTCCCGGACGGATCTCTTCCGACTCGAACACCGGGGACTCGTCGATACGAACGTGGAGGGCGTCGGCCTCCTGTTCGAAGCGCACTCTCATAGCTTCCCTTTCATGGAGCGATCGAAGAACGCGGTCACCACCACATCAGAATCCACGCCCGGATTATATACGACCCGAAGTACCCTACCTCCACGCTCTGGAATGAGACCGTAAGCATGCATGAGATCCGGATCCCCGGGATCCCGCAGTAGAAGGTCAGGCCTGGCGATGACGCGCGCCACCCACTCGATCAGGATCCCTCGCTGTTCGAGTACGTCCATCGCATGGAGACTGAAGGTTATTGGCCGATCTCCCACGCAACGAGCGTAAGTGTGTGAGGCGTCTTGGCATGTAGGACCATAGACCTATCGTGAGCCCAGGGCATCGGAAGTCTCGCCCGCTGCATTCGCCCCGGGGCCGAAGCTCCGCCTGCATCCGGCGCCGTGGTTGTGCTCGCGTTCGCCACACTCATCCCCTTTCGCTCTAGATGGTGCCACTTTGCGGAGCGTAGCCTGACCCTCATTCCTACCGGCTCCAACCGCAGGACGGTGCCAGAATGATTGCATTGCTAGCAATGAATTCACACTCTACAGCAGGAGGCAGAATGGCCAGCCTGACGATCCGCGGCCTGGACGAGGATCTCAAGAGCAGACTGCGGCTGGAAGCAGCCCGGAAAGGGTACTCGATGGAGGAAGCCGCCCGCCGGATCCTGCGTGCCGCCCTCATGACCCCCGACGTCGATGCCAGCGGCCTGGGTAGCCGCGTGCACGGGTTCTTTCTCGAAGCAAACGCCTTCGACCTCGAGATACCCGCCCATTCCGCCCCCCGGCCGGCCCCCGATCTTTCAGAAGGCCAAGCGTGATCCTTCTCGACACGAACGTGCTCTCCGAGCTCATGCGGCGGGAGCCACATCCGTCAGCGCTGGCGTGGGTCGACGCCCAGCCCCAGCATCATCTGCATATCTCTGCGGTGACGCGCGTCGACATCGAGCTCGGCATCGCCCTGCTTCCTGAAGGCCGACGGAAGCAGGGCCTTCAGGCGGCAGCGCTGCGGATGTTCGCGGAATTCCGCGGACGCTGCCTGGCCTTCGATGAGCGGGCCGCTTCTCGCTACGCGAATCTGGTCGCGAGCAGAGTCCGTTCCGGGCGCCCCATCGGAGTCGAGGATGCTCAGATCGCCGCCATCGCCCTCTCGGGTGGATTCCTCCTCGCCACGCGCAACACGAGTGATTTCGCGGACATAGATGACCTGAAGGTCGTCGATCCATTCACGGCGTAGGACCTCCCGCGGGCGATCCCGCCTAATAGCTCGTCTCAGAATGACATCTCGGCCACCGAGCCCCCTATGCCAACCACGCAATCGGCTACAATCCGGGTTGGGCACAGCGTTGGTCATGCCCCATGTGCCGATCCTGCGCGCGAAGCGTGATGTGCGGCAAGCCGGCAAGGCCGGCCCGGGCCGGCGGTCTCGAGAATCCGGAAGAGGGAGAGAACATGAAGATCGCAGTGACAGGCGCGAATGGAAAGCTTGGCCGCCTTGTTATCCAAGGCCTGCTCGAAAGACAGGCTCCCGGGGACATCGTCGCCGTAGTTCGCAACGAGGCCAAAGCCGCCGATCTAGCACAACTAGGCATAGCGGTGCGGGTGGCGTCGTACGAAGACGTACCCGCTCTTGAAGCGGCCTTTGCCGGCGTGGACCAGCTGCTGCTCGTCTCGTCGAACGAGGTGGGCAAACGTATCCCGCAGCACCAGAACGCGATCGACGCCGCCAAGTCTGCGGGGGTCAAGCACGTTGTCTACACCAGTGCCCCGAAGGCGACCACGTCGAAGCTGATACTCGCGCCCGAGCACAAAGCGACCGAGGAATACCTGACGAGCTCCGGACTGGACTACACCATCCTGCGAAATGGGTGGTACACGGAGAACTTCCTCCAAGCGGTCGAGACCGCGAAGCAGACGGGGACCATCGTCTCCGCGGCCGGAGAAGGTCGCGTGGCCAGCGCGAGCCGGGCCGACTACGCAGCCGGGGCGGTTGCCGCGCTGCTCGGTGAGGGTCACGAGCGCAAAGTCTATGAGTTCTCCGGTGACTACGCCTGGGACTACAACGAGCTGGCCGCAGCCGTCAGCGAGATCATAGGAAAGCCCGTCACCTATCAGCCGGTCGATGGCCCGACTTTGATCAGCATCCTGATGGAAGCGGGTCTGGAGAAGCCCACCGCCGAATTCGTGGCGACCCTGGATGAGAACACCGCAGCGGGACTACTCTCCGACACCAGCGGCGATCTTTCGGCGCTGATCGGCCGGCCGACCACTCCTCTCAAGGAGGGTCTCAAAGCCGCCCTGAGCTGAGATCCGAGCTGGGGTCTAGGCGAGGTCCATTCCTGCCGGACCCGGAGCGCTCCTGCCCAAGCAAAGCGCGAAGGGCCTGTATGTGGGGACCCGGTGAGAGGCCGTGCGAGGGCGAGATTCGCAGCTTGTTCCCGCGGAGCAACGGCTATGGCTGGATCGGGACAGCGATCCCTGGAAATGCTCCCAGCACCTTTTTGTCGCTCGTCACCAGAGACACACCGAGTTTCATCGCCAGCGCGATGTACTCGCAACCATAGGCGGAGCACCCGCTTTCGGATGCGAGCTTCAGCACGCTCGTTGAGTCCACGTCGTATTCGGCCCCGCTCATGAGGTCCTCAGCTTCACATTGGATGCCGCCCGCTTCCTCGGGTGTCAGGTAACCCCGTCGCAGGTATCCGGTCAGAATGCTTCTCAGTTCACTTCGCCAAAGGACCGGTGCCGCCCAATCCTCATCTCGCTTGAGCAGCGCTTCGACCGCCCCGGTGTGCGCACCCTCGATGTAGAGATAGGCGAGGATGTTCGAATCCACCACGATCACGGGCGTCCCTCGCTCTTCAGAGCATCGATGTCGCCGTGGTCGAAGTCTCGCCTACTCTGGCCGACCCTCAGCCGACGGGCGCGCGAGATCCGCTCCTCGGCGCTCACTCTCGTCGGCATGAGCACTCTCTCCAGGCAGACGATCGCCTCACTGTTGAGACTGCGACGGTGAAGTGCCGCCGTCGCTTTCAGCCGTTCATACAACTCGTCAGGGATATTCTTCAGCGTCAGGGTGGTTGGCACGATCTCCTTCAACCATTCTGCAACCATATCGGTTCCACTGTACTCCCCGTCCCTTTCTGTGGCCAACTTTCTCCCGCCCTTCGAATAGCCCGTACCCATGCGCCGGACAGCATTCCGACTGTAGTAGCTGCCGGTACCCCTAGCAATAGAACCTTGGTCCGAGCCGACACGCGGGTCTTGGGGCGGCCTTCACTTTAGCCCGTGGGCACACAGCCGAGACAGATGACGTGAGGATTCCCGGACGCTGCCTCGATGACCCTGCCGACCTCCCGTCCGGCAGCTTATCGGCTACAATCCTCGTTGCGCCTGACGCGGCCGCGTGATCGCACCTGCCCGGCAAGGCGCAGATGCCGCGGAGAGGTGGCAGAGCTGGTTTAATGCGGCGGTCTCGAAAACCGTTGTGCCGCGCAAGCGGTACCGGGGGTTCGAATCCCCCCCTCTCCGCTTCAGAAAGCCAAGAATCGCGTGTCGGAACCCGGTCCCTGAGCCCGGGCTCTTGCGTCTTTCGGGCGGGTTCGGGGGCAAGTCGGGGGCAAACTCCCTGGATCTCCCCGGATCTCAACAGCAACAAACGGACTGAGACGGACACGAAGGCACCATACAACGGACGAGAGGTCCGTCTCGCCCGGAATATCCCAACCGCCGCCCCAACCCAGGTGTACTTTGGTGGTATTCAGCGGACACAACGATGAGCCTGGGGTGAAAAGTAAAGAAGATAAGCCCCTCAGACGTTTTCGCAGTGAGAACAATAGACGGCGGAACGTGGAGGCCATCCGGCGGTGCAGGTTAAGGTCATAGAAGCACCGGATAGACGAGTGGGCCGAATAGCAGGCGAGGAGCAGGCATGGCCAGCTGACTTCGAGGCTGTCGTTCGCGCTCACGGTGCCCGCCTCATACGAAATCTCACGCTGATCACGCTTGAACCGGGGCTGGCCGAAGATGCGGCTCAAGAAGCCTTCCTCCAGCTCTATCTCCACTGGGGACACCTGGGAGAGAAAGACCGCGTGCCTTGGCTATATCGGGTGGCCATCAACCGGTGCAAAGACTATCGCCGGGCCCTGAGCAGAGCCGCTCGACTTGCTCGGTACCTCGCCGGGAGCTTTGAAGAACACGCATTAGAATCCTGGGCTCCTGACCCCGGGCTCATCAGCATGCTTCGGCCGCTGCCCAAGCGCCAACGCACTGCAGCCGCCCTTTTCTACCTGGGTGGCTTCTCCACTTCGGAGGTCGCGAGGGCGATGGGTATCTCTGAGGGCGCGGTCGGCAGCCATCTCCACAAGGCCCGAGAAGCACTGCGAAAAACCTTGGAGGAAGAGTAGTGGACACATCCAGAATAGATGACCGACTGCGTGAGACCTACGAACGGAGTGCCCCGGTAGTCAATGAGGCCACCTTTGAAGCGCAGCTGAGAAGGAACACGAATAGGAGTCGCAAACAGGCGTCCGCGCCCAGGCGGAGGCGCGGCCTGCGCGTCGCGGTCTATGCCATCATCGCCGTCGTTCTGGTGGCCGCCGTAGCCATCGGCAGCCTTGAGGCCGCCAAGTACCTAGGCAAAGACCAACCCATTCTCGTCATTACCGACGACACCCTCGGCCCAGCAACTAGCGGCCAGGCCACCGGCACCCTCAGCCCCACGACTACCGGCCAGACCACGCCGACGGCGACCAGTGTACAGGGTGAGCACTGGGAACGCCTACCGGTGAGCGAAGAGGGGGGAGAGGTGTGGTCCTTGGCCCTCGACCCCAGCAATACATCTGTTCTCTACGCCGGAACGCAAGAAGGACTGTTTAGGTCCACGGATGCGGCCGGAAGCTGGGCGCAGATCCTCTCGCTGGGGTCAGGCAGCTACTATGTCGGTATTGATCCCACCTCGCCTTCCACCATCTATGCCCTCTGGGTGGCGCCCGTCTTCCCGGAGCCTATCAAGATGATGCGGTCAGACGACGGCGGCAGCACCTGGCGGGATCTAAGCGGGACCGATGTAGTTCTCGCAGCTCGGGAAGAGTACGCCCAAACCGGGAGTTGGGGAGCTTCGCTTGAGGTCTTTCTCTTTGATAAGGGCACCAACCCGGCCACCGTCTACCTGGGAATATCAAGCAGGTCGAAGGAGGCACCGGACAAAACGGTCATTCGCTTGAACTACTGGGGATCCTCCGACAGGGGCGAGAGCTGGACTAAGTTGGACCAAGAAGAGCAGGATCAACTGGAATCAACAATCAACTCCCCCAACCCCGCCCTGAGCGAGTTTGGTGGGAGGAACCTCCTAGACGCTGATGGTCGAGTCATAGGGTGGGTGGGTTCCACGGCCGTCGCTGCCGATCCCGAAGATCCCTCAATCATATACGCGGGGACCGATGCCGGGGTGTGTAAGTCCACGGACGTCGGAGAAACCTGGACGAAGGCAAGCAGAGGACTTCCCGGAAGCTTAGTGGGGGGAAAACTCATCGTCGATACGAATGCTCCCTCGACCCTCTATGTGGCAGCGAAGGAAGGGGTCTTCAAGTCCGAGGACGGGGGAGCCACCTGGGACATGATCTTGCCTGTCGGCTACATGGAGGAGGGGAACCGTCTGTGCTCCCTGGTCATGGCTCCGTCAGCCACATCGACCCTTTACGCCTGGACCTCGGATGGTCTGTTTCGCACAGATGACGCCGGAGAGACCTGGAGCAGTCTAGGCGGTGAGGGCTTGGTTCCTAAGGACTCCAAACCCTTCAACATGACTAGCCAACTTGCATTGGTTGCGGCTGATGACCCCAACACCCTTTTTGCCGTCAAAGATGACAACACACTGAGATCCACCGACGGTGGGAAAACCTGGACAATTGTGCTTCCGCAAACCGGCTACTCTTTCGACGGGTATTCGGTTGAGCCCGACCCTAACGATGCCTCCGTCATGTACGCAACTACCTGGACATTGGGCGGACCTGACGTCGGCCACCTCTACGCTGTAGTCAAATCAACCGATAAAGGCGCTACCTGGACTACGATCATACCCGAGAGACCCGCATCCACGTTTTACATCGCGCTGGACGCCAGCGATCCGGCCGGTATCTACACCGTCGAGTATGCCCAGCCGTCTGTGGTTTCACGCTCGCTTGATGGAGGGGCTACCTGGGAGAAGGTCGATCTTGGGAGTCTCGCCGGCCCGATCAGGCAGTTACTCTTCGATCCCCAGTCTCCGCAGACACTCTACGCCGTTGTTGAGCAGTCGGTCGATCCGGCTAGCCTGGACCTGGGCGTCTTTCGCTCGACGGACGGGGGAGTCACTTGGATGAGTGTCTTTGAAGGTCTGCCGAGTGGCTCCTTGACCCTCGCGATCGACCCCACCCCCAATGGCACACCCTATGCTTTTGGAGATTCCGGCACCTACAGATGGGTGCGTGGGGACTAGGACCGGGCAATACGGGACGCTCGTCAAA
>CAZCCL010000065.1:9082-14394 GCA_964497095.1 uncultured Gaiellales bacterium | reverse complement strand
CTAGTACGGGCCGAGCGACCGTGCGAGGATTAGAGTCGGGCCATCGGGGGGAGTCAAACAGTGGGGGTTTGCTCTCCTTAGGGTCGTTGATCGGACTCCATCTACCTGCTGGGAGGGGACATGATTGAGGGACTCGATCGACTCGGGGAATTCGGTATCTTCACCGGACTCGATCCCGATGAATTGGCAGCCGTGGCTCGGATCGCCAGAGTGGAGGAGTTCGCGGCCGGCGTAAGGCTGACCGAAGAGGGCGCCGAAGCCGACCGCCTGTACCTTTTTCTCGCGGGGAAAGCGACCGTAAGGGTACACACGGGTGAAGGCCTCGACGGGATCCTGGACGAGGTGTCCGCGGGGGAGGAGCTCGGCTGGTCGGCCGTGACCAAACCATACCGCTATACAGCGACCTCGGAGACCACGGAACCTGTGCAGGCGATCGTCCTCGACGGAGCCGATCTTCGCCGGCTCGCGGAAAGCGACCATCGTCTCGGCTACAGTATCGCCAAAGGGGCCGGCGAGATCATCGCCCGTAGATATGGCCGGGCCATCGGCACGCGTCGGGACGCGTGGGAGAAGGACTTGCGGGCGTTCCGGGGCGCAGAGCGCGTGGTCTGGGACAACGGTGAGCTCCGGTTGACCACCGAAGCGGTGCTTCTCGGCGCCAATACGGGCCAACCCGACGTGGTGCCTTTGGAGGCAGTTCACGAAGTCACGGTCGAAGACAACCGTCTCACCATCCACGCGGCCGGAGGGGATGTCCGCTCCCCAGTCTTGGATGATCCGGAAGAGTTGGCGGCGCTCATCCGGGACGAGTTACGACGGCTGCGTCTCCCTCACAGGCGGGTGGGATCATAGACGACGGCAGCCAGACGACGGCCGCCAGGCGACGGGCCGAAGGTGACGCCGGTCGGGCGACGGCCCGAAGGTGACGCCGGTCGGGCGACGGGCCGAAGGTGACGGCCCGAAGGCGACGGCCCGAAGGAAGGTGCTCGGTGCGCCGGGGTAGGGAGCGGGACGTGACAAGGAGGCTGAGATGGTCGATGTACCGCTGAGCATGAAGGAGATCGAGGTCGTCCGCTTTGTCATCGAGAGGTACAGAAAGGCGATGCTCTTCGAGATCGCGAACACCGATTCCCGAGAACTGAAGCAACACCTCAGAGAGCGGGAAGACCTGATCGAGCGCCTGGTCCAGAAACTGGACTCGTTCTCAGGGGAACCCGACACCCTGCACGACTGATAACCAGCCCGAGAGAGGCACCCGTTTTGGATGCGGGCCCTCTACCGCTAGCATAGGACCTGCACTTTTTTGGGAAAGGAGTTTCATGCTGTACCGTGAATTCGGAAGGACCGGTGAGCGCGTATCGATCCTCGGCTTCGGCTGCATGCGGCTACCAGTGCTGGATGGGCGCCGCGACTGCATCGATGTCCCTCTGGCCACAGAGATGCTGCATTACGCCATCGACCACGGGGTGAACTACGTGGACACCGCTTATCCCTACCACGGGAGCAGCTTCGAGAACCCGGGCGAGAGCGAGGGTTTTGTGGGTGGGGCGCTGGTGGACGGCTACCGAGAGAGAGTGCTCTTGGCCACCAAGCTTCCCCCGTGGGCTGTCGAGTCCCGGGCCGATATGGACCGTATCCTTGCCGGCCAGTTGGAGCGGTTGCAGACCGATCATATCGACTGCTATCTCATGCATGGGATCGGATCTACTTCTTGGCCGAAGCTGGTGGATCTCGGTGCTCTGGAATTCATGGACGCGGCCAAGGCCGACGGCAGGATCCGCTACGCCGGTTTCTCCTATCATGACGATCCGCCTGCGTTCGCGCCTATCGTCGATGCCTACGACTGGGACTTCTGTCAGATCCAGTACAACTACATGGATGTCGAGTACCAGGCGGGGAGGGCGGGGCTTGAGTACGCCGCGGAGCGCGGTCTCGGAGTGGTGGTGATGGAACCGCTGAAGGGGGGCCGCCTCGCCGGCCGCACTCCCGGGGAGGTGCAGGCTCTATGGGATTCGGCTCCGGTCACGCGCTCGCCGGTGCAATGGGCGCTCCGCTTCGTATGGGACGATCCCCGGGTGAGTCTTCTGCTGAGCGGGATGTCGACCATGGAGCACGTCGTCGACAACGTGGAGATCGCCGGGCGGGCTGTGGCGGGGTCGCTGAGCCCGGTAGAACACGCCTTGATCGAGCAGGTGCGGGAGGCATACCAGGCGAGGATAGCGGTCGACTGCACCGAGTGCCGCTACTGTCTGCCGTGCCCTGAGGGCATCACGATCCCTCTGATACTGAGTTGCGTCAACAACGCGGCGCTGTTCGACGACCTGGCGGCGGAGATGGCGAGCTACAAGTTCGAACTGGGCGCCGGTCATACTGCGCCTGCTTCCGCCTGCACCGAGTGCGGACAGTGTGTTGAGGCCTGCCCCCAGCACATCAACGTGCCTCAGGAGCTGGCAAAAGCCGTGCAATTGCTGGGCGAGTGAGCAGCGCCGACCGAGTGAGCTGCATTGACCCAGCCGCGTTCACCGGGCGGCTTGATCGCACTAGTCTGACTGAGCAGTCTGACTGAGCCGCCCAGTTTGACTGAGCCGCCCTATTCGTGGGCCATGAGCTGCTCCGCTAGGGCGGCTACCTTGTCCGCCGGAATGGCGAAGCCGATGTTCTCGGCGCCAGTTGCCGCCGACAGGTAGACCTCCGGCATCCCGATGATCTCTCCGGCGGCGTTGAAGAGGCCGCCCCCAGAATTGCCGGGGCTTATCGCGGCGTCGGTCTGCAGGAGGCCGGTCAACTGGGGCGAGCGCGGGTCTCCGCTCTCCAGATCGCGATCGAGCCCGCTGACAATGCCCACGGAGACCGTGTTGCGGTAATCGAGGGGACTGCCGATGGCGATGGCCCACTGGCCGACCGCCACGCTGCTCGACTCGGCGAAGACCACCGGGGTGAGGCCGTTCTTCTCGATCTTGAGCAGCGCCAGGTCGTTCGCGCTGTCCCTGGCTACGATGGTGGCGTCGAGGACTTCGCCCGTAGCCAATGTCACCTCCACCGAGTCGGCGGCGGAGCCGTTGAGCGAGACCACGTGGTCGTTGGTGAGGATATATCCGTCTGAGGTGTAGATGATCCCCGAGCCCACGCCTTCGTACTGCTCCTGCCCGAAGAAAGGACTGACCGCCACTCCCTTGACCCGCACGTTGACCACGCTGGCCGAGACCTGGGCGGCCACGATCTCGGCGGGACTGACGATCTTGGTGGTTTCGTTCTCGAGGGTCTGGGCCGCCGGGGCACTGTCCGAGGTGGTCGCAAGCTGTAGGCCTGCCGTTCCGTCGAGGGCAGTCGTGGGCGTGGTCGCCTCGGAAGCCGCGGGGCCGGAGCAGGCCGCCACCGAGAGGGAGAGGAGTAGGAAGACCGCCGGCAGAAGGAGTGCGGCGCGCAGGTGCCGAGATCCGGTGCGGAGACGCGAGGCGGTCGAACCACTCCGGCCCGAAACAACGTCTCTGGCCGCATCGGCCGCGCCCGGAGCGGCGCCCGTAGTGTGTTGTCGATCCATGATGCTGCTCCAATGTGACGAAGGGAAGAACCTTATCTAGCCGGTATCAAGCTAAGCAGAACGCGCGTAAGGAGGGCGTTAGGTCTCCACCTGGTATCCTGGAAAGCCGCTGCAGCCCACGTGCGCCATGTGTGTTGACCGGTAGTCCAAACAGCGACAAAGGGGGATGATGCAGGGAAGCGCGGTCTACGGTGTCGTCCTCGATGACCGGCGGGGGGCAGATTCGCTCTCGCTTTCGCTGATGCTGTTCATGGCCATGAACAGCATCGCGATGTCCCTGATGCCTATCGTGGGCAAAGATCTGGAGGAACAGTTCTCCTTCTCCTCTTCCCAGATCGGGTTCCTGACGTCCATCTTCATGGTCACCTTCGCCATCGGGGCGATCCCCATGGGTCTCGCCGGAGCGCGTTGGGGCGGACGGACTCTGCTCGTGGGCGCCGGGGTCTATGCAGCGGGATCCGTCCTGTTCGCCTTCAGCGCGTCCTATCCCTGGTTTCTTGTGGCTCGGTTCCTGCAAGGGGCCGGGGGTTCTACCGTCATCCCGGTGAGTAATCCGTTGATGGCACAGACCATTGGGCCGCGCTATCACGCTCGGGCCCTGGGCATATTCGGCACCGGCCATGGCCTGGGAGTAGTGGCAGCTCTGCTGATCTTGCCAAGTATCCATGAAGCCGGCGGCTACCGGGGAGTCTTCTTGGCCGTCGCAGCCATCGCCGTCGCGATCGGATTGGTGGCTCTAGCCCAAAAAGCGGTCAGGGTGAGGCCTCAGCACCACGAAGGAGCGATCTCTTTCTCGGCCCTCGTCCGGGGTGTTGGGACCGTGGCCGTCAACCGTCGCCTGATCCTGCTGGCGGTGATCAACATCGGCGTCATGGCCATCGTCGTCGGTGTGCTCGCCTGGACTCCGGCGTTCCTGAACGATCAGCGAGGGGCGACCCTGGCCGTCGCCGCGTATCTGACCGCGGGCATCGGGGTGGCGCAGATGGTCGGGAATGTGGCCGGAGCGGCGGCGATGGCCCGCTGGGGGAAACCGTTCGTCCTTCTTGTGGGAATGGCGGTGATGTTCGCGGCGACGGCGCTTGCGCCGGTCGCTCCCGGCCTAGGTCTGGTGATCGCGTGTGTCGTGATCGCGGGCTTCCTGACGATGGTGGTGTTTCCCGCCATCATGGGCTCGGTGCCGGAGATCGTGGCCCGGCCCGAGCAGGTGGGGCCGGCCACCGGTTTCCTCAATCTCACCAACCTGGTGGGGACGCTCTTCGCTCCCTGGCTCTTCGGGGTGCTTCTCGACGCCTACGGTACCTCTACCGGGGACTCCGGTTATCTCGCGGGCTACCTGCTCCTCGGTCTGTTCCCCTTGGTGGGGACGGTGGCGGCTGTGATGTTCGCTGCAAGTCGCAAGAGGCCGAAGCCGGCGTTGGACCGGGAGCGGCCATGAACCCCGGCGCGCACTCCGAATCGGTGTGGGACTATCCCCGGCCCCCGAAGGTCGAAGACACCCCTCGTCACGTCGAGGTGATCTTCAACGGGGTGACTATCGCCGACTCCACACGAGTCAAGCGGGTGCTCGAGACCAGCCACCCGCCCACGTACTACCTACCTCCCGATGACGTGCGTATGGAGCACTTCGTGTCCTCTCGCCGGCGGACCATCTGCGAGTGGAAGGGTCAAGCGGTCTACTACGACATCGTGGTGGGTGAGCGCGCGGCCGAGAATGCCGCCTGGAGCTACCCGGAGCCGACCGAGCCCTTCGAGTCTATCCGGGGGTACATCG
>CAZCCL010000065.1:0-9072 GCA_964497095.1 uncultured Gaiellales bacterium | reverse complement strand
CGCCATCTACCCGCACGAGATGGACGCCTGTCTGGTGGATGGTGAGAGAGCGGAGCCGCAGCCTGGAGGCTACTATGGAGGCTGGGTCACAGCCGATCTGATCGGACCCTTCAAGGGTGGAACGGGCACCCTGGGCTGGTAGCGACGGGCTGTGTAGGTAAGGCTTTCGATGTACTCTCCGCATCGTTTGTCGGGCACCGATCGGTCGGTGCGTCGGCTGGGGCCGGCGATGAGAGCTCTGGTGGTCGCCGCTCTGGTTCTCGCGTTATCGCTCGGTTGCGGCTGCGGACCATCCGGCAAGGACGCCTCACAGGGGACCGGCGCGACCGCGCTCGGTGCTCCGGTCAGCTCAGAACCGGGCGGCGCGCCGCCGGCTTCCTCCATCCAAGTGACCCTGGTGAGAGTCGTGGACGGAGACACCATCTGGGTGCGCATGCCCGACGGGAAGGAAGAAAAGGTCCGCTACATCGGCATCGACGCCCCGGAAGTGGCCAACGGTGCGACGGGTGCCGAGTACCTTGGTGATCAGGCGACGGCGCGCAACGCGCGCCTGCTCGGTTCGGGGTCTCTGGAGCTTGAACTCGACGCAGAGGAACGGGATCCCTACGGGCGGCTCTTGGCGTACGTCTGGGCGGGAGGTCTTCTCGTCAACGAAGAGCTGGTGCTGGAAGGGTACGCCCGGGCTCGGGACTACCCTCCCAACCTGAGCCGCCAACCGCAGCTCCGGGCGGCGGAACGCAGCGCCCGGGCGGCGCAGGTCGGATTGTGGGCTCCGGCGAGCAGCACGACCTGAGACGGATGCCGACCGCGCGGCTTCGATGGTAGGGTGCTCGGTAAAGCCGGGCACGAGGGGGACGTCTCTAGAGGCGCCCGATAGCGAGAGGATCCACGATGAAGAGAAGAGTCCGAGCCGCGCAGAACGTCAGTCGCATGTGTCTGGTCTGCGGGACGGAGAACTCGACGGGTCTGAAAGCCCGGTTCTTCGAGTTGGACAACGGCGAGCTCGCCGGGGTGTTCCGACCGCGGGAAGAGCATCAGGGCTATCCCGGACGGCTTCACGGCGGCGTCGTCTCGGCGATGCTGGACGAGACCATCGGCCGGGCCATCAATATCCCAGACACGCACACCTGGGGCGTCACCGTGGAGCTCAACGTCAAGTTCCGGAAGCCCGTACCTCTCGACAAGGAGGTGAGGGTCCTCGGTCGCATCACCCGCGATTCGGGCCGCCTCTTCGAGGGCACGGGCGAGATCCTGCTGGAGGATGGTTCGATCGCTGCGGAGGCGCGGGGGAAGTATCTGAAGATGCCGCTCGACGCGGTCGCGGGTGTCGAGTTCAGTGAGGAGGAGTGGTTCGCCGACGATCTTCCGCTCCCGGGGGAGATAGAACTGGCCGGCGGTGCCTGATCAGGCCGTCGGTGTTTGCTACTGTGGCATCATCGTCCGGGGTGCTCGGCGGCGATCGGCCGGGTGACCCGATCTGAGGCTCGAGAGGAGGCTGAAGTGACAGAGAAGAGTCCATCTTCGGGTCACTCCTGGGTGCCGTTCGATCTTCTGGAAACGTTCATGGTGGAGGTCTTCAAGGGCCTAGGCGTCCCCGAGGAAGATGCCCGGATCTGCGCGGAGGTGCTCATCAACGCCGACAAGCGCGGGATCGACTCGCACGGCGTCGGCCGTCTCAAGACCATCTACTACGACCGCATCGTCAAAGGCGGCATCCAGAACCCGGTGACCCAGTTCGAGATCGTGCGGGACCGCAAGGCCACCGCGGTGGTCGATGGTCACGACGGGATGGGCATGGTCATCGGCAAACGCTGTATGCAGATGGCCATCGACAAAGCCCGGGAGCATGGCCTGGGCATCGTGGTGGCCCGCAATTCCACCCACTACGGTTTCGCGGCCTACTACCCTCTGTTGGCGGTCGATGCCGGCATGGTCGGCCTCACCGGCACCAACGCCCGCCCGTCTATCGCTCCCACTCACGGGGTGGACAACATGCTTGGCACCAATCCGCTGGTGTTCGCCATGCCCACCGACGAGGACTTCCCGTTCACCAACGACTATGCGACCTCGGTGATCCAACGCGGCAAGATCGAGCAATGGGCCCGGGAAGGAAAGGACTGCCCGGAAGGACTGGTCATCGACCGGGACGGCAGATCGGCCACAGATTCCGTCGAGATCCTCCAATCCCTCATTCGAGGAACGGCCGCGCTCGCTCCCATAGGCGGTCTGACCGAGGAGACCGGCGGATACAAGGGCTACGGCTTCGCGACGGTCGTCGAGATCCTGTCGGCGGCTCTGTCGCAGGCGGCCTTCCTGAAGCAGCTCGGGGGCAAGGACGAGCAGGGCAGGGATGTCCCCATCCCGCTCGGGCATTTTTTCCTGGCCATAGATATCGAATGCTTCACCGATCTGGCGGCCTTCAAGAAGACCACCGGCGACATACTCCGCGCCCTCCGGGCTTCCACGAAGGCTCCCGGCAAAGAGCGTATCTACACCTGCGGCGAGAAGGAGTACCTCGCCTGGCTGGAACGGAAGGATAAGGGTGCGCCGGTCGGCTCCGCTCTTCAGAAGGAGCTGATAGCCATGCGGGACGAACTCGGACTTGCCTACAGATTCCCGTTCGAGCGGGTTTGACGGCCACGCGGTATCGAGAGGAGAGAGTGGAATGAGCGACTGGCTCAGATCGAGATTGACCGGCTCAAAGCCCTCGGCAATGCCGGAAGTGATCCGCCGGTTCGACCCGGCCGACGCCACCCTGAGTCGTGGCAACATCGTCGTCGAGGGCAAGAGTTGGCTGATCGATGCCCCCGAGGAGCAGGTGGTCCGTCTCTTCGAAGTGGCCGACCCGGATGTCCAGGGTTGCCTGTTGACCTATCGGGCGGCTCTGAAGTCCGAGGACCTGACGGGCCGGGCGTTCTTGGAGATGTGGTGCCGGCTGCCGGGGCGGGGGGAGTTCTTCTCCCGGGGCCTGAACCAGCCGCTCAAAGGGACCACCGATTGGGCGTCATACGAGATCCCCTTCCGGCTCAAGAAAGGCCAGCGTCCCGATCTGATCAAACTCAACCTGGCTATCGAAGGGCGCGGCAGGGTATGGATCAAGGACGTGGAATTGCTCAAGACTCCGAAGTAGGGGATGCGAGCACTTCGATGCGGCGGCCACCCTTCGGCAGCCGGGTGATCTCGATGAGGTTGACGCATCCGTAGTCCTGCTTGATCGAAAAGAGCTCGGTCAGCGGCAGACCTAGGAGTTCGGAGAGCAGCACTCGGTTGGCGCCTCTGTGAGCGCAGACGAGGACATGCTCCCCGTCCTCCTCGACGATCTCCAAGAAGGCCCGGACGACCCTTTTTTGTAGGTCGCGGAAGCTCTCTCCGCCGGGGAAACGGTAGCCGATAAGATCGCGCTCCCGCTCGGCATACTCCAGCGGATAACGCACCCGTGCCTCGTCGAAGGTGAGCCCTTCCCAGAGGCCGGTGTCGATCTCCCGGAGCCGCTCGTCCGGCCGAACGCCGACCCCGAGCGCATCGGCGATGACCTCGGCGGTCATGAGGCATCTCTTGAGATCACTGCTGTACGCGGCGTCGAAGGGAACGTCGCGCAGACGCTCCGCCAGCCTGTGTGCCTGTTCGAGACCGGGAGCGCCCAGCGGCGGATCCGCCTGCCCGATGAAGCGCCGGCGAGCGTCGGGCAAGACAGGCTCGGCGTGCCGGATCAGGTAGATGATCTTGTCTCTCGTGGCAGCACCTCTTCGAGAGGACGTTTGAGGATGGTCTCGACCTTGTCTCGGATCATCTCCGCAGTCCCCATCCGTTTTTTCACTCCCTCGATCGCTGCGGCGTCGCGCCCCTGTCTCGACAGGGCGCGGGCTGCTCTCGCCTCGACGCCCGCCACCTCATCCTCTATCACCAGCTTGTCGGCTAGATAGACCAGTTGCTCTTCCGTCGGCAGGGGAGCCTCTGCTTGCTCTGCCGGTAGGAACATGTGCGCACCGACCACCGACCCGAGTCGGCTCAACCCCAGATTCTTAAGGATGTTCTGACCCACCACCGCGTGCTTGGGCATGCCCTTGGCCATGTCGTGGAGCAGGCCCGCGGCGCGGACGAGGTCTACGTCGAGGCCGGACACGTGGGGCTGAAGTGCGAGGGCCAACGCCTCGCCCACCTCCGCCACTGCCCGGCAATGCCGGACGACTGTGTCGGGTACCTCGAGCAACGACAGGAGGTAAAAGGCATCTTCGGAGGACGGTACCTGGTCCGGCGTCCCTGAAGTCTGCATCGCCAAGCCGGTCGCCATGTCGACCGTCCCGCCTACCGGCGTGTCGAGTAAGCCGGCGAACCGGCCCAGCCTCCGATAGTCCTCCTCGGTGTCCATGTCCATAAGGATGGTGAGGTCCTCCATCTCTACCTCGACCTCATCTTCAGAGTGCTGTCTGAAGAAGTCCCGCAGGCTGGTCACGTCGTCGGCCCTCAGCAGGGAATCCCTGAGACCGCCGGAGATCAGAGGGGGATGGCCCCGTACCCGGCAGCAGGCCGGGTGGAGTATCGGTCGGCCATCCTGGCGGAAGGCGTCGATCAGTCGGTCCAGGACCTCCGGTCTGATCAAGGGATAGTCCGCCGGCAGGACGAGGAACGCTTCCACGTCATCCTGCAAAGCCGCCACTCCGGCAAACACGGAGGAGAACATACCGGACTCGTATCGGGCGTTGTGGATCCGGCGGACGGGGAGGCCGTCGAGGATGGGGATCATCTTGTCCAGATCGTGTCCGGTGACGACGATGATATCGCCGACCCGCGACCGGGCTACGGAACCGATCAGCCGTTCGATAGCCGTCACCGAGCCGAAGGGCAGCAGGGGCTTGGCCGTCCCCATCCGCGATGACTTCCCCGCCGCGAGCACGACGACGGCTATCCCGCCGGCCGGGATCATCTGCTTCTGTCCGCCCTCACCTGGATCAACTCGGCGGCGATACTGATGGCGATCTCCTCAGGCGTCTCCGCCCCGATGGGAAGGCCGATAGGCGCGTGGATTCCGGCCAGGGTCTGGGGAGAGAACCCCTCGTCTCGAAGGGCTCTGAAGATCTCCGCGACTTTGCGGTCGCTGCCCATCATTCCGACGTAGCCCGCCTCGGTTCTGAGCGCCTGCCGAAGGACGTTCAAGTCGTGGAGATGCCCTCTGGTGAGGATGACGATGTAGCTGTCGTCATCCACAGGGAGCGTTGCCAAGGCCCCGTCGAACGACTCCGGGATCACAATGCGATCGGCCGTCGCAAAGCGCTCTTGCGCGGCAAAATCAGGTCGGTCGTCGATAACGACCGTGAAGAAACCGACGGCGCTCAGTAGGGGGACCAGTCTCTCGCCGCAGTGCCCTGCCCCGAACACGTATGCCGTGCCTCGCACGCCGACCGGCTGGACGTAGGTCATGGCTGATTCGTCGGTAGCCCGGAGATCGTACGTTCCGCCGCTTCGGGCCAGTTCTAGGAGGTCCTCCATGGAGCCGACCGGATCGCCGTAGACGGAGCCGTCGGCGTCGACGAGGCACTTTTCCACGGTCGCCTGTTGGCCGTCCCCTTCCCGGATGGCGGCCACCAGCCAGCCCTTGCGGCCGTTGCGCAAGAGGTCGGCAAGTGCGCGATAGAACTCGAGCGTCTCCGGACCGGCCGCGTCCACGTATTCGATGAGGACGAGCCCGCCCCCGCCGCACGCCATGCCGAGCCGGGCGGAGTCGAACTGCATCAGACGGGTGCCGCGGGATTCCAGTACCTGCAAGGAATCCTCGATGACGGCCGCTTCAAGAGGGCCTCCGCCGATTGTGCCGGCTGTCGAGCCGTCGGTCCTCACCAGCATGGAGGTATCCACATGGCGGGGCGACGAGCCGCGGCTTTCGATGATGGTCGCCCAAGCGAAGTCCTCGCCGGTCTCGACGAGCGACAAAGCAGTCCTTACCGTCTCCATGTTCACGCGCGTACCTCTAGACTCTGTTGGACCCGGTGGGTCTCAGCCTGGCCTGGGGCCCGTCTTCTTGCATCCGGCCTCGGGGAAGCGCGGTCGCGCTCGTGCCCAAAACAGTACCCCGAAATCGACCTGTCCGTCCATGCCGGAAAGACGGTGACCCGCAGCATCTGCCACAACGGAGAACACTGGTTACGCTCGCTGCCGCCGGTGATACCGTCCAAGTAGCCTCGTCGGCCCCGCGTTGCCGGCGATTCGCGGTCCTCCCGAAGCGAGGGCAGGGGGCCGCATTTCGCGCGGCGCTCCTCACGCTGTGGGGTCGGTCACTCGTCCGAGAAAGAGCAGCGCACCTGTGTCACGGTCTCGCAGCGCGAATATGAACGGCCGGTCGATGGTCAGTTCCACCGTCTCCACGGGTGCCGCGGTGGCCCGCATGACGACGGCGGTGGCGGCGGCGGCTTCCGTGCCTTCCTCATCCACGGCTATGTAGGCTTCGTGGATGACGTCGCTGATGAAAAGGGCCTCCTGAGTGGTCATGCCGGAGAAGTCGGCGGTTGCGGGATCGAAGGCGCTCGCCATGCCGAGCGCCGTCAAGGCGTCGTTCAGGCCTGCCTGAGTACGGAACTCGAATTTGGGCATGGTCAGATTCACCTCGGGGCCCAGGGCGAGCTGTCCGACTGTATAGTCGATCAACCCGGCGGTCAGCCGGCTCTCCACCTCGGAGAAACGTCCCGCTTCGGGGACGATCAGAAGCATGGACAGCTCGCCCCGTGTTGGCTCGTCACGTAGATAGGGGAGCTCCACGGCCTGCCAGCCGTCGCCGCTCGCATAGGGGAATGATGAAGACTGGAACATCATGCCGGCCGTGACGGGGTCTCCGGCCAGGGTGGTGAATCGCCCGTCCTGGGTGAGCTCGGGGTCGAACTGTGACGCCCAGGTGGCGTCCAGGTAGACGGCGTTCACCAGCACCAGACGGGTCAGCGCGTCGAGGGCTCCCTCGGGGATGAGGTCGGTGATCTTGTCCTCGGTCTCGCCTGCCACCCAGTTGTTGATTGCTCTGCGCGCGTCCTCGGCTGCCGTCTTGTAGTCGACCAGGCGCATGCCGGCCCCGTAGTTGGCGGCCAGTGTGTCGAGAAAGATCTGCTCGAAGACGGTGTCCCGTTGCCCCCACAGGCTGTTGGCGGTCTTCACCAATACGCCTTGGTCGTTGCCTTCTGGGTCTTGGCCCTCCCAACTCCTGGATTCGAGAGTGGTGTCCAGGGAGTTGAACGCCTGGTGGAGAGCATCGCCCTCGAGGGCGAAGTGGAGCGTGTCCGCCATCTCCTCGGCAGTAGTTCCCACCGCCCCCGCATACGTCATGGCCAGGGCGGTGACGATGCTGGCCGGGGAAAACACCAGGTTCCCGTCCCCCGCGTCCTGGGCGAGGATCCCGTACAGATCGATACCGAACTGTTGCATGCTGGCGGCGGCGGACAGGATGTCTTCCCGGGAAGCTGCGGGAGCAGTCCGGGAGAGGTCGGACATGGCGAGAACCACGCCGTCACCCCCCGTCTCTCCCGTGGGTGTGGTCGTCGAGGTCGAACCGTCTGGGATAGTGGACGTGGGACCTAAGTTCTCGTCGGTCCCGCCTGTGTCGGACGCGCCGCAGGCAGTGAACATGAGTATCACCCCTATCACCATTAGCAAAGACACCAGGGTCGCAGCCCCTGATACACGCGGCCTCGTTCTCATAGCGCACCCCACTCCGTCGGACGCCAAATCATAACACTGGGACATCCGAGGCCGACCGCCAGTTCCCCAGAGTGAAGTCGTGACCGGGGCCCAAGGGACGACCGACCGGCGACCGCGCCTATCGACTGAGGTCGAGAGCGAGATGGCCTAAGGAAGCCTCGGCCGGCGCCCGGCACGTCCTGCAGGTGTCTCTCCGCGAGAAGCCCGCCCGATATTCGGGCGGGCTTCTCGTCGTCTGCGAAGCAGGGTGGCTGAGACCGGCGGTCGCGGCCGGGGTCCGCCGGGCGAGATCTCTGCTAGTAGGTCTGCGTGGCCGCGCCGGCGCCTCCCAGGGCGCCCATGAGCCCGCCCATGAACATCTCCGGGTTCTCCTGCATGGCCTTTTCGAACTCGGACCAGGGAAGGGCCGAGGCCGGCGGCTCGACCGTCACGGGCTGGTTCACTTCTTGGAACAGCATGGTGGCGGCCAGGTCGATGGCGTTCAGGCCCTCGGCGTCTTCGCCGGCAGGCGGCACCATGCGGGCCCCGATGGCGGCCTTGCGAAGCACGGAGTCTTCTTTGGCGATCCAGAGGTCGGCTGTGAGATCCTCGAACATCGATGCCAGCTGGGTCTGCATCTCTTGCATCTCTTCGGTGCCGGGCATGAGCATACCCGCTCCCATGAGATCGCCGGTGGACCCGGTCGGATCAAGGAGGCTCATGAACTGCTCGCTCTGCATCAGGGCGATCAGATCGGTCATCATCTTGGCGATATCCGGCGATGCGGCCAGGTGGTAGACGGGGATGCCGTCGAGGGACTCTTCGCCGACCACGCGCAGATCGTTCAACCAGGTCAGCGGTTCGATCCCCGCATCGGTCAGCATCTGCTGGAGCTCCGCCGCCTGCGTCTCTTGCGCGGCCGGGTCACCCATCAGTCCCTGCATCTCCGCCGGCGCCTCGTACCACTGATCCAGGAAACGGAACCAGGCTTTGTCGTCCAGAAGCTTCATTCCCATGTCCATGGCCTGGCCGAGCAGGTCGGCGGAGATGGCGAAATCCACGGCTTGAGGGTCGGCGCCGTAGGCGAAGGTGCCTGCCAGTGTCATGGGTTGTCCGAAGAGCCCCAGGGCCTCCTCGGGCAGCTGGCTGGTGTCGACGTCGAAAGACATGGTGAATTCAAAGCTCCCCTGAGCGCTGGCCATGTCCTCGGACGCGGCCACCGCGGCCGTCAGGATGGCTTCGGGGGAGAGGTCCGGAGAGTCTGCCTCGGGTAAGCCGGCCGTCTGGGCAGCGCCGCCGCAACCGGCGGCCCCTAGGGCGACGATGAGGGCGGTCACGACGACGAGCGATAAGAGCAGCCTGCGCATGACGACTCCTTCTAAGGCCTGGGCCCCACACCCGGGCGTAGGGAGTGGA
>CAZCCL010000064.1:0-14533 GCA_964497095.1 uncultured Gaiellales bacterium | reverse complement strand
TTCAAGGACGACCTCACTGTGGACTACGAAGGTCTCCTCCGGCTGGTCGACTACTATGTGGAGGAGGTGAAGGTCGACGGGCTCGTCCCCTGCGGGACCACAGGGGAGTCGGCCACGCTTTCCCACGAGGAGCACGCCGACGTGATCCGAGTCGTGATCGAGCACGCCAGGCGGCGCGTCCCGGTGATCGCCTCCACCGGCTCCAACTCGACCCGGGAGGCCATCGACCTCACCCAGTTGGCTCGGGAGTTGGGCGCCGACGCCACCCTACAGGTGGGACCCTACTACAACAAGCCCACGCAGCAGGGGCTTTTCGACCATTTCCAGGCCGTCGCCCAGTCGACAGGCCTGCCCATGGTCATCTACAACATCCCGGGCCGTACGAGCCGTAACATCGAACCACAGACGATAGTCCGACTCTGGCGGGAGGTGCCGGAGGTGATCGGACTCAAAGACTCCTCCGGGGACCTGCACCAGGCCATGGAAATCTACCGGGGTACCGATCCCGCCACCTTCAAGATCTACTCGGGCGAAGACATCATGACGTTCGGCCTACTCTGCCACGGGGGAGCCGGCGCCATCGCCGCCGTCGCGCACGTGGTGGGCAGGGAGGTGAAGGCGATGTGCGAAGCGGTATGGCAGGGACGCATCGCCGAAGCCCGCGAGATCCACTATCGCCTGATGGAGGTGATCGACGCTCTGTTCGTAGAGCCGAACCCCACGCCGGTCAAGCAGGCGGTCGAATGGCTCGGCCTTCCCGCCGGACCGCTCCGGCCGCCCTTGGCGCGGCTCACGCCCGCCGGACAGGAGGTCCTCGGCAAGGCCATGAAGGCGGGGGGTTGGCTGACCTGAGTCGCCGCCGGACGCGTTTGTCGGCTGTCCCCGCGTCCTTACTCACCCCTTCGCGGACGGCCGCCTGCTCGGTCGAATAGGACCAAAGTCCACTACGCTCCCGATCAAAGGCGCGGTATTTTTGCGCGCGAAAGACCTTCGTCATTCAAGCCTTGGCGAAAAGGGCCGATATACGGAGGTAGCGAACGCGTTCCAGGGAGGGTGTGGCGAATTGCAGTACTACTTCTATGCAGTCGCACTGGTGCTGGGACTGGCCCTAGGCAGCTTCTTGAACGTGGTCATATATCGTCTGCCGCGCCACGAGTCGCTCGTGCGACCCGGTTCCCACTGCCCGCGCTGCGGACATGCCATTCGTTTCTACGACAATATCCCCATCGTAAGCTGGCTGGTACTGCGGGGCCGGTGTCGAGACTGTGGCTCGGCCATATCGGCGCGGTATCCCTTGGTGGAGGCGATCACAGGGGTCGCATTCGCACTCGCTTTCTGGCGTTTCGGCCTGGAGTGGCCACTGCTGGTATCGTGGGCGTTCATAGCGGCCATGGTGGCCGTCGCCTTCATCGACTACGACCACATGATCATTCCCAACAGGATCGTCCTTCCTGGGGCGGTGCTGGGACTGGTAGCCTCGATAACCCTGCACCCGCAGCGGTGGTGGGTCTACGTCGCCGGCAGTCTGGGCGCAGCCGGTTTTCTGTTCATCCTCGCGCTCATATGGCCGGGAGGGATGGGGCCCGGGGACATCAAGCTGGCTCTCTTCATGGGCGCGGTCCTGGGAGCCTACGTGATGGTCGCCCTCTTCGCAGCGTTTCTGTTTGGCAGTTTGGTGGGTGTTTTTATGCTGTTAGTGCAGAAGCGCTCGCGAAAAGAAAAGATACCGTTCGGTCCATATCTGGCTATGGGAGCGATACTCGCTGCGCTAGTCGGCGAGACCTTACTGAATTCGTACTTGAGAGTCTACAATTGAACCGACCGACAATATACAAAAGGTGATTGCTCGTGTTGGTAGGCGTGATAGAGTCTAAAATGTACAGGGGAACGAAGGTGAATCTGAGCGCGGGGTCGAGGTGAGTCGATGGCTCTAGGCTTTCGTCAGTCAGGACAATGGGTCCTCGATGTCGGAGGGTCCAACATCGTCGCACTGCACCTGTCCGGAGATCCCGGCAGCCTCAAGTTGCGCCAACTCTTCGACTGGCCGCTGCCCGAGGGATTGGTGGTGGACGGGGAGATAGTAGACGGCGACCTCTTCGCCCGTGAGCTCAAGACCCTGGTCAACCAGCACAAGCTGCGCGGTCGCTCCGTCCAAGTGGGCGTAAGCAACCAGAAGGTCATCGTCCGCAACATCGACATGCCGGAGATGACCGAGGAGGAACTGCGCGGTGCCATCGAGTTCCAGGCCCAGGACTACATTCCTATCCCGGTGGACGAGGTCGTCCTCGATTTCCAAGTGGTCGGGAAGCGGGTGAACCCGGACGGAAGCAGTCGCCAAGAAGTGCTTCTGGTGGCCGCTCAGAGGACGATGATCGGCACGCTCCTCAGTGCCCTGAGACAAGCCGGCCTGAAGGTCGCGGGCATCGACGTCTCGAGTCTGGCTCTGACGCGCGCCCTCCTTCCGCCCACCTCCTTCCTCGGAGACACCCCGGACGGAGGGACATGCCGGGGGATCGCGGACATCTCGTCGTCTGTGTCCACGCTGGTGGTCGCCGTGGATGGGAGCCTGAAATTCACGCGCATTATCAACTTCTCCAGCGATCAGTTCCCGAGGGCTCTCAGCGAGCAGCGAGGCATTCCTTACGCCGACGCCCAGACCATGGTCCAGCGTCTGGGCCTGTCGGGGCCGCTGCCGGCCGACGCCGAGTACTACCCGGAAGACGTGGTCTCGGACACCCACAGGCAACTGACCCAAGAGGCCTCGGAGTTGAGCGACGAGATCCGTAGGTCGTTCGACTACTACCAGGGCCAGGAGAATGCGCCGAGAGTCACGGAGCTCATACTGAGCGGACGAGGAGCCCTCGTCAAGAACTTGGACGCGCACCTCAGCGAAGCCTTGGGACTGCCGGTCACCCTAGGCAACCCCCTCGTACACATCGCCCAGAACGCTTCGGACGTCCCTGATGCCAGCCTGGCCTTCATGGCGCCCGCCCTAGCGGTCCCGATCGGCCTCGCCCTAGCCGGAGACGAATGACATGGCCCGCCGATTGAACCTTATCCCCCCTTCAGAGAGGTCGAGAACCACCACTGATTTCGGCCTGCTGATACTGATCGGCGTCGCCATCGTTGTTATCTTCGCCATCGGCTTCGGTTACTACCTCCTCAACGGTACTCTGACCGACCGCAAGCAAGAGCTTGCCGACCTTCAGCAACAGACCGCTGCTCTCCAGGCACAATTGGCCGACCTTCGCCAGTACGGGGACATCCAGCGCGAGCGGGTCGACGCCGAAGAGGTCGTACAGGGCATCTATGCCAGCCGTACCCTGGTCTCGGACATCCTGGACGGGATCAGCCTGGTGGTGCCTGAGGACGCTTGGTTCCAAAGTGTTGCGCTCACGACCTTGGATCCCCTGCCTCCTGACTCGGCCACTGGAGGGGGCGGATCCACTGCGACCGGCGACAACCAAGTGACCATCGAAGGCGATACCTACAGCTTCCAGGAGATCGCTCAGGTGCTTGTGCGGCTCCAGTTGGTACCATCCCTTTCGGAAGTCAATCTCGTGTCGGCCGGTTTGCCTCGAGGGAACACAGACCCTGAGATCGAGGTGAAGGGCTTCTCCATCGGGGCCGTCATAGACGCACCGCAGAAGACCGACACGCCGCTGCCCATCAGTCAGGTGGAGGTGGAATGAGCATGAGTCGCATGCTTCGCCTCATAATCGTCGGCGTGGTCTTGCTGATTATCGTGGTCTTGGCCTGGTTCTTCCTGCTCAACCCCTTGCGCTCGGACATAGCCGCCGTGGAGACGACCATCGAGGATGAGCGCACCTCCCTCGCCGCTGCCCAAGCGCAGTTGGCTCAAGCGGAGGCCACCCGCGAAGAGGGCGCGAAGAACCGCGGCAGGTTGCTGGAGTTGGCGAAAATGGTACCCGAGGCGGAACAGATCCCCAGCCTGCTCCTGCAGATCCAGGACCTGGCCGACCAGTCGGGGATCGACTTCATCGCCGTGACGCCCGGCGATCCGGTGCAGTCGGGAGACTTCGATATCGTGCCGCTCGAACTCGAGTTCACAGGGACCTATTTCGATCTCAGCGACTTCGTCTACCGCGCGGAACAAATGGTGGCGGGACCAGGACGATTGCTTGCGGTCAAGAACCTCGATCTCCAACTGGCGCCCGAATCGGAGGTGTCCGGGTCGGGTGTATCGGTGAGCCCTGAACTGGCGGTGAACATGACCATGTATGCGTTCCAGATGGCGGGGGCGGGGGCGGCCGGCGCGCAGACGCCGTCGACGGGCTCCGCTCCGTCCGATACCGGTGAGACAACGACCACGACCGGTTCCGGTAGTCTGTAGGGAGGGTGTGTTGAAGCCCAAGCTTCATCAGTCGGTCATCGTCGCGGTCCTAATGATGCTGGCCTTGAGCACGGCGGTCGCAGGCTGCTTCGGCGGGGACGACGAGACGGCCACCGCCAGCAGTGCGGTGACCTCGCAGAACAGCGCGCAGACGGCCTCCCCGGCCACGACGAGTGTCGCCGTGTTCGCGCTCGGTGCCGAGGCTTTCTCCACCTTCAGCAGCAAGGACCCTTTCATTCAGCAGGCTGTTCCCCCGAGCACCGAGACCAGCACGACGACTACCACCACGTCTTCAGGCTCGAGCTCGACCAGCACGACCCGCTACACGACCACGACGCGGTACACCACCACTACCAAGCCCTCCGGGACGACGACTACTACGAAGCCCATCTCCACCACCACGACCGCGCCTCACGCTCACTTCCTCAAGATCCTCGCGGTGGGTGTAGTCGGTAACGCTGATGCTGTAACCTTCCAGGTGGACAACAGCATCTACAAGGATAAGCGTGAAGGTGACGTGGTCTCCTCCAGTTGGGGCCAGATCCAGGTGCTGGATATCAACAGCACCAGCAAGGTCGTGACCCTCCTGCATGGAAGCGAGACACGCGTCCTCACCGTCGGACAGGTGGTCTACGAGTAGCACTGCTGCCGGGACCGATCATCCTGGTCTGTAACCTGGAACCGGCGCCGACGGGCGCCGTTACCTTAAGGAAGGGGATGTGAGCACCCTCCGTCTGACCACAGCGGGCGAGTCGCATGGGCCTGCCGAGGTATGCATACTCGAGGGCGTACCGGCTGGACTGACTCTCACCCGGGCGGATATCGATGTCGAACTCGCCCGCAGACAGCAGGGGTACGGCCGAGGACCCCGTATGTCGATCGAGACCGACCGCTGCCGCTTTCTCGCGGGCGTCCGCAAGGGCCGCACCCTCGGCACCCCAGTCTGTGTGGTCGTCGAGAACCGGGACCATGCGAACTGGATGGGTCTGATGTCTCCGGATCCGACACCGGATGAGGGGGGTGGCGACCAGGCGCGCGTCACCATCCCCCGTCCCGGGCATGCAGACTTGGGCGGTCTGGCCAAATACGGGCACGAAGACATAAGGGACGTCCTGGAGCGCGCCAGCGCCCGGGAAACGGTCGGGCGGGTGGCCGGCGGCGCCATCTGCAAGCGTCTTCTAAGTGAGTTGGGCGTCACGGTGCGCGGGCGGGTCCTCAGTATCGGACCGGTCGGCGTACCCGGGAGTGCCGATCTCGCTCGACCCGACTCGATCGACTGGAACGCGGTCGATGACTCCCCGGTGGGATGCGATGACCCGAAGGTCTCCACCGACATGTGCGGGGCGATCGACCGAGCGCGGGCGAACGGGGACACGTTGGGCGGGGTGTTCGAGATCTGGTCTTGGGGACCGTGTCCCGGCCTGGGGGGCTACGCCCGCCCGGGGGATCGTCTGGACGGTAGGCTTCTGGGCGCGCTCGGGAGCATCCCCGCCATCAAAGCCGTGGAGATCGGGGAAGGCTACCTGAACGCAGGCCGTCCCGGCTCGTCGGTCCACGACGCCATCGTCATACGGGACCAAGCCGGCACAAGTTGGGTCGGCAGGGACACAAACCGGGCAGGCGGGATCGAGGGAGGCATGACCACTGGTATGCCGGTGGTGCTACGGGCCGCGATGAAGCCCATCTCCACGCTCACCACGCCTCTCCCGTCGGTCGATACCCAGACCCGTAGCGTCGCTGAGGCCCACGTGGAACGGAGCGATGTGGCCGCTGTACCGGCGGCCCGAGTGGTCGGGGAGGCTACGGTGGCCCTGATCCTCGCCCAGGCCTATCTGGAGAAGTTCGGGGGCGATAGCCTCACACAGTTGCAGGCGGCTCTTCAAGCCTACGAAGAGACACTCGAGGAGCGAGGATTGTGGCACCGTTCTTAGCGCTGACCGGCTTCATGGGCAGCGGCAAGACGTCGGTGGGCCGGAGAGTCGCAGACCTCCTGGGGTGGCGTTTCCTCGACCTGGATGCCGAGATCGTCAAAGCGGACGGCATCGCCGTCGAAGATTTCTTTGCCTCCAAAGGCGAGGCGGCCTTCAGGGCCCGTGAGTGCCAGGTGCTCGCGGCCCTTCTGTCGGCAGGAACCGGAGAATGTGGGCTGGTCTTGGCTCTCGGAGGAGGCACCCTGGAGAACGATGAAGCAGCGACCCTGCTTCGCGGTCGAGGGGAGGTGGCCTACCTCGAGACTTCTGCAGCCGATGCCTGGTCGCGGGCGGAAGGTAACGGGCGGCCCCTGGCACGCGACCGGCGCGAGTTCGAGAACCTGCTGGCGAGGCGGAGGGCCCGATACGAGGACGTGGCGGATTGGGTCGTCCCGGTGGGCGATAGAACGGTGGAGGAGTTGGCAGGGGACATCGTCGAGACCGTCCGCATCGCGGGGACGCAGCGCGGCGGGATGTGGGGGCGCCGAACCGTGTCCACAGGCAGGCCCTCCCTCATCATGGGAGGTAGGGGCGCGCTTTCGTGCCTGGAGCGACTTGCCGCCGTCCTCTCGCAGAAAGGGTCGCGGCTGTTCCTCTTCACCGACGAGAACGTCATGCGGTTGTGGGGCGATCAAGTCCTCTCCCTCGTGGCGGCAGCTTCTTTCGGGCCCGATCCGCTGGTCTTGCCCTCCGGCGAAGCAAACAAGAGCGTCCGTTCTCTGGAGCGGTGCTGGGACTGGCTGGCCGAGCACGGCGCCCGTCGCGACGACACGGTCGCAGCCCTAGGGGGCGGCGTCGTTGGCGACATCGTCGGCTTCTCGGCTTCCACCTATCACAGGGGGGTCTCCCTATGGCAGATCCCCACCACTCTGCTCGCTCAGGTCGATTCGAGCGTAGGGGGAAAGACCGCCATCAACCTGAACGCAGGTAAGAACTTGGCCGGTACCTTCTACCAGCCGGACATCGTCCTGATAGACCCGGCCACACTCCGCACCCTACCTGATCACGAGTACAAGAGCGGCTTGGGGGAAGTGATCAAGTACGGACTGCTCCACTCCGAATCGTTCTTCGCTCGACTGGAAGGGAGGGCGGACGCCATCCTGACCCGTGACCCGCTGGTGATGAGCGGGCTGGTCAAGACCTGCGTCGGCTACAAGACCCGAGTGGTGGAGGAAGATGAGCTCGACAGGGGCCGTCGAGCCGTGCTCAATCTAGGACACACGATCGCGCACGCACTGGAATTGACAGAGGGCTACGGGGTGCTCAGCCATGGAAGGGCAGTGGCCCTAGGCACTCTGGTATCACTGGCGGTGAGCGAGAGGTTGCTGGGGCTCGATCGCTCGGTTCGAGAACGGACCCGGGCTTTGATGGCCAGATTCGCTCTTCCCCCGGCCCTGCCCTCAGCGGATGTCGCAGGCGTGCTCAAGGCCGTCTCTCGCGATAAGAAGGTGGTAGCCGGTTCCACCGGCTTCGTGGGGCTGCGGGCGATCGGCGACCCGGTGTGGGGGATGGACGTGTCTCCCGCTATTCTTGGGGAATGCCTGGAGGTGATCAGAGCATGAGCGATCGCACGAGTCGACTCGTGGTCTTGAACGGAGTCAACCTCGACCTCTTGGGGGAACGTCCGGTCGCGCACTACGGCACGATCACCCTGGCGGAGTTGGAGCGTTCGGTCTCGGAGGAGGCAGCCCGTCTGGGTTGGGAATGCATCTGCCGGCACACCAACCATGAGGGGCGGTACGTCGAATTCATCCACGAGTTCCGGCACGCAGGAGCTCTTCTTGTCAATCCCGGAGCGTGGACGCACTACAGCTACGCCATACGCGACGCCCTGGAAGTCGTCACCTGCCCCATCGCCGAAGTGCACCTCTCGGACATCAGCAGCCGGGAGGATTGGCGGCGCATCTCCGTGATCTCGCCGGTGGCGACCTTCACCGTTGCAGGGAAGGGACCGGCCGGGTACATCGAGGCAGCCCGGCGTCTCGTTTCTCTGGCGGGGGATTGACCGGCGGCAAACCCCACGGTGGTGTACAATGCACCGGCGCAGAAGCACACTCGCGGCATAGTCACCCAAGCGGCACTCGCCGGAGGCCGGGCTCGTGATCTCGACGAACCAATTCAAGGTAGGTATGACCATCAGGTACGAGGGGGAGACGTACCGCATCGCTGAGTACCAGCACGTCAAGCCGGGTAAGGGCGGGGCGTTCGTGCGCACGAAACTGCGCAATGTCGTCACCGGTGCTCTCGTCGACCGGACGTTCCGTCCGGAACAGAAGTTCGAGCAGTTGCGGACCGAGAGCAGGCCGATGACCTACATCTACGATGATTCCGACCAGATGGTGTTCATGGACTCGGAATCGTATGAGCAATTGGCCGTGCCCAAGAGCACGCTGGCGGATCGCTTCGACCTCGTGACCGTCAACATGCAGGTTGACGTGGTCTACATAGACGGGGACCCGTTCGATGTGGAGCTTCCCACCTTCGTGGATCTCAAGGTGACCGAGACGGCCGCCGGCGTCAGAGGGGATACCGTGTCCGGAGGTTCCAAGGAGGCGGTCCTCGAGACCGGAGCGGTAGTCCAAGTGCCTCTGTTCATCGAGCCCGGGGACATCGTGCGGGTCGACACGCGCACGCGAGAGTACGTCACGAGGGCTTAGTTCTAGGCGACGCGCGAGGCATCCTCATGACCGAATACCTGATAGCAACCTCAGTGCTCGAAGCCATCGTCCGCGGAGCCCTGGAGGATGACAAGAGGTTGCGGGTGCACGCGCCTCCGCCGTTGGTCCGCACTCATCCGGTCGTGGTCGAGATGGACGGTCAGCAGTGCCACGTCACCGTGCATCTGGACGCCCGACTCGGCGAGCATCTGCCCGGATTGGCCGACTCCGTGCGGCAAAAGGTGGCCGAAGCTTTGAGTCACATGACCGGTCTGGCCGTCGCCGGGGTCGATGTCGTTTTCAGCGGCGTGTTCCCGGCGGGTGCTTGATCGCGGCCGATCGTGTCCGCGGGGCGCAGAAGTGCGCGACGCCAGGCCGTTTTTGTCCTTTACCGGCAGGATCTTCTGGGTCGTGACTGGGAGACCATGGGACAAGGTGGTGACAACGCCGACGTCGACCCGTATACCCGTGACCTGGTCCTGGGCGTGGCACAAGAGCACCCCGCCATCGACGCCGTGCTCCACTCTCATGTGGCCGGATGGACCCTGGAACGTCTCGGCACCTTGGAGCGCGCTATCTTGAGGCTGGCGACCTACGAGCTGCTCTGGGAACCGGAGGTGCCGGAAGCAGTGGCAATAGACGAGGCAGTAGAATTGGCGAAACGGTTCTGTTCCGACGAGGCGGCAGCTCTCGTGAACGGGGTGCTCGGCTCTCTGGCTGTCTCGGAGAAAGATAGGATATGTGGCATCCGCGACCCCGGGGAGACCGACCCGAGAAGAACGTCATGATCCAAGAGAACGGGAGACTCATCGATCGGCTCGACCTGCCCGCGGAGCTGCGGACCCTCGACCCCGCAGCCTTGAGAGTCGTGGCCTCCGAACTACGGGAAGAGATCATCGCCACCATCTCCCGCAACGGCGGGCACCTAGGTGCCAGTCTAGGGGTGGTCGAACTGACCATCGCCCTGCATGCGGAACTCCAGACTCCCCGGGACACCATCATATGGGATGTCGGCCACCAGTCCTACGCCCACAAACTGCTCACCGGCAGGTTGTGCGACTTCCCTTCGATCCGTACCTACGGGGGGCTTTCCGGCTTCCCCTGCCGGAGCGAGAGCCCGTTCGATGCGTACGGCACCGGACACAGCAGCAGTTCTATCAGCGCTGCCGTGGGCATGGTCGAAGCCAGGCTGCGTGCCGGCTCCCCCGAGGGCGCCGGTTCTCCTGGGCGTGCCGACGACGAGGGGGAGGTCGAGGTCACCTCCGGTACGGACCCGGGGCATGTGGTCGCCGTCATCGGTGACGGTGCCCTCACGGGGGGTATGGCGTTTGAAGCCCTGAACCACGCCGGGCATCTCGGCACACCGGTCCTGGTCATCTTGAACGACAACGCCATGTCGATCGAACGCAACGTGGGGGCCATGAGCTCCTATCTCTCCCGTCTACGCACCGATCCGAAGCTGTACCGCTTCCGCCGCGACCTAGAGAAAAGGCTGCAAAGGCTTCCCGGAGTGGGAGACACGGTCGCGGCGATCGGCGAGCACATGAAAGACAGCATCAAAGCCGCGCTGGTCCCGGGGATGCTTTTCGAGGAGCTCGGCTTCACCTATGTGGGCGTCATCGACGGACACGACATCGACGCCTTGCGCACGAGCATAAGGCGATCGTTGGCGGTGGACGGTCCGGTCCTGCTCCACTGTCGGACCGTCAAAGGGAAGGGCTACCCTCCGGCCGAGAGACAGCCGGGCCGCTATCACGGGACCCCAAGGTTCTCAGTCCCCACAGGCGAGAACCTCGACCCCGAGGGCCCGACCACCTTCACTCGCGCTTTCGGCGAAGCGATGGTGGAACTGGCCCGGGCCGATGACCGGGTAATCGGCATAACCGCCGCCATGGCGACCGGGACCGGTCTCAATCTTCTCAAAGAGGCTATGCCCGAGCGCTTCTTCGACGTGGGGATCGCCGAGGCCCATGCGGTCGGCTTCGCAGCCGGTCTGGCCGCGGAGGGCAAACGTCCGGTGGTGGCCATCTACTCGACCTTCCTTCAAAGGGCCTACGACCAGATCATCCACGACGTGTGCCTGCAAGGGCTCCCCGTGGTCTTCGCCGTGGACCGGGCCGGGCTGGTGGGAGAGGACGGACCCACGCACCACGGAGCCTTCGATCTCTCTTTCTCCCGCATCATCCCGGGTCTGACCGTATACGTCCCCAAAGACGAAGCCGAGCTACAGCGACTTCTGGCCACGGCCCTCTCGCTCGAGGGGCCGGCCATGATCCGCTACCCGCGCTCGCCGGGAATGGGCGTGCCGCTCTCCCGGCCCATCCTTCCTCTGGCGGGACCATGGGTCGAAGTCCTGCGCGAGGGCGACGACCTGTTGATCCTGGGACTAGGGCCGCAGGTCCAAACCGCCATAGAGGCGGCCGACCGGCTGTCAACGAAGGGGATCCACGCATCGGTCGCGAATGTACGAAGGGTCCATCCGCTCGATGCCGAGGTCCTTTCCGACCTCCTGGTCGCACATCCCGCCGTTCTCACCCTGGAAGACAACGTCCTTGCCGGAGGTTTCGGCTCCTCCGTCCTCGAGTTGATGACGGAGCGCGCCATCTGCAGGCCTGTCCAGCGCCTTGGCCTCCCCGACGCTTTCGTGGGCCATGGCCCACTCGCACTCCTGCGCCGCGACGTGGGTTTGGACGTCGAGTCCATCACCGAGACGGCCGCCCGCCTCATAAGGTCGTCACCGGCCGTCGCCGGGTGAGAGGACATGCCCCGCACGACGCGCATGCGCCTTGATGAGCTTCTGTTGACCAAAGGTCTGGCGCCGAGCCGGAGCGCCGCACGCGGATTGATCATGGCCGGCCTCGTCCTCGTCGAGGGACAGATGAGCGACAAAGCGGGTACGCTGGTACCCGTAGATGTCGACGTCCGTTTGAAGTCAAGGCCTCGTTTCGTCTCCCGGGGGGGAGAGAAGCTCGCCCACGCCTTGCAGGGGTTTGGAATCGACGTTTCCGGCGCTTCGGCTCTCGACGTGGGAGCCTCGACCGGAGGGTTCGTCGACTGCCTGCTCCGGTCCGGGGCTGTACGGGTCATCGCTTTGGATGTCGGCAGAGCGCAGCTGCACGGGCGCCTCCGCGGCGATCCTCGGGTGCATGTGATGGACGGCGTCAACGCCCGCCACCTCAGTCTCGATGAGTTACCCTACCGGCCGGATATGCTGACGATGGACGTGTCCTTCATCTCGATCGTGAAGATGCTGCCGGCGGTCGTCGCCTGCATGACCCCCGTCTTCGCCGGCCTCATCCTGGTCAAGCCGCAGTTCGAGGCCGGGCCGGCCTTGGTCGGGAAAGGCGGCATCGTACGCGACCCGAGCGTGCACCGGGAAGTCCTGCTCGAACGGGCTCGGTTCGTCATCGGGGAGCTGGGGGTACAACTGGTGGGCGTCTGCCGGTCCGCGCCCGCCGGCGCCGACGGGAACGTGGAGTTCTTTCTCCACCTGGCACGAGGTGGAGAAAAGGGGGCGGGACTTGATACGCTGGAACAGCTCGTTGACGATGTTCTTTCCCACGGGACCAGCAAGGTGGTGACAGACTCGTGAGACCCAAGATCGAGCGGGTCGTCATATGTACGCACGCGGACCCGGCTGAGGCCGAGCATGCTTTGCGGGAATCCCTCGCCCTGCTTGCCGAGCGGTCCGTCGAAGTGCTCGCGCCGCCTCACGAGTGGGAGAAACACGAGGCACTGCTGGCCGAAGCCGGCGCCGGGGTGCTTTGCGAAGGGGATGAGATGGACGGAATAGGTCTCTGCCTGGTATTGGGCGGAGACGGGACGATGCTGCGTGGGTTTCATCTGACCCACGACCACCGCGTCCCTGTGGCCGGCGTCAATCTGGGCCGTGTGGGGTTCTTGACCACAGTCTTGAAAGACGGATTGCCGGAAGGCCTGGGACGCCTGCTCGACGGCGACTTCGAGCAGTTCCCCATCCTGGGGTTGGAGGCGGCGCTCGGCTCACAGGTCTTCCGGGCCACCAACGATGTAGTGGTGAGCAAAGGTGATCGCTCCCGTCTTTGCTCCCTGGCCCTGATCATCAACGGCGTAACGCTGTTCGAGGTCCTCTGCGACGGGGTGGTGGTCGGGACCCCGGCGGGTTCCTCGGCCTACAGTCTGGCGGCGGGAGGCCCACTCTTGGGGATAACTGTGCAGGCGTATGTGATCAGCCTCGTGGCGCCACACGCTGTGGGAGTGCGTCCCGTTGTGGCGGCTCCCCAGGACATCCTCGAGATCATCAACACCGACGAGGATGCCGACTGCCCGGTCGACGTCGACGGTCAACGGATGGCCCTTCTGGAACCTGGGGACACCCTGCAGGTGAAGACCAGTCCCGCCATGACCTCGCTCGCCCTCCTGGAGGGAGACAGTCTCTACCACCACTTCCGCGACCGCCTGCTCTAGGCGGGCGGACAGGGTCCGATGCTGTCCTCGCTCACCATCCGCAACTTCGTACTCATCGAGGATGCCGTGCTGGGTTTCGGCCCAGGTCTGACCGTTCTCACCGGAGAGACCGGAGCCGGGAAGACCCTGCTCACCAGAGCTCTGGGGCTCCTGGCGGGAGAGAGGGCCGAGGAGGGCCTGGTGGGCCAAGCTGCAGAAGAAGCCATCATCCAAGCGGTGTTCGATCTCGACGAGTCGGAGGCCGCGGAAATCACTGAGGACATCCGTTCGTTGGTGGGGGCAGAGCAGGACCAGGTCATCGTCACCCGACGCCTGAGCAGACAAGGCCGGAATCGCTGCTATGTCAACGACACAGCGGTCACCCTCGCCACTCTGGGCGACGTGGTAGGAAGCCTTTTGTCGTTCGCCGGACAGCACGAATATCGCAGGCTGCTCGACCCCGGCTACCAGCTCGCCGTACTCGATCGCTGGGCGGGCGAGGACGTCGTGCGGTCGGCCGCCGAATACCAAGCCGCATACGAGAAGGCCGCGGACATCATCCGCCGCCTGAACACGGCCCGCGATACCGCCGAGGCCCGCGGCCGTGAGATAGACCTCCTCCGGTTCCAGGTGACCGAGCTGGCAGAAGCCCGCCTGTCCGTCGACGAGGAACACGTCCTCCAGGGCGAACAGAGAGTACTCGCCCGCGCCGAGGACATCCTCCGGGGCGCCGGTGCGGCCTCCGACCTTCTGAGCAGCGACGACGAGCGACCCGATGCTGCCGACCTGGTCGCGCAGGCGGCCGCTCACTTGTCCGGGCTGCAGGGAGTCGACGAGCGCATAGACTCGGTCTCCTCCGCCCTCGTCGACGTACGTCAACAGATCACCGAACTCTCCCGCGAACTGCGGAACTACCTGGAACGCGTCACCGTCGATCCACGCCGCCTCCAGGAGGTCGACGAACGCCTGCGCCTCTACACGGACCTTGCCCGAAAATACGGCGGCACCACCGAGGCCGCGGTGGCCTATGGTCTTGCCTCGGCCGAGCGTCTGGCTCTGCTTGAGAGTACCGAGGAAGACCTTACCCGCTTGGAGGAGGCGCGCGCCACCGCAGTGGCGCGCGCCCT
>CAZCCL010000063.1:13165-14766 GCA_964497095.1 uncultured Gaiellales bacterium | reverse complement strand
ATCGAGCAATGCGCCCACGGTCCCGCATGGCAGAGACGGGCTACGACATCACCGTAGCCAGTGAGGTCATGGCCATCCTGGCTCTGACCACCGGTCTCGCCGACCTGCGCGAACGGCTCGGACGCATCATCCTGGCCACCGACAGCAAGTCCCGGCCTATCACGACCGAGGACCTGGGGGTGGCAGGGGCCATGGCGGTCCTGATGAAGGAAGCCCTCATGCCCACCCTGATGCAGACCCTGGAGAACACCCCCGCCTTCGTGCATGCGGGCCCGTTCGCCAACATCGCCCACGGCAACTCCTCGGTGATCGCCGATCAGTTGGCCGTCAAACTGGCCGACTACGTGGTGACCGAGTCGGGCTTCGGGGCGGACATCGGCATGGAGAAGTTCATGGACATCAAGTGCCGGGTCAGCGGGCTGGTGCCAGATTGCGTGGTGCTGGTGGCGACGGTTCGGGCCCTCAAGATGCACGGGGGCTTGGGACAAGTGATCCCGGGAAGGCCTCTGCCCAAGGAGCTGACCACGGAGAACCTCGAATACCTCGAGCGGGGATCCGAGAACCTGAAGGCGCACATAGCTATCGCCAAGCGCTTCGGAGTCCCGGTGGTGGTGTGCGTGAACAGCTTCCACACCGACACCGACAAAGAGATAGACCTCATCAGGAGGATAGCCAAGGATGCGGGGGCCGACGAGGCGGTGACCAGCGATCACTGGGCACATGGCGGCGAGGGGGCGCGCGAACTGGCGGAGGCGGTCATACGCGCGTCAGATCTACCCTCGAAATTCGAGTTCCTCTATCCTTCCGATGCCTCTATCAAGGAGAAGATCGAGGCAATAGCCACCCAGATCTACGGCGCCGATGGTGTGGACTACTTGCCGGCGGCGGAAGAGAAGGTCAAGCTGTATACCGACTGGGGCTTGGACAAGCTGCCCATCTGCATGGCCAAGACCCACCTGTCGCTGAGCCACGATCCGACCATGAAGGGAGCGCCCAAAGGGTGGCGGCTGCCCATCAGGGACATCCGGGCCAGCGCCGGGGCGGGATTCCTGTATCCGCTCTGCGGCGACATGCGTACCATGCCCGGGCTGCCGCCGAGACCGGCCTTCACGGACGTGGACCTGGACGAGGACGGCCGGGTGGTGGGTCTGTTCTGAGCGGCCGGGCTTCAACAATGCGTTTCGATTCGGTATCACTGGGAGCCAGCGACCGCCGGCGCCCCTGCCAAGAGAAAGGTTCGCGCGCATGAAAAACACACTCATCGACGTGCCGGCGATGTACGCAGACCACCACGTGCTCAAGGTGCGCCAGGCCCTACTCGAGATCGAGGGGGTGAGCGAGGTCGTCGCCAGCGCGGCCAGGCGCAAGGTGGCGGTGAGCTTCGACGAGAGCGCCACCTCGCCGGAGGCTCTCGGCGAGACTCTGGCTTCGGCCGGCTACCCGCCCGGCGAGATGCCGGAGATGATCGAGTTCCCGAAAAGACACGAAGACGGCTCGGCCTGGTACACGGTCCTCGACCGCATAACCATCACCGAGCTCAAGGATCGTGAGATGGCAGGAGACTTCCGCCGCTACTAGCGGCGACGAGACTTCCGGCTTTG
>CAZCCL010000063.1:0-13065 GCA_964497095.1 uncultured Gaiellales bacterium | reverse complement strand
CTCGGCTACTGCGAAGGAACGGTCGAGACGGCCTTCGACCGGGCCGCCAGCATAAAGGCCTGCCCCATCGGCGCGGAAGGCGCATGCTGCAGGGTGTGCGCCATGGGGCCTTGCCGGCTGGTCGCCAAGACCACCCGAGGCGTTTGTGGCGCTACCCGCTCCACCGTGGCGGCGCGCAACTTCGCCAGGTCGGTGGCCGGGGGCGCCGCGGCGCACTCGGACCACGGCCGCGGCATGGCCTTGGCCCTGCTGGCGGTGGCCAAGGGTGAGACGGAGGGCTTTCGTATCCGCGACGAGGCCAAGCTGCACGTCGTGGCCGGCTACCTGGGTATCAAGAGCGAGGGCCGGCCGGTGCTTGACGTCGCCCGCGACATCGCCGAAGCAGCCCTGGCCGAGTTCGGCAGACAAGAGGGTGAACTCACGTATGTGAAGCGTGCCACCCCGGCTCGTCAGAAGCTCTGGCGCGAGGAGAAGATCACCCCCCGAGGCATAGACCGCGAGATTGTGGAGATCATGCATCGCACCCACATGGGTGTCGACCAGGACGCCGAGAACATCCTCGACCAGGTCCTGCGTGCCGCCATCTCCGACGGCTGGGGCGGTTCCATGCTGGCCACCGACATCAGCGACATCCTCTTTGGTACTCCGACGCCCCTGCAAAGCCAGGTGAACCTCGGCGTGCTCAAGGATGACGAGGTGAACCTGGTTGTCCACGGGCACGAGCCGACCCTTTCGGAGATGATCGTTGCCGCCTCCACCGACCCCGAACTTGTGGAATATGCTAAGAGCAAGGGAGCCAAGGGCATCAACCTGGCAGGCATCTGCTGCACGGCCAACGAAGTATTGATGCGGCACGGCATCCCGCCGGCGGGCAACTTCCTTTCCCAGGAACTGGCCATAGCCACCGGTTCCGTGGAGGCCATGATCGTCGACGTGCAGTGCATCATGCAGGCGCTGGCCGAGGTGGCTTCTCACTACCACACGAAGCTGATCACGACCTCGCCGAAGGCCAAGATCGAGGGCGCCGAGCATATGGAGTACGACGAGCATCACCCGTACGAGAGCGCCAAGGGCATCGTGCGCGTCGCCATCGACAACTACGTGAACCGCGGCGATGCCACCAAGATCCCCGCGACCGACGAGGCGCTGGTCGCCGGCTTCTCCCATGAGTACGTGCGCTACATGCAAGGCGGTCTGTATCGCGGCTCCTTCCGGCCTTTGAACGACGCCGTGGCCCAGGGACGCATCCGCGGGTTGGCGGGCGTGGTGGGCTGCAACAACGCCCGGGTCACGCAGGACGCCCCCACCGTCCAGATCATCCGCGAACTCATCCGTAACGACGTCCTCTGTGTGGTAACGGGTTGTGCTGCTACAGGGGCGGCCAAGTACGGGTACCTGCGCCCCGAGTTCATGGCGGAGGCGGGCGCAGGGCTGCGCGAGGTCTGTGAGGCCATCGGCATCCCGCCTGTGGTGCACGTGGGTTCGTGCGTGGACAACTCCCGCATCCTGACCATCCTTACAGAATGCGCCACCGAAGGCGGGCTGGGCGATGACGTATCCGACCTACCAGCCGTGGGCATCTGTCCCGAGTACATGTCGGAGAAGGCCCTCTCCATCGGTACGTACTGCGCCGCAACGGGCGCCTACGTCCTCTTCGGCCTCCCGAGCCCGGTCGCGAACAGCCCGGAGGTTGTCGATCTGATGCTCAACGGGTGGATGAAGAAGGTCGGTGGCGGCATCGAGTTTGAGCCCGACATCGACGCGCTGATCGCCAAGGCGCTCAAATACATTGATTCCAAGCGTGGGGCGCTCGGTCTATCCGAGTACGATCCGCAGCGGTTCGGGGAGAGCGGCGACCGTCTGGTGGAGGAGCTGCTTCAGACAGTCGGCGAGGGCGAACTGCTCAACGTCTATTCCGTACGCCGCTAGGGCGTCGGGTCGGAGGTATAGGGAGATGTCGAGATACATCGCCAAGGCCGCCCACCGCGGCGCCAACATGATCGTCCACGAAGCCGAGCAGCTGGTGGAGTCGGCCATCGCCGACCTGGGCGCTGACAAACACGTAGCCTTCATCAACACCGCCTACCACCTTCCCGTCATCCTGGGCTTCACGGGCATAGAGGTCGACACTCTGGGAGAGTTGCGCAAGGTTGTGGCTCACGCCAAGAACCTGCTCGAGCCTGTCCCGGTCGAGAGCGTGTGGCTGCCCTATCTGGGCGAGACCCTGGATAGTGGAGCGGCGACTCTCCTGGCCATGGAGGCCATCGAAGCGGTGCGCTTCGCTCAGGGGGAGCAGCCCGAGCCGATCGCGGACCTGCAGTTGACCGGCACCAGCTTCACCAGTCCCAACGGCAATGGTGGGGGCGGCGGCGGATACGCCAACGGCCCCATCGACGACATCCAGCTGCGGGCCTGGGGGATCCAGCTTGTCGACGGCCGCATGCCCGGTTTCGCAGCCATCGTGGGCGCGGCCCGCAGCAACGAGGCGGCCGTCTCCATCGTGCGTGAGTTGCAGAAACGCAACATCCTCGTGTTCCTATCCGGCAACGTGAACGGGCGCAGCATCATCCATCAGTTGCAGGAAGAGGGCGTCGAGATGGGATACGACACCTACATCGTGCCCTTCGGCACCGACACCATCTCGGCCATCTACGCCCTGGGTTTCGCCACCCGCTCGGCCCTCACCTTCGGGGGCATGTCCGGCGGCGCGATCCGTGACATCCTGCTCTACAACAAGTATCGGGTGTTCGCTTTCGTACTAGCACTGGGCGAGGTCGACGACCTCAAGTATGCGGCCGCCGCCGGCGCTATCAACTACGGCTTCCCTTGTATCGCAGACACTTTGATCCCGCAGATCCTGCCCACCGGGGTGACCAGCTACGAGCATGTGATCAGCATGCCCTTCGACGATATCCCGGGTGACGACGATACTGAAAAGGCGCGGCGCATGGTGCAACGTGCCACCGAGGTCCGGGGAGTCAAGATCAAGATCACCGACGTGCCCATCCCGGTGCCTTACGGTAGCGCCTTCGAGGGTGAGCGGGTACGCAAGGCCGACATGCGCGTGGAGTTCGGAGGCTCCAAGGCTCACGCCTTCGAGTACCTGCGCATGGCCGACCTGGATGACATCGAGGACGGCAAGATCGAGGTGGTGGGACCCGGCTTCGAAGACATGCCCGAGGGCGGGGCTATGAACTTGGGCATCGTGGTCGAGGTAGCCGGGCGCAAGATGCAGGAGGACTTTGAACCTGTGCTCGAGCGCCAGTTCCACTACTTCGTGAACGGCGCCTCCGGCATTCAGCACATCGGCCAGCGTGACATCACCTGGATCCGTTTTAGCAAGACCGCCGTCGGTAAGGGTTTCGAACTGAAGAACCTGGGCGACATCCTGTACGCCCGCCTGCACGGCGACTTCGGCGCCATCCTGGACAAGGTCCAGGTGACCGTCTATACGGATCCGGAGAAGTTCGAGGAGTGGCTGGGTAAGGCCCGTGAAGCCTACCAGGCCCGGAACGTGCGTCTGGCCGACATGGTGGACGAGTCGGTGGACGAGTTCTACAGCTGCACCCTGTGTCAGAGTTTCGCACCAAACCACGTCTGCGTCATATCCCCCGAGCGGCTGGGGCTCTGCGGCGCCTACAACTGGCTCGACTGCAAGGCGTCGTATCAGATCAACCCCACCGGCCCCAACCAACCGATCGCCAAGGGGATCTGCCTGGACCCGACCTTCGGCGTCTGGCAGGGGTCCAACGAGTTCGCCTATCAGAACTCACATCAGTCGGTGGAGCGAGTCACCTTGTACTCCATCATGCAGGATCCGATGACGGCCTGTGGTTGCTTCGAGTGCATCGCCGTGGTGATCCCGGAGGCCAACGGGGTGATGGTGGTCTCGCGTGAGGATCCCAGCATGACTCCGGCCGGCATGACCTTCTCCACCCTCGCCGGCGTGGCCGGCGGCGGGTTGCAGACGCCGGGCATGATGGGCGTGGGCAAGTACTACCTGTTGAGCCGCAAGTTCATCTCGGCCGACGGGGGCTTCAAGCGCATCGTCTGGATGTCGAGCTTCCTCAAGGACAGCATGGCCGAGGAACTGAAAGTCGTCTGCGAGCGCGAGGGCGATCCGGGCCTTCTGGACAAGATCGCGGACGAGCGCTCGGTGACCACGGTCGAGGAGCTCATGCCGTACCTAGAGGAGCACGAGCATCCGGCCCTGGCCATGGACCCGATCTTCTGATGTCCGTCCCCCGTATGAAAGGAGATCCTGGATGTCCGTAGCGATGCCAAACGTGAACGAGGCCTGGACCGGCAAGATCCTCGAGGTGACCTTGGGTGCCGGACCCGACCAGGGCGGTACCCGGGGCGGCACCGTGACCCTCGGCGGGGAGAGCACCCTACCCTTCCTGCACTTCGAGGGCGAGATCCCTCACAAGCCCGTCGTCGCCGTCGAGGTGCTCGACCGCAAGCCCGAAGACTGGTCGGAGTTGTTGGTTCAGGCCTGGGGAGACGCACTGGGAGACCCCGCTGCCTGGGCCGCCCGGGCCGAAGAGGCAGGGGCCGACCTCATCGCGCTCACCTTGGACAGTGCCCACCCCGAGCGGGGCGACACAGGAGCAGAGCAGGCCCGGGCGACGGTCCGAAAGGTGCTCGAAGCCACCACTCTCCCCCTGATCGTGTACGGCCCCGGCCAGCCCGACAAGGACAACGAGGTACTGGTGGCCGCCGCCGAGGAGGCCGCCGGAGAGAGGGTGGCCCTGGGCAACTGCGAGGAGAAGAACTACCGGACCGTGGTGGCGGCCGCCCTGGCCAACAACCAGCTGGTCATAGCCAAGACCCCGATCGACGTGAACCTGGCCAAGCAACTGAACGTCCTGATCACCGATATGCGCCTCGACCGGGACCGTATCCTGGTCGACCCGACCACCGGTGCCCTGGGCTACGGGATCGAGTACACCTACTCTGTCATGGAGCGTCTGCGCCTCGCCGCCCTCACCGGCGATGCCGCTTTGCAGCTGCCTTTGATCGTGACCGTAGGCTACGAGGCCTGGAGGGCCAAGGAGAGCCGCACCGCGGAAGGCGTGCCCGAGCAGTGGGGAGACTGGGCCGAGCGGGGTGTGCTCTGGGAAGCGAACACGGCCGTGACGCTCCTCGAGACGGGCGCCGACATCGTCGTCCTGCGCCACCCGGACACCATCCCGCTGGTAAAACGGGCCATCACCGAATTGATGACGCCCGCCGGGACTGCGTGAGCAGCACGACATGCCGAACGATGATGACTCGCGTCCCGAGCGAAAGGAGAGCGTGATATGGCACTGAGCGGCCTAGCGATATACAAAATGCTTCCCCAGACGAACTGCAAGGAGTGCGGCTTTCCCACCTGCCTGGCCTTCGCCATGAAGCTGGCCGCACGACAAGTGGAACTGTCGGCCTGTCCCCATGTCTCGGACGAGACCAAGGCTCAGCTCGACAGCGCCTCAGCGCCGCCCATCCGGCTGATCTCCCTCGGCAAGGACGGGCACAAGCTCGAGGTGGGCAACGAGACGGTCATCTTCCGCCACGAGAAGACCTTCTACCATCAGCCAGGCCTGTTCTACCGGCTGCGGGACGACATGAGCGACGACGAGTTCACCCGGAGCTTGGACCAGATAGCCGACTACCAGATCGAGCGGGTCGGTATGACCTTGCGTCCGGATGGAGTGGCCATCGAGAACGTCTCCGGCTCCGCCGACACTTTCGCCGGTCGGGTAGCCCAGACTGCCGGAAAGGAACTGGCGATCATCCTCATCAGCTCCGATCCGGGGGCGATGGAGGCCGGTCTGAAGGAGGCCAAGGACAAGGCCCCCTTGGCCTACGGCGCCGACCACGAGAACTGGGAACAGATGGCGGCTCTCGCTCACAAGTACAGTGCTTCCCTAGCGGTCAAAGGCGAGAACGGCGACCTGGATACCCTCGCCACGCTGGCCGACCAGATCACCAAGCAGGGTTTCGAGGACCTGGTCCTCGATCCCGGGACCCGTGGCTGGGCGGACACGCTGGCCGCCTTGACCCGCATGCGCCGCGCGGCCATCAAGAAGAACTTCCGCCCCCTAGGCTACCCGGTGATCACCTTCCCCGGCGAGGGCACCGAAAGCCTCGAGGAAGAGGCCATGCTGGCGGCCCAGTCGATAGACAAGTACGCGGGCCTGATCGTGCTGGACAACTTTGACCCCGCCGTGCTCTACTCGCTCCTGACCCTGCGGCAGAACATCTACACCGACCCGCAGAAGCCGATCCAGGTCAGCCCGGGTCTGTACGAGATCGCCGACCCGAGCGGGGACGCGCCGCTGCTGGTCACCACCAACTTCTCCCTTACGTACTTCTCCGTGGCCGGCGAGGTGGAGGGCAGCGGCCGGCCGGCATGGCTCTTGGTCGCCGATTCCGAAGGGATGTCGGTACTGACCGCTTGGGCGGCCGGCAAGTTCGACGCCGAGAGCATCGCCAAGGCGGTGAAGACCGCCGGCGTGCCCGACAAGGTCAGCCACACCAGCATCGTCATCCCCGGTTTCGTGGCCAGCATCTCCGGTGACCTGGAGGAGGAACTGCCCGGCTGGGAGGTGCTCGTGGGTCCGCGTGAGGCGATCGGCATCCCGTCCTATCTCAGACAGTTGGCGAAGGGCTGATGTCACAGGGGAACGGGATGCGCGCAGAAGAGAACGACGGCGGGCAGTGCGTCGTCCGGCTGGAACCGAGCGAGCGCACGGTCGAGGTCCCCGTCGGCACTCTTCTTGAGGAGGCCATATCCCAGGCGGGACTGCACGTACCGCTGCCCTGCGGCGGGCAGGGACGCTGCGGCCGCTGCGTCGTCCAGGTGCGCGAAGGCTCGGTGCGCCGCCGCTCGGCGCTGCGCCTCAGCGAGGATGACATCCAACAGGGCTACGCCCTTGCCTGTCAGACCCTGGTCAACGAGGACGTCACCGTCTGGGTACCGCCTCATGAAGAGCAGATCCAGCGTTTGGAGGCCGGCGACCGGGCCGAGAAGGCCGCGCCCGAAGTGGTCCTCTGCGAGCATCCCGGGAAGCCCTGGATCGAGCGCTACCATGTGACCGTCGAGCCCCCTACCATGGGGGACAACACCCCCGATTTCGAGCGGTTGAAGCGGGAACTCACCTCGCAGCACGGCCTGCGGGACGTCCGGCCTACTCTGACGGCGCTGGCCAAGCTACCGAAGGTCCTGCGAGAGGGGGAGTGGACGGTCACCGTCGAGGTGGAGCAAGGCAATTCAGACTCTCCCGACGGGCCCTACCGCCTGCTCGACGTGCTTCCGGGCAAGGCCGAGACTCAGGTCCTGGGTCTGGCGATCGACATCGGCACTACCAGCGTGGCCACGTACCTGGCTGATATGAGGGACGGCAGGCTCTTGGACCACGCCTCGGCCTTCAACAACCAGATAGCTTGCGGCGAGGATGTCATCTCCCGCATCGTCTACGCCCGGCAGCCCGGACATCGCGAAGAATTGCAGGGACGGGTCGTTGCCACCATCAACGCCCTTATGGACGACATGCTGGCCCGGCAAGAACTCGCCCCCGAGCAGATCGCCTTGGCTATGGTGGCCGGCAACACTACGATGACCCATCTCTTCCTAGGGCTGGAACCCCAGTACATCCGGCTGGAGCCTTATGTGCCCGCGGCCGGTCGCTTCCCTCCGCTCCCCGCCGCCCGGTTGGGCCTGCATATGCACCCTGACGCTTTGGTGGACTGCCTCCCCGCTGTAGGAGCTTACGTGGGTGGTGACATCACCTCCGGGCTACTGCGTACGGGTATGTTCGAGGAGGAGGCCCTCACTCTTTTCATCGACGTGGGCACCAACGGCGAAATGGTCCTTGGCAACTCGGAGTGGCTGATCACCTGCGCGTGTTCTGCCGGCCCCGCTTTCGAGGGGGCCGGCGCCACCTCGGGGATGCCCGCCGTGACCGGAGCTATCGAGCAGGTCTGGATCGACCCTCGGACCCTGGAGCCCACCTGGACCACCCTGGGTGACGCGCCACCGCTGGGTATCTGCGGCTCGGGCATGATCTCGCTCCTCGGGGAAATGATGGTGACCGGCGTCATCGACAAGAGTGGGCGCGTTGCCGTCGACGGGCGCAGTCCCAGGCTGCGTCGGAGCGAAGCAGGGCCCGAGTACGTAGTGGCCTGGGCTGCGGACACCGAGACCGGCCAAGAGGATATCGTGCTGACCGAGACCGATATCCAGAACCTGCTGCGGGCCAAGGCGGCCGTCTACGCCGGGGCGACCGTGCTCTGCGAGAGCGTGGGTCTGGCCATCACCGACGTGGAGCGGGTGCTCATAGGCGGGGGTTTCGGTCGCCACATCGATGTGGAGAAGGCCATCCAGCTCGGTCTGCTGCCGGATATGCCCTGGGACCGGTTCACCTACCTGGGTAACACCTCCATCCAGGGAGCCTATCTGGCTCTCACGTGCCGAGACAGCCGCGCCCAGGTCGATGACCTGGCCGGGAAGATGACCTACCTGGAGTTGAGCGCCGACAACCGTTTCATGGATGCATTCACCTCCGCGCTGTTCATCCCTCACACGGATGAGAGCCTGTTCCCGTCGGTCCAGCAGACCCTTGCCGAGCTTCGTGCCCAGGGGGAGAGCGGATCATGACGCTGACCCTGGCCGTGGTCGGCAAAGGGGGCACCGGAAAGACCACCTTCTCCGCCCTTACCATCAAGTACCTCCTGAAGGCCGGGCGCACCCCGATCCTGGCCATCGATGCCGACCCGAGCGCCAATCTGAACATGGCTTTGGGGCTGGAGCTTCAGGACACAGTGGGCCAGATACGGGAGGATACCCGTGATCAGGTCACCGGCGGTACCTTCCAACCGGGCATCTCCAAACCCGACTGGTTTCAGTATCAGGTGATGCAGTGCGTCGTGGAAGGGGAGGAACTCGACCTACTGGCGATGGGCCGGCCGGAGGGGCCCGGCTGCTACTGCGCGGCCAATCACATGCTGCGCGAAGCCATCGACCGCTTGGGTGACAACTATCGCAGCGTCGTCATCGACAACGAGGCCGGTATGGAGCACATCAGCCGCCAGACCACCCGTGACGTGGACTGGCTGTTCATCATCAGCGACCCCACTTACCGGGGACTCTCGGCCGCCGAACACATCGTGCAATTGGTGCGATCCCTCGGCACCCGCATCGGACGGGCGGGTCTCGTGCTAAACCGCGTACAGGGCGAGGTGCCGGCGGCGCTCGGCGAGCGAGCCGGAGAATTGGGGGTCCCGATCCTCGGGGTCGTCCCCCAAGACCCGGACATCGGTCTGTTCGACGCCGAAGGCCGTCCCTTGATCGAGCTTGACGAGTCGTCCGCCAGCTACCAGGCCATCGCGACCGTGCTGGACGAATGCCTGGTAGGAACCTGACCGCAGCTACCGTGAAGGAGGAGCCATGCTGATCATCGGCGAGAACATCCACATCATCGCCCCCGAGGTCAAAGAGGCCATCGCCAACCGCGACACTCAGGCCATGCAGAGCTTGGCCAGGACCCAAGTGGAGCATGGCGCGCAGGTATTGGACCTCAACATCGGTCCGCAGAAGAAGGAAGGACCGGCGGTGATGAGCTGGCTGGTCGCGACGGTCCAGGATGTGATCGACGTGCCCCTCTCTCTCGATACCACCAACCTCGAGGCCATCAAGGCCGGTCTTGCCTTGGCCAAGCGGCAGGCCATAGTCAACTCGACCTCCGCCGAGCCGGAGCGTCTGGAGAGGGTGCCTCCGGTGGCCGCCGAGTACAACGCGGGTCTCATCGCCCTCACGATGGGCAAGAGCGGGATCCCGATGACGGCCGAGGAGCGGGTGTCGATCGCCATGGAGCAGCTCATTCCTCGGGCGATGGAAGTGGGCATCCCCATGGAGAACCTTTACCTCGACCCCTTGGCTCTGACGGTGGCCGGTTGCCAGGAGTATGCCCCTCACGCGGTGGAGGCCGTCCGCTACATCAAGCAGGGCCTGGACCCGGCCCCCCTCACGACGTGCGGGCTCAGCAACGTGTCCAACCACTGCGCGGCCGAGAACCGCAGCCTGCTCAACCGGGTGTACCTGGTGATGCTCATGGCTGCGGGGCTCGATACTGCGATAGCCGACGCTCTGGACGAGAAGCTGATGGAGGTCGTCCGCATCGTCGAGACTAGGGACGACTCCACGGCTGCAGGTTCGCTGCTTCTCACTCTCTACGATCGCACCGCGGCCATGGAGGAACTGGAGCCCTCCGATGTGGACCTGTCGGAACCCGAGCAGGCGGACATCTGGAAGACCGTGCAAGTCCTTCTGAACAAGATCATCTACACAGATTCCTATCTCCGCACCTGAGGCGATTTCGGCCGCGTCCGGGGATGCAGGAAGATGCCGCGGACGTTTGCGGCGCGGGTCAGGAGTCTTGTGTCTGTGCTGGCGAGATGCTAGGTTGGTCAAGATTTAGGTAGAGCTCCTAGGTTCCAGCAAGCGGTCGCCTCGATTCCCAGGGGGGAAGATGACTGGGGAGATCAGGTTGCTACGTTCTTTAGACGCACGCAGACCGGGCCAACCCGGCCGGCCTGTAGACGCCCGCGTCCTACGCTGCCGTGCGCGTTCCGGTGAACCGACAGCCTCGCCACGGCCCCGCTGGTACGGACCGGTCTCGGTCGGACCGGTCTTCTGTCTTTCCCGTCCCTTCTTTTCCTCTTTCGGATGTATCGTGCAGCCGGCTTCTCCAGGTGAGAAGCGGGCACTTGGAGGCAACGTCGTCCGTTCAAGTCGAGCCCAAACGGGGGGAGTATGAGAACAGGGATATTCATCTGTCAGGAAGACGCAACGACTCTAGACGTGATTGACGTCCACTCTGTCGAGTCGTACGCAGCCAACCTGCCAAACGTCGAGAGGGTGTGGAATCTGGGCGTCCGACCCAGACTGGACCCTGTAGCTCTGTCCGACGAGATCAAGCAGGAACGGCTTGAGACCATCGTCATCGCCGGGGATTCGCCGGGCTTCTTCAAGCCGGCCTTCACCAGAGCCATGGTGCTTGCCGGCGGAGATCCCGACGAGGTCCGTCTGGCCTCCTTCCGCGAGTACGGAGCCCTCACGGAAGCAGGGTCTGCTCGAGCGAAGTCCATCTTGGCGTGCGCGGTCATGGGAGTCCCGTTCCCGCTGGCGGCTGTGCCGGATACGAACGCTACTCATCCCGGCACGCTCATAGTCGGCGCGGGGATCGCGGGCATCCAAGCGGCCCTGGAGATCGCGGATGCCGGCAAGCAGGTCTACCTAGTGGAGCGGACGGCCACCATCGGCGGGCACATGGCCATGTTTGACAAGACCTTCCCTACGCTTGACTGCGCCGCCTGCATCCTTACTCCCAAGATGGTGGCGGTGGGTCAGCACGAGATGATCGATCTGATGACCTATGCAGAGGTCGAGGACATAAGCGGCTCGCCGGGCAACTACCTGGCGAAGATCCGTAAGAAGGCTCGGCATGTGGACATCGATGCGTGCGTGGCCTGCAATCAGTGCACCGACAGTTGTCCGGGCAGGGCCCCTAGCGAGTTCGACTCGGGGATCTCCGAGCGCCGGTCGATCTTCATCCCCTTCCCTCAGGCGGTACCAAATGCCTACGTGCTCGACGAGGCATCCTGCCTCTGGTTCCAAAGCGAGGGCAAGCGCTGCGGAGTGTGCGTCAAGAAGTGTCCCAAAGAATGCATAGATCTGGCCGAGAAGGACGAAGTAGTCGAGATACAGGTCGGCAACGTCATCCTAGCAACCGGCTACGACATCTACGATGCCACCAAGATCGAGCGCTACGGGTACGGGGTCCTGCCGAACGTCTTGACCGCCCTCGAGTTCGAGCGGATGACCAATGCCTCGGGACCCACCGGCGGCAAGATCGTCGCCAAAACGCTGAAGCACAACAAGCGCAAGAAGGTGGACGAGTGGGTGCTCGATCCCGAGGGAAGCCCTCCCCAGAAGGTCGCCATCATCCACTGCGTCGGCTCTCGTGACGCGCAGCACAACTCCTACTGCTCGCGCGTCTGCTGCATGTACTCACTCAAGTTCGCGCACCTGGTCACGGAGAAGCTGCCCGATGCGACCTGTTACGAGTACTACATCGACATGCGCGCGTTCGGCAAAGGGTATGAGGAGTTCGCCGAGCGGATCGCGGCGGAAGGCACCTTCGTAGTGCGAGGCCGGACCGCGCGGATCGTAGAGGAAGACGGGGAAATGGTCATCAAGGGAGAGGATATCCTCAGCGAAAAGATGATCGACACTCCTGTCGACATGGTCATCTTGGCTGTGGGCTTGGTGCCTGCAGCAGGTACCGAGCGGTTGGCGGAGATGCTGGGCATATCCCGAGATCGTGACGGGTGGTTCGGGGAGTTGGACTACAACTCCGACCCGACCGACACCGAACGGGGAGGGGTGTTCGTGGCCGGAGGCTGCCAGGCTCCCAAGGACATTCCGGACACGGTCGCACAGGCGTCGGCCGTTGCCGCCGGGGTCCTCAAAAGCATCACCACCGGCCGTGGGCTGGACAGCCGGGCTGAGCTCTCTCTCAGCGACATCGAAGCGCGGGCGCGCAGTCTCGTCAAGGTCTAAGGAGGATCAGCATGGCGATCCGCGTCAATCCCAAACTCATCGACGAACTGGAGGTCTTTGGAGCGGAGGACGTCTCCATGTGCTATCACTGCGGGAACTGCTCCGCGGTGTGCCCCTTCTCCAAGGAGCCGCATATCATTCCGCGCCGCTCCATGCGCTACCTGCAGATGGGCCTGGAGAAGAACCTGGAGAGCAGTCTGGAGCCGTGGCTCTGCTATTACTGCGGGGAGTGCTCGACCAACTGCCCCAGGGGTGCCGACCCGGGCGAGACCATGATGGCACTGCGTAGGTTGTTGACCAGCCGCTACGACTTCACCGGCATCTCCCGGCTCTTCTACCGCTCGGGCAAGATCGAGATAATGGCTGTCGTGGGGGCCGCCCTGCTGACCGCTCTGGGGTTCATCCTCTGGGGACTGTCGAATGGGAGTATCCACAACTACAACCCGCCGAACGCCTTCCTC
>CAZCCL010000062.1:7898-14769 GCA_964497095.1 uncultured Gaiellales bacterium | reverse complement strand
ACCATCATGTTGATCAATCCTCCGATCTCCCAAAGCTTCCCCTCCGGTCACGCCTTCCTCACCCTGGTGGTCTCTGTGCTCATCCTCTTCCTGCTGCTTCGATACACGGGACGGTGCTCGGATCAGGTAGAGGGGCGACCTGGGAACCGGTCCAAGATCCGGATGGCTCTGGTCGTTCTGGCGTTCGTCGCGGCCTGTACCGTGGTGTTGGGGGTGGGGTTCTCCCGAGTTTACTTGGGAGTGCACTGGACTTCGGACGTCCTTGCGGGGTGGTGTCTCGGAGGAGCCTGGTCGGCGGCGGTCTTGGCAAGTTTCATCTGGTGGGAACGAAGTCGGGAGCGGAGCCGCGGGCCGTGGCCCGACGCGTGTCCCGGGGAAGCAAACGGGCTCGCGTGATGTTCGGGGTAGTGATGATCGCGGTGGCCGTCTTGGCCTACGTCGTCGCAGGCCTTGCGGATCCGCTCCTGAATTGAGCGCGGGAAGTGCGCCGCCGGCTCGGCCTATGCCGGTGCGGTCAGGAGATCTGTCGAGACCGGGCTGGTGCCGCACGGCGTGAATTCCTCTACAATTCTTGGAGAGCGACCAGCGGTGACGGGAATGCCAGGGGGTGCGTGACCATGGGATCGAACCGGAGGAGACCGAACCCAGAAGTGCCCGTGCGGGTGATGCTCGTCGTCATGCTCATGGTCTCGATGCTGGGACTGATCACATTTGCATCCGCCTGCAGTGTGGGCGTGGATATCGGGCCCACGCAGGAGCTGGCCGTAGACGAGCCCTTGGGATCGGCGGCAGTCACCGATGTGGAGATCGACATGGGAGCAGGGACGCTCTCGCTCAGCCCCGGGGCGACCGGCCTCGCCTCGGGTCTGATCAGATACAACGTGGATGCCTGGAAACCGACGATCGAGCGGACCGATAAGAAGCTGACGATCGAGCAGGGCAAGAAAGGCGGCCTCGAGGCGATCGGTGGCGACATCGTGAACGAATGGCGGCTGCAACTGGGCAATGCACCCATGCGTCTACTGGTCTCTGCCGGTGCGTACGAAGGTACGTACGATCTGGGTGGGCTGACACTGCAGGGGCTGACCATCAAGGACGGAGCCGCCCGGAGTGAGGTGAGGTTCGGCTCGCCCAATCCCGGGCAGATGCAGCGATTGCTCTACGAGACCGGCGCCTCCACGGTCAACTTGACCGGTCTTGCCAACGCGAACTTCAGGACCTTCGAGTTCAACGGCGGTGCCGGGTCCTATAAGATGGACTTCTCTGGGCAGCTACGCACCGACAGTAGCGCGCGCATCAAAGCCGGGGTGGGGAGCGTGCGCATCGAGGTGCCTGCGGAGACCGCTGCCCAGGTGACCGTCAAAGGGTCTCTGACCGATGTCTCCCTAGAGGGCGCCTGGACCACCACGGGCAAGACCTCGAGCACACCCGCCGTGAAGGCGGGCGGCCAAAACAAGACCCTGCTCATCGAAGTCGACATGAGTGTGGGCACGCTGGAACTGATCACGCGCTAATAACTGGTTTCAGAATGACCTTCCGCTCCGCTGCTCTCAAGTGAAGCGAACGCTGCGGGGCGCGTCCGCCGCCCCCCCGTCGGCGTCCGCGTCCCGCGACGTGCTATTCGATGGTGAGCGTGACCGTGAAGGTCTGTTCAGGCGGCACGCTCTCGAACGACCTGGCATAAACGAGCTTCAACTCGGCTTCTCCCTTGGCGATGGTCTTGAACGTGAAAGTGTAGACCCCGCCCGCGCCGACGACGGTCTCGCCGGATGACTCGGAAACGTAGGCCGGCTCGCCTTGCTGTGCTACCAGCGCGGCAGCCTCATCGCTCATGGCTGCGGTCCATGTGAAACCGGTAGTCGGGTTGCCGGGAAGCATAACCTCGATGGTATCGCCGACCCCGACCGCGAAAGACTGTCCGTTGTCCGCCTCTCCCAATTGGAGAAGTCCCTCTGCCGAATCGACCTGAGAACCGCACGCCGTAGATAGGACTGTGACCAAAGCTAGGATCGTGACAAGGACGGTGACCGTGACCCCCACTGAACGCCGAACTCCCCTGCTCATCGCCGTACCCCCTTGCTGTGTCGCCGATTCACGCCCCTGAGACGAGTGGACCGTTCGGTCGGTTTCACGATCCGGGATAGAGTTTCGCGACTCGGTATCGACTTAACACCTGACGATCGCGCCACACGCACGGGGGCGTGAGCTCGAGGGCGGCGGCCCCGTTGGTCGCGGCTCCAGGAGCCGTCGCCGCTCCCTACAGATCCTGCCCTCCACCGGACGGGTCCAAGTGTTCCTCGCGGGCCTGGCGGATAGCCGTCTTTCGAAGCGCCCGGCGGCGGCGCCAGACGATCAGCGCCAGCAGGGCGATGATGCTCACAGCGGTGCTGACTATGACCAGCACCGACATGCGCTGGACTTTCATGGCGACGATGTTGGTGCCCAGAGTGACGCCCCAGAGGATGAGGGTGGTGCGGGTCTGCGAAAGACCGCGGGCGAGGAGCCCGTGATGAAGGTGGTCCGTGCCCGGGCTCGACAAAGGATTCTCGTGCCGCACCAGCCGGCGAAGCACGACTTGGAACGTATCCAGCAAGGGTAGGAGGAGGAAGAGGACCGTGGGAAAAAGGGCGAAGATGGTGGTGATCTTGACTTCGCCTAAAATGCTCGAGGCCGCCAGCACGTAGCCGAAGAAGTAGGCGCCGCTGTCGCCCATGATGATGTGCGAGGGTGGGAAGTTGTGGCGCAGAAAGCCCAGAGCGGCTCCCGCCAGGGCGGCGAGGAGCAGGGTAGCAGCGGCCTTGGCCTGGTCCTGCGCCGAGACGGCCAGCAGGCTCATGGCCGTGATGAAGCTCACCCCGCCGGCCAGCCCATCGACACCGTCTATCAGGTTGACAGCGTTGGTTATCCCGATGATCCAGACCACGGTGAGGATCACGGAGATGGCAGTGGCAAAGTCGCCCCCGAAGGCCACCTCGATGCGTATGCCGGTGCTCACCAGCAACAGCGCGGCGACCAACTGCACCAGGATCCGGAAGCCTACCGGCAGGCCGAATTGGTCGTCGATGAAACCGGCCATGATGAGGAACGAGCCACCCAGCAGGATGGCGAGCACCTGCACCTGCACGTCCTCGATGACGATGGGGCGCAGGAGGGTGGCGATCACCAGCGCCACTATCACCGAAGCAAAGATGGCCAGCCCACCGGCGTTGGGAAGCGGCTCTTTGTTGATGCGGCGAGGGCTGGGCTCGTCGGCCCATCCCACGCGCATCGAGAACAGGCGGATGCGGGGCATGAATTGCCAGGCCGCCAGTGCCGCTATGATGAAGGTGAGGATGACCGTCACCCAACCGAGACGGCCGGGGGCGGCGATACCAAGTTTGTTGAGGAAGTCGACTATCGGGTCGAGCACGCTAGAGATGGTGACCTCGCTAGCCTCGCAGGTTCTCGCCTACGTGCAGAAGCATCGTATCATCGGGTGGAGGATAGGGGCGCGCTCGACCGTCTTGATTCGACGGCACGGGGCGAGCCGGATGCGGAATGAACCGGGGACGGAATGAACCGGGGGCGGAATGAACCGGGCGCGGCCGTCGGCCCACAGTCGGCTCACTGATGGCGTGCAACCAGTTGACTGGTACGATAGAGTCTCTCGGAAAGCCCGATGGCGCGTTTGGCATCCACAGATTGGGAAAGCTCTTGACATGAAGAAAAGCGAAGCGGTGAAGATCGGCGCAAGGTCGCTTTGGAACAGGGCCAGAGGCTGGCCCATCTGCGTGTCGTTCGAGGTTACGCACTCCTGCGTGGCCAACTGTCTGCATTGCGACAAAGGGGGCCTGAAGCACGAGAGCCGGAGATTGATCCCCTCGGACTACGGGCGCTTCTCCAGGGAGCTCCGGCCCGGGGTCTGTCAGCTTTCCGGCGGGGAACCGCTCCTGCGCGAGGACCTGGAGGACATCGTCCGAGCCCTGAAGCGTCCGAGCGGAATGCCCATGGTGGTGTGCGTCACCAACTCCTGGTTGCTCACGGAGGAGCGGTACCTTTCGCTGCTGGACGCGGGTGTCTCCCTCTTCTCCATCTCTCTGGACTTCCCCGACGAGCGCCACGATGACTTCCGCAGGATCCCGGGGCTGTTCGCAAGGATGGACGAACTCATTCCCTACCTGGTGCATAAGTACGGCCGGAAGGACATCGTACTGAACTCGGCCTTGACCCACGCCAATTTCGCCGAGATCCCTGGTCTGGTGGCCAAGGCAGAAGATTGGGGGACGCAGATCTCGTTCAGCGCCTACAGCTGCCTCCGCACAGGCGATACAAGTCTCTGCATAAGTTCCCGCGAGGATCTGGGTTCGCTTCGCCGGCAGATCGACTATTTGGAAGCGCATGATCGTCGCTCGACCATCCTGAACTCGGACTACATCCTCGAGCAGACCTACCGTTTCTTCGCCGAGGGGGGCATGAACGGTTGCCAGGCAGGTAGACGGTTCCTCGTGGTGCGTCCGGACGGGCTCATCAACGCGTGCTCCATGTTCCCGGAGATGCAGTACGGGTCTCGTTCGGAGGCCGTGGAGGGGTTCAGCGCTACGCGACAAAGTTGCGACCAGTGCTACGTCTCGATCAGGGCCAGCACCGAGCGGCCCTTGGGAATACTCATCAAGGAGAACCTCGAGACCGGTATCAAGCTGCCCGGGTACACGAAGACCGCCGACTGAGTCGTCCTCGCGGCCATTCGCCGGCGCCCGCGGAGAGTGCGCCGGGAAATGGTACGGGGGGAGACGCGGGGAGACAGACGCGAGGGGCTCGAGCCGTGTTCGGGCTAGTGCCTGCGGTGTACCAGCTTGAGGGCCGACCAATCGTGGTCGAGAGCGGCGACCTTCACGTCTACGAGCCCGCTCGTGAGCGCGAGCCGGCGGATCACGTTCTCGTTCAGATCTCCGGGCAGACCTTCCCCGCGGCGCGACGATGACTGCTTGATCCATGAGACCCACAGGCTACCCCCGGGCGCCAGCTTGTCGCGCAGACGGACGACCACCCGGGCGAGTTCTGCCCGATTGCGGGCGAAGAAGTGCAGGTAGTCGACCTGGCCGTCAAAAGACGAAACAGCCTCCACATCGGGGAGTACGCTGAAGCCGTCCGGGAGCGGTAGCAAGGGGTTGTCGTTGTCCTCAGGCGGGGCGACCACTAGGCCGGTGAGCTCGGGGCGGAGGCCCAGTTTGCGGTGGATGGGATTCTCGGCTAAGGGTTCTCGCCCAGGTTCTTCCAAAGCTGTCCCTTCGGGTTGCTCCCGGGGGGTAGACTGAGAAGCCGGGGCTTCGTCGCGGGGGTCGCGCTCTTCTTGCCGGCCTTGACCTTCTTGCCCCCGGCAGTCTCTCCGGGCTCGTCTATCTCCTTGGGTGCGGCGGGTTTCTTGGGGGCAGTCGGCCGCTTTGGCTCGGCGCCCTTTGGCTCGGGGCCGTTCTCTTCGGCGACGGCCTTGCCGCGGGGCGCTTCAGACTCTTTGGGAGGCCCAGGGTCTCGCGCGGTGCCCTGCTCGCGGGCGACGCCCTTTTTCGGAGTCGGTTTCTCTGCTGCGGCTGAGTCCTTCTCTGTAGTCGAGCCCTTCTCTGTAGCCGAGCCCTTCTCCGTGGTCGCGCCGGTCTTGCGGTTCCTACCTTGCTTTTCCTGGGCCACGTCTTCTCCGCGTGTCTCGAGGTCGGCGGGCCCGTCCGCGGCCGCGCCCCGGCTCATCTTAACATCGAGGTTGCGAGGGTAGACTTCGCACGAGATGCCCCATTCCCTCCCTGAGGAGCCCGGAAGCGCCCCAACCGGGCCCGCCTAGGGCCGGTGGTCGTTCAGTGCTCGGGCCAGGCGTGGCCGCCTCCGGCCTACACCGGTTCAGCCCTCGGGCCGCGCGGGCGCGGCGCAGGCGGAGTCCTGGAGTCGCGCCCGAAGATCGGCCACCAAGGTGGGATCGAGGCTCTCGTGCACCGCCTTCAAGATCAGCCGGAGTTCGGGGCCCATGTCTTCCGCGAGCCGGTAGTGCATCCACACGCCTTCTCGCCGGTCCTGGAGGAGGCCGGTGTTGAGCAGATACCGCAGATGCCGGGAGGCCTTGGATTGGGTTATCTCCAGGACGCGCTCGAAGTGGCATACGCACAACTCGGGCTGGTCCAGCAGGAGCGCCAGCATGCGCAGGCGGGTCTCGTCGGCAAGCGCTTTGAAGATGCCCGCCAGAGCCCGGGTCGAGGTCGCCGGGTTGGGGATGGGGGTCCTGCTGCTCATAGTCCTAACATACTCGTATAACCGGTTATTTGCATATCTTCGGTCTCTCAGCTATGATACCCCTCATGAGACGGCTTCCAAGAGCGCGACGCTCTCTTTCACGGCGGCTTCCAACAACTTCGAGCTGGCGATCGCCGTGGCCGTGGCCGTGTTCGGGCTGAATTCGGAACAGGCCTTTGCGACCGTCATCGGACCGTTGGTAGAGGTACCGGTGCTGATCGGGCTGGTGAATGTGGCCTTGTGGCTTCAACGCAAGTACCGGCCGGGGGCTTGGGCCGACGTGGACGTGACCGGCGCAACGGCCGTGTGCGGTGCCAACCCGTCTGCGGACGGAGATTTGGGGTGTCCGACAATGATCTCGGGTACTCCACGAATGAAGGAGGAAGGATGAAAGGACCGGATGAGGAAGCCGTGCGTGACGCGGTCCGCTCGCGCTACGCGGATATCGCCGAGGTGGGCACGGGGTCGTCGTCCTGCTGTTGCGGGCCCGGGTCGTCGTGCTGCGGCCCCCTGCCACCCGGAGCGGTGACCGACGAGCTCTCGATGTCGCGCAAGCTCGGCTACACCGAGGAGGAGCTTGCGGCTGTACCGGAGGGGGCCAATCTGGGACTGGGTT
>CAZCCL010000062.1:0-7888 GCA_964497095.1 uncultured Gaiellales bacterium | reverse complement strand
CCCGCAGGCCATCGCGGAGCTCAAGCGGAGCGAGACGGTGGTCGACCTGGGCGCGGGGGGCGGGTTCGACTGCTTCCTAGCCGCGCGGGCGGTGGGAGAGGACGGGATGGTGATAGGGGTGGACATGACCCCTGAGATGGTCGCCAGAGCCCGCGAGAACGCGCGCAAGGCCGGTTATGCCAACGTCGATTTCCGCTTGGGCGAGATCGAGCACCTGCCGGTGGCCGACTCGACGGTGGACGTGATCATCTCGAACTGCGTGATCAACCTGTCGCCGGACAAACCGGCGGTCTTCCGGGATGCGTATCGGGTGCTCAAGCCGGGGGGCCGCCTTGCGGTGAGCGACGTGGTGGCGACTGCAGAATTGCCCGAGGAGTGGCGGCGCGACATGGAGCTGCTGTCGGGGTGCATCTCCGGGGCGGCTCAGGTGGACGAACTGGAGGCGATTCTGACGGAGGCGGGCTTCGTCGATATCGACATCCAGCCCATGGAAGAGAGCCGGGAATTCATCCGCGAGTGGCAACCGGGCACGGGCATGCAGGACTACATCCTGTCGGCAAGCATCCAGGCGGTCAAGGGCCGGGCGCGGCCCGAGTAGGTCTCGGCCTGAATCGGCGCGGGGAGTTCCTCAGCATGGAAGCGGCGGCTATCATCTCCGACATCCACGGCAACAGCCTGGCCCTAAGGGCCGTGCTCGCGGACATCAGGGCGCACGGTCTCGAGACCGTCTATTGCCTGGGCGACCTGGTCGGCTATGGGCCGGACCCTAACGGCGTGATCGACCTGATACGTAGCCGGGATATCCCCACCATCCAGGGCAACTATGACGACGGAGTAGGGTGGGAGCGGGGAGACTGCGGCTGCTTCTACGCTACCCCCGAGGCCAAACGCTTGGGCGACGCATCGTATGCCTTCACGGTTCGGGAAGTCACGGACGATCGGAAGGCGTTCCTGCGCGATCTTCCCCGGGAGCGACACGTCACGCTGGACGGGGTTACCGTGCATCTGGTCCACGGAAGCCCGCGCAGGATCAACGAATATCTGCTGCGCGACCGGGACGAACGCACCTTCCGCAGGCTGGCGGAAGCCGAGACCGACGACGTCCTGGTCTTCGGACACACCCACGATCCCTGGTGGCGGATGGTGGGAGGCGTGTTGTTCGTGAACGTGGGATCGGTGGGGCGACCGAAAGACGGCGATCCCCGGGCGATGTATACGGTCCTGCGGAGCGCGGCGGGCGGACAGGCGCGGGCTGGCGAGGCGCCCGCGCGGCGCCCCGGCACCACGGGCGAAGCCGCGTACCCGCCGGTGGAGGTCGAATCGGTGCGCGTGTCTTATGGTTTCGAGGCGACCGCGGCGGACATAGAGGCGGCCGGCCTCCCTCGGGAGCTGGCCGAGGCGGTGAGAACCGGAGCCTAGTGTCGCAGCCTAGTAGGGCGGGGAGTCGGGGGGGCCGGGGGCGTGCCTGGGTCCCGGATAACGCACCTGCGCGCGATCCGCAGGTCGCGGGCGGCAGAGCCCGCCAGAAGGAGTGTTGCCCTGGGCCCTGGCAGATACCCGTGCATTCGAGCATTCGTGATACGATTTAGAACCTAGATTCAGGTTTCGTCCGTTCTCCCGCGAGGACCGAGGGGCACCGGACGATCACCGCCTTGCGCGGTCGAAAGACAGAGCACGGAAATCGAGGCCCCGCCACCTTTTTGGATGCTGGAGGAGATGGAATGAAAGTGCTGGATCAAGGGATCAACCCGATGTTCATGGATCCCGATCCGGACAAGGCGCGCGAGTTCTTCCGAACCAAGCCGCGGGCCATGGTCGACAAGCGGATGAACGAGAAGGAGGCGGTGGAGAGGTTCGTCCCCGACGGCTGCTACCTGGCCATCGGTGGCTTCGGAGCCAACCGCATCCCCAATGCCGTGGTTCATGAGATAGTCAGGCAGAGGCGCAAGAACCTGGGATTCCTCGGACATACGTCGACTCACGACTTCCAGGTGCTGGCCGCGGGGAGATGCTTCGATCGGGTGGACTCCGCGTACATCGTCGGCTTGGAGGCCCGGGGGCTGTCCCCCAACGCTCGGCGATACATGGAGTCGGGCGAGGTCCAGGTCACCGAGTGGTCCAACTATGCGCTGGCGGCTCGTCTGCGGGCCGCTGCCGAAGGGGTGTCCTTCGGCATCATACGCACCATGCTGGGGACCGACACCTTCAAGATGTCTTGCGCCAAGGTCGTCGAATGCCCCTTCACCGGTAAGAAATACGCGGCAGTTCCGGCTATCTGGCCCGACGTGGCCGCCATCCACGTACATGAGGCGGACATTTATGGTAACTCAGTCATCCGCGGTATCTCGATAGCCGACATGGAGTTGGCCCGCGCCGCCAAACGGGTCATCATCACCACCGAGAAGCTGGTACGCAACTCGATTATTCGCGAGAACCCGGAGGCCACCTCGATCCCGTTCTACCTGGTGGACGCCGTGGTCCAAGTGCCCTACGGCGGCTATCCGGGGAACATGCCCTACCTGTATTTCTCAGACGAAGAGCATCTGGCCCTCTGGCTGAAGGTCGAGAGGGATCCGCAGGAGTTTGCGAAGTTCCTCGACTATTACATCTACGATGTTGCCGATTTCGAGGAGTACCTGGAGCGTTGCGGCGGCTTGAAGAGGATCGAAGAGCTCCAAAACCAGGAGAATCTGGTCGAGGACTAGCGGGCCTGCAGAAGAATCAAGGAGCTTCGGACATGACACCGGAATACAACACGATGGAGTTGATGATCTGCGTGGCCTCACGCTATCTCGAGGACGGCAAGACGGTGGCGGTCGGCACCGGGGCGCCCTGTGCGGCGGCGATGTTGGCTCAGAAGACGCGGTCCCCCAACCTCATCATCCTTTTCGAGGCCGGCGGAGTGGCTCCTATCCTGCCCGAGATGCCCATATCCGTGGGGGACTCGCGCACCTTTTTCCACGCGGTCATGGCGGCGGGGATGGTGGAGATGATGACCACCTGCTGCCGGGGTCAGGTGGACTACGCCTTTCTGGGTGGCGCCCAGATCGACAAGTACGGCAACATCAACTCCACGCTCATCGGCGACTACGAGAAACCCAAGGTCAGGTTCCCCGGCAGCGGCGGCGCCAACGACTTCGCCTCGCTCTGCTGGCGGACCATGATCATGACGGTGCACAGCAAGGCCCGGTTCGTCGAGAAGTGCGACTTCGTGACTTCGCCGGGCTATCTCCAAGGGGACGGCTCGCGAAGGGCAGCCGGCCTGCCGGAGGGCGGTCCCTACAAGATCATCACCGATCTTGCCGTGATGGGCTTCGACGAGCGCACCAAGGCCATGACGATCGAATCCCTGCACCCCGGGGTAGACCTGGCCAAGGTGCAGAGCGAGACGGGCTTCGAGTTGATCGTCCCCAAAGAGATCGGCAGCACCGAGGCGCCGACCGCGGAAGAACTGCGTATCCTGCGCGAGGACGTGGACCCGTTCAGGATGGTGATCGGCAGGACCTAGCGCAACCACCTTGCCGCTCTGCGCCGCCAAGGTGACTCCCACGAGGGCACGGGTCGCGCCGAAGCTCTTGCCAATGCCCCTAGTGTCGATCATCTGATCCATCAGCCGGTCCGAGATGACGCGGGTATGGATTCGCTGAGGGAGGTAGTCACAGACCCAGCCCGCCCCGTTTCACCCTCTCGGCCAACGCGACTATGATCGCATCGCGCTGAGGCTCCAGCGGGGCCTCGTCGTCCACCACGGAGGAGACACCTGCACTCTCGGCTATCTGCCCGACCGGCCGGCCTCCTGCGATGTATCTGCGGCTTCTCCCGGCTCCCACGGCCCTCAACAATCCACCGCTCTCCAGTTTGGCCAGATCGGTGACGGCTGTCGCCACCGACGTAGACGTGAAGAAGGTGAATGGCGGATCCAAGGTGAGTACATTCATCTTGGCAGTCGATCGATCTGCTGAAGAGGCGGATTTAGCACTTCTGCGACATTGGTCTTCTCCGGCACGCGCCTGCCAGCCTGCAATTGACGCAGACTGGTAACTCCAAAACGTCTTGACGTTATCACGCTGGTGCCGGATACTCTTGTCATGACCCAAGCGTTGAGAAGGAGCACGATCTACCTGAATCCGGAGCTGCATCGGGCGCTCAGGATCAAAGCCGCGGAGACCGACCGTTCTATCTCCGATCTTGTCAGCGACGCAGTGAGGTTCGCCTTGGCCGAGGATGCCGAGGATCTCCAAGCGCTCGAAGAGCGTGCTTCAGAGCCGGACCTTCTGTTCGAGACCGTGGTGAGGGCTCTGAAGGCGGATGGGAAGGTATAGGGTCTTCATCAAACCCTCCGCCGTTCGTGAGATCGAAGGGATCGCTGAGGAGAAGCAGCGACAACAGATCGTCGCAAAGATTGAGGCCCTGAGTGACGACCCGAGCCCTCCGAGCTGCGAGAAGCTGACCGGCCGAGAGCAACACCGAGTACGGCAGGGCGCTTATCGCATCGTCTACGCGATCGATGACGACCGCCTCGTGGTGCATGTGGTCAAGGTAGGACATCGAAGTAGCGTCTATCGGTAGGTTCCATCGGCAAATCCGTTTGCGCTACGACTCCGAACGCGAAAGATCTTCAACCACTAGGTGGCACTGTGTCCGAAGCTCAACCGTGGCCTGCGGGCTCAAGGCTTGCGTACGTACTCGATTGGGACAGCTCCGTCGGTCCGCGTGAAGCCCATACTCGCGGGGTCACTGCTGACGTAGACAAGCCCACTGACAGAGGGGTCGAAGTCCGCGACACTGAAGGTGACGCTGTAGATGCGGAGTCCCTCGCCGGTGTCTGGGACCTCCTGTGCTGGGAAGGTCGATTCGTGCTCGGCGCTGGTGCAGTTCACGAAGAGCTGCAGATCGTCCGGCGATAACCGGAACGATGAGCCGCTTCGATTCTGGATCTCGACGCTTGCCAGCACGCCTTGGCTGATGCTTGCCGACTCATCTGTGGCGCGACGCACGCTGAGCGAGACCTCTATCTTCACTCCGTCCCGGGGCTCCATATCGAGCCGGGGTGCTGAGTAGAAGGTGACCGTCTGCACCAGTGGATCGTGTCCAGGCGGCGGATTGTCCGGATACGCCTCCATGACAGTGCTGGTGGTGATGTCCTTGTGGCCCTCCGCGCATGGCGCGGTGGACGTGGTCCGAAGCTGGATCGATGTGGCTGGGGACTGATCTCCGGCCTTCTCTGTGCCGCCGCATCACGCGACCAGGAGAAGGAGCGTGACCAGCGCAAGTGCATTTGTTCTCTAATGCATTCGAATCTATGCGAGGGTCGCTATATCACGATGTTCCTCGGTGACCCAGGAGTGAACTACGCCACGCGGGCCGAAGATCTTCTTCAAGTTGCGGAAATCCGCATCCGGGGATGGTCAACCGGCGGTATTCGATGGCGGTCTCTGAGATCTCCATACACCTACCTTTTCACTATATCGTCCGGTTTCCAGGTCCGCTCGAAGAAGGGCTCCAGCGGGCCGTACAGTCGTAGATAGGTGAACCAGCCCTGTCCCGGCAGCGTTTTGATCCAGTTATTCTCCTTACCCGCCGGCGCGCTGGGGCCGAAGTAGAGATCGACAGAACCATCGGCGTTCTCCTCCGGCTGGTCGTAGGTGCTGAGGCTGGGCTTTGGTTGGCCGTTCTGCAGCAGTGAGCGCGTGTCGACGTCATAAACCGTCACCGACCAGAAATCTTTGGCCGGGATGCCGGCAGGCAGCCTAAGGCAGTAATTCTGGCCGCCGTCCAGGTAGGCGCCGCTGGCGTCTTTATAGGTCGCAAGATACTGGGAGCCGATTCCGACCTTCTTCACTTCCATTGCCGGGGTCACCACGATGGCGGTGTAGTGGAAAAGCGTACGGGCGTCCATTAGCCGGGCGCCGTCGTGCTCGAACTTGTAGCCGCCGATGAAGATCTTCTCCCAGTGACGGTCTGGATAGACTCTAGCTTGCGGGTCGCGGTTGGCGAAGGCAATCGTCTTGGCCATGCCATCGCCCAGTTTGACCCCGTCCTCCAGGATGCGCCGCATGCGAGCATCGGGCCGGAATTCAACGCCTTTCACTATCCCCAACGACCTCAACAAACCCAATTCCTCAGGCGTGAAAGCCGAGAGCGGCTCATACTGAACCATCTTATTCAGCAATTCAAAATAACGGATATCCCGCGGATGGGTTGAGTCGCCGCCTTTGAAGGATACGTTGACAGCACCTGGCTGGTGAACGCCTTCTCCCAAGGGGTGAACCTTGAAGTGTTTCTCATAATATGCCCGCGCGGCCTCGCCTCGCCCGGTGACCTGCTCAAAACCACGCACCATTACCCAATTTCGGTAAGTACTTGACCGAAAAACAAAATAGCCGATTGGTATCTCGCCCTCATAGTCTGGAGGTAGGAGCAGGTATTTGCCGCCTTGTCCAAGGTCGGGGCCGGCATTGCCCAGGTCGGCGACGTAGCGCATAAAACCATCGTTGATGATGCCCAAAACCATCGGCGGCACTTCGATAACAGCCGGGCCGGTCTGTTTTAGGTCCAGGCTCAGGCTGGCGTAGATGCTTTCCGTGTTATAGGTCAGGCCGATCGCTTCAGCTTTGCCTTCACCCGGTTCGATATAAACGATCACGCCGCCGGTCTCACTGACCCCATAATCGCGCGGATGAGCGTCCAGAACTGCCTGCATAGACATCGCAGGCATGAAATCGAGATAAGCCTGGGCAGCGCGCTGCAGATCGAGCTGATCATACAGTTTTTGGGTAGTCTCTGCGGTGGGATAGCCGCCCTCGAACTTGAGTTCATCGAGATCACAGATCATCTTCTGCTCCTTGTTTGTCTGTATGTGTCCAGAAAAGAGTGATGAACAGTCATATCGCTCAAGTATGGGTGCTCACCGCCACAATGGCAATGTCGTTCTGACTGGGTTCGATATGGACGCCATAGGTGTCGGCTAAGCGAAAGCTGCAGGGCGCGGTCGTCGTCCCGGCAAGGGTTCGTGATCGCCTCGCCAAACCAGTCAAAGTCCTGTTCCCAGCCGACAATCCTCGCGAAGCGAAGATCCGCACACGTGCAGGCGGTTGACGCCAAAGCGCTCACATGCCCGGTTGACTGCTTGTCTGTTGTGCTCAAGCTGGGGGATCATCACTCCACCTCCACGACCATGGTAACGGCAACTGGCGGGATGGCGGAATAACACATTTCCACCCTTGGTTGTATTCGCCGGGTGCCGCTCTCCAGATACGCTGCACTCCCCGGCCACAGAACCGTCAAAGAGCGCCGGCGGCCGGGAGCGGGGAGCAAAGCAAGCGAGCGGGAGGAAAGACATGAACAGCGTGCACCTGATCGGCCGCCTGGCCACCGACGTGGAGGTGAAGGAGGTGAACGGGGGGTCGAAGGTCTCGAGCTTCATCCTGGCCGTGGACCGGAACGCGGAAGAGGCGGACTTCGCACTTCTGCGACATTGGTGGGCTTCGCTGATGGACCTCGAAGGCCCTGACAAAATCCGCTGAGAGCTTTCCACTATTAGTTTACCCTGAGGGTGGGGGCTTGCGGGAAGCCCCGGGTCGTGCCGTAAAATAGGCGGCCGCAAGCCGAAAGGTACGGAAATGCAGCACGAAGGGAGCGAGCCAGTGGTAGCTACCGACGACCTGAGATCCCAGCGGTTCTATCATGGCGCTAAGGCTGACCTGAAGCCGGGCGACCTGATCGGGCCCGGCCGGTCCCCAAACTTTGGTGAACTGGATCGGGTAACGAACTACGTCTACCTGAGCGGCACTTTGGACGCAGCCACCTGGGGGGCAGAGTTGGCCTTGGGCGAAGGACCCGGCAGAATCTATGTGGTGGAACCGACCGGGCCGATCATGGATGACCC
>CAZCCL010000061.1:0-15004 GCA_964497095.1 uncultured Gaiellales bacterium | reverse complement strand
CTAGTCCGGGACGACGTTCGAATAGTCGAGCGGGACCTCCTCGGGGGCGGCCACTACCGAGAACCTGAGACCTGTGAGAGACTCGAGCTTCCTTATGCGGGGGCTGCGCCCACCCAGGAGCAGCGTCGCCACACGGGGATGCACTTCCACCCGTAGGACGGGTAGCGTCGCTGACGACGCCAGGCTCCGCAGGCGTCGCTCCACCTCGATCAGCGCCGACTCCTCGGAGATCACCCGCCCTTCTCCGTGACAGACCGGGCACGCGCAGGTCACTACCTCGCGCAGCCCCCGAGTGACGTTCTGCCGGGTCATCTCCACCAGGCCCAAGGGTGAGATCTCGACCACATAGGTCTTGCTGCGGTCCTGGGCCAGTTCGGCCTCCAGCGCTGTCAGCACGGCCTCCCGGTTGGACCTGGCCGTCATGTCGATGAAATCGATGACGATGATGCCCCCGATGTCCCGAAGCCGCAGCTGGCGGACTATCTCTCTGCAGGCCTCCAGGTTGGTCTTGAGTGTGGTCTCTTCCAGGAACCGCCGACCCACGTAGCGGCCGGTGTTGACGTCGATGACCGTCATCGCCTCCGTGTGATCGATCACTATGTAGCCGCCCGAAGGCAGGTCCACCCGGCGGGCCAGTAGCTTCGGCCTCTCTTTCTCCACGCCGAAACGCTCGAAGAGCGGCGTCGTCTCTTCGTAGAGCTCCACTCGCTCCGCCAGCTCAGGCGCCACGGCCCGAAGGTAGGTCACGACGCGGCGCCGCAGCCTCTCGTCATCTACCAGCACACCGCCGAACTCAGGGCCGAGGAGATCACGCACCGCGCGCAGGGCCACCTCGACCTCCCTGTACACAAGGGAAGGCGCTCGTGAGGCCAGAGCGCGGCGCTCGACCCCGTCCCAGACGCGCTGCAAGAAGCGCAGATCCCGTGCGATAGCGTCCCCTCCCATCCCTTCGGCTGCGGTGCGGACGATCAAGCCCCCGGACTCCGGCTTGAGCTCTCGGCAGACGTCGCGAAGCCTCTCTCTTTCCGGATCGTCCAGCCGCCGAGACACCCCTGAGGTCGCCGCCTGGGGTAGATAGACGACGTAGCGGCCGGCGAGGCCCAGCTGGGTGGTCAAACGAGGGCCTTTGCCTCCCATGGCATCGCGGGTCACCTGAACGAGCAGTTCCTTCCCGCCGCGCAACAGATTGGTGATCTTGCGCGTCTGCCCCCCCGCCCCCTCGGGCACCGCCACCTCGTCGACGTAGAGAAACCCGTTGCGGTCCAGACCGATGTCCACGAAGGCCGCATCCATCCCGGCCAATACGTTCTCCACTCTCCCCTTGTAGATGTTACCGACCAAGGAGAGGCTTCCCGGACGTTCGAGATAGAGCTCGGCCAACCGGCCTTCTTCGAGCAGGGCGACGCGGGTCTCCGAAGCATCACGGGAGATCAGTAGCTGTTTCATGCCAGCTCTATCCGCATTCGGGTGATCCGCGTGATTTCGAACTCCAGGCCGCTGAGAGCACTCATCGCTTCGACGATCCGCTCGGGGCGGGCGGTGCCGGAAGGTGTCACCGCCGCCCTGAACGCCAGTATGCACGACCCCTGCCGGCCTTCTTCGACCGACAGCCTGTCCACGTAGCGTTTGACGTCCATCGTTCGGACCCTCCCTTCTCGCCTTTCCTCCAAAGGCAGCGCCGGGGCTTCTTCGAAGCGCCCGGCCGCTCCGGACAGCAGTGGGCCCACTTCGGCATGTGGGCCCACTTCGGCATCGGCGCCGCCGCGCCCGGGGAGAACGCGCACCTCGACCTCGAAGACCGCCCCAGTCACCCGCGCGGGGAGCGATCTCGGCACCGAGTACGGATCGAGCGAGATGACCCGGATATGGGCGGGCACAGCCGAACTGAGCCGTTCGGAGAACGACGGTGGCGGCTCCTCCGCCAGTTCGAACTCGCACAGCTCCTGGAGACCCTCCCATCCCACGGCTAAGGGAAGAGCGAGGCTGAGAAGGGGCTTGGGACGCAGGCCTTCAGAGAGGGCCAACCGGCCACCGGCCCGCCGCACGGCCCGGCGGAACATCTCCACCCGGTCCAAGTGCCCCACGAACCGGCCCTTTCCCGTGACCGAGAAGGTGAGCACATAACGTCGGCGCCGGGTCAGGTCTCGGGGGCGCGAGGGCAGGGGAGCGACCGCGCGCCCCGCATCCGGAACCTCGAGTGGACCGACGGAGAACGCAGCCAGATCGTTCGCGGGCGGTGCCACGCACGCCCCGCAGGCGGTGCAACCGTCCCACCGGCAGTCGGCCGTCGGCACACCGTGGACGGCCCGCTGCCACTCCTCCCAGAGGAATTCTCGGTCCACGACGCCCGTGATGACGTCCCAGGGCAAAGGCGAATCGCGAGGGATCGCGGTCGTGGCCAGACACTCGGCCGAAGTACCGGCCAGCGCCAAGGCCTCAGCCCACGCGTCCTCACGGAATTGCTCGGTCCAGGAGTCGAATCGAGCCCCGCGCCGCCAGGCTTCCTCTATCACCGCGCCCATATCCTCCCCGCCCCGGGCAAGGGCCGCCTCGAGATAGCTCTTCTCGATCTCATGCAGGGTCAGCTTCACACCGCGTCTCCGCAGGTGAGAGCGGAGAAGGTCCTGCCGCCGGGCAAGGGTGTCGCGATCGGCCATGCCGGACCATTGGAACGGAGTGAAGGGCTTGGGAACGAAGTTGTTGACGCTCACGTTGAGCTGCAGACGCCCCGCCCGCGCGCCCAACACGCGCCGGCCCAGGTCCCGCACGCGCAGGCACAGTTCAGCGATGGCGATGACGTCGCCGTCCGTTTCCAGCGGTAGCCCGATCATGAAATACAGCTTGAGGGTGGTCCGGCCCGATCGAAAAGCCTCCTCGGCCGCCGCGAGGACGTCCGCCTCGGTCACATTCTTGTTTATGACGTCCCACATGCGCCGGCTGCCGGCCTCCGGCGCCAACGTCACCGACGGCCCCGTCGGAGAGGCCAGTTGCGCCAGCTTCACCGCCGCGGTGTCCACCCGCAACGAGGGTAGCGACACCCTGACCTCGGGGTACGAGCGCACTGTTTCCGCCAGCAACTCCGGCAGACACGTGTAGTCCGTGGTCGAAAGCGAAGCAAAGGCCAGTTCTTGATGGCCGCTGCCGGAGAGTTGGGTGCCGGCCATCTTCATTATCTCCAGGGGCGACCGCTCCCTCACCGGCCTGTACCACATGCCGGCCTGGCAGAAACGGCAACCCCGAGTGCAGCCGCGCATGATCTCCACCCAAGCGCGATCGTGCACCCCGGCGGTCAGAGGGACGATACAAGACTCGGGATACGGAGCTCCTTCCAGCCGCGGCAGGATTCTCCGGGTGACGGTGGCGCTGAGCCCAGGTACGTAGACCCCCTCGACCCGGGCGAGCCGGCGCTTAGCCTCGGACCGCGAGACTCCCTCGCTCTTTGCCTCGGGCACCACCTGAAGTATCTCCGGGAAGACCGCCTCCCCGTCGCCCACGGCCACGGCGTCCAAGAACCTGCTCAGTGGCAGGAAATCGGCCACAGCCGGGCCGCCCGCGAGGACGATGGGATCGTCTTCTGTCCTCTCGGCTGCGAGCAACGGGATACCCGCCAAATCGAGCATCTCGAGCAGGTTTGAGTAGTTGAACTCGTGCTGGAGCGTCACCCCCAGTACGTCGGCTTCGCGCACCGGGCTCCAGCTCTCGAGGGTCAGGAGAGGGACACCTTCGCGCCTCATCTCGCTGATCGCGTCGGTCCAAGGGAGATAGGTACGCTCGACGGCCACCTTTTCCGTCTCCCGAGCGAGGTGATAGAGGATCTGGATTGCTTGGTTGGATATGCCGATCTCGTAGGTGTCCGGAAAACCCAGCACCACGCGAAGTTCTCCAAGCCGGCCGCTGAATCCCGGACCGGCCCCGGATTCCTCGCCTATCAGCCGGGCGGGCTGCTGGACCCTCGAAAGGATTTCCTCGAAGCGAAGCTGGACCGCCGTCTGGGTCAACGTTTCAGAGAACCGGCAAGGGCCGCCAACTTGCTGGTGGCGGCAGGAGCGCCTTTCTCGAAGTAGCGGACGGCACCCAAACCAATGGCCATGGTCGCCGCGAATCCGGTAATGGGCTTGAGAATCCAACCAATACCCGGGATCCGCCGAGCCGCCGCCCGGGAAACGGCTCGGAACCCGAAGCCCATCCCCACAACCGCCGCCAACTCCACGGCCCGATCGGGACCGATCTTCTCCCCGTGGATGCCGGCCAAGGACAGCACCATCTTGATCTGGTTCAGAGTCATCGCCGGCATGTCGGCGCCCGGGACGAAGAACGCCAGGCCGATCAACGCGTTCTGGGCGGCCGTCCGATCGACGACTCTCAGAGCCGCGGCCTTTCTCAGAGCCGGGTAGCGGTGGGCGAGGGCCACCGATCGATTCCCGGCCACGGTGACACACGACGCGAACACCTGGCGCCAGCCGGCAGCCGAGTCGGAGAAAGAGACCCGCGCCAGATCTAGGCCCGGATGAGTGATCCGGCCCGTCGCCTCCGCACCCTCTTCGACCGCGATTACGGCTCCGGTCTTCGGCGTCAACCGCGCCATCGCTTCCAAAGCCTCAGCTTCGGCGACAGGGGTGACCAGTAGCAGCAGGACTTCTCCGGGGCCCGGCAGTGACCCGGGCAGCTCCCCCAAGGGTCCGACCCAGGTGGTCGGTACGGTCCCCCCGCTCGAAAAACGGTGCTGCGCCAGCTCCACCAGCCGGTCGTCCCCGGCCAGGACTATGCCGGCCGCCTGCTCGGTCCTGGTCGAGGCTTCTTTCCAGGCTTCGATGGTCTTCGACAAGTTGAGCGGTAACTTGGCCACTTGCCCCTCCCGATCCCTCTGGTGTCAAGGCCCCTACTTGTTCGGGCCGGCTACTGAGTGAACGTGGACGCTCTCCAACAAGCCGACAGCCATAAAGAATACTACCAGGGAGCTGCTGCCGAAACTGACGAGCGGTAAGGGGATCCCGGTCACCGGCATGATACCTATGGTCATGCCCACATTGAGGAAGACCTGAAATACGAACACGGCCGCCACACCGGCCGCGATCAGGGTGCCGTAGAGGTGGCGCGACATGCGGGCGATCCGAAACGCCCGCCAAATGATCAAGCCGAACAGCACGAGCAGCAGCATCGCCCCCATGAAGCCCAACTCCTCACCGATGACCGCGAAGATGAAGTCGGTGTGATGGGCAGGCAGGAAGTTGAGATGCGTTTGCGTGCCCTGCATGTAGCCTTTCCCGGTGAACATCCCGCTCCCCACCGCGATCTTGCTCTGGGTCAGCTGATATCCCAGGCCGGTGGGATCGCTGTTCGGGTCCAAGAAAGTTGTCAGCCTGCTCGTCTGATAGTCCTTGAGAAGGCTGACACCGAAGACACTGGGCAGTATCCGCAAAGTGAACACGCCCGCGAATATCCCCACGCCGGCCAGAAGCCCCAGATGCGAGAGCCTGATCCCCCAGACGACCAACATGACCGTCAAGATGACTAGGAACACCAAGGCGGTCCCGAGATCGGGCTGCAGGTACACGAGGGCGCAAGGGATGAGCGTATACACGACGCACAGTATCACGAAGCGGAGGCGGCCTCGGAGTTCCACCCCTTCGGCCAGCACGGCTCCCAAGGACAGGATGAGTAGGAGCTTGGCCAACTCCGACGTCTGCAGCCTCAAGAAGGGTAACTCGAGCCAGCGGTTGGCCCCGACCGTCTCGCTCCCGGCTCCGAAGACCAGGGTGACGACGAGCAGTACCAGGGTGAGACCGTAGATATAGGTCCTCCAGCGCGCGATGTGCTGATAGTTCACCACGCTCAGGATGATCATGAAGACGAATCCCAGCACCAGACCGATCCCCTGCGAGCGTACGTAGAAGAAGGGGCTGGAGATATTCGGATCGGCATGGGTGGCCGAGTACAGCATGAACAAGCCGAACACGGCCAGAGCCAAAGTGGCCCCCAGCAAGATCCAGTCCAGGCTGCGCAGATAGGTCCCCACGGAGAAGCCCAAAGCCTGCCGGCGTTCCCGGCCGGTCTGCAGCACACTGGTGTGTTGGTTCATCCGAGTACCGCCTATTCCGTCACGGGGACGTCTGTCGGTCCCGAGGATTCGGTATGGAAGTAGGCTTCCAAGACGCGACGCACCACGGGAGCAGCGACGGAGCTCCCATGCCCGCCTTGCTCCACGATGGCGACCACTACGATCTCGGGCACAGAGTTGCCGTCGGCCGGCGCATACCCCATGAAGAGGGCGTAGTCGGCATCCGGCTTCTTCTCGGCGGTCCCGGTCTTGCCGGCCACCGCTATGGGGAAGTTGGCGAAGGTGGCGTAGGCGGTGCCCGAGGGGTCGGACGTCACCAGACGCATGCCCCTTCTGACCGCGCTCAGCGTGTCGGGGCTGAAACCGAGTTCGCTGCGCTTCTCGCCTTCGAACTGTTGGATGACGTTACCGGATGCGTCCGTTATCTGCAGTTTCAGGCGAGGCACCCACACGTCGCCGCCGTTGGCCAAGGCCGAAAGGGCCACCGCCATCTGCATGGGAGTGACCAACAGGTCGCCCTGCCCGATGGCCAAGTTGATCTCGTCCCCCGGCTTCCAGGCCTGCGCCTCCGCGTCCTCGCCGGTCTCCTGCTTCCAGAGTCTGTCGGGGACCCGGGTACCGTCCGTCTCCCCGGGGAGGTCGATCCCCGTCTGCTTACCGAAGCCGAACTCGCGCACCCCCTCCTGCAGCACCGCCCCGGTCTGCTGCCACAACAGGAGCCCCAGGTTGTAGAAATAGACGTCGCACGATTGGGCGATGGCCGCGATCAGATTCAGATCGCCATGGCCCTCTTCCTTCCAGCACTTCCACGTCTGCCCCGCAGTCTCGAAGCTGCCGTCGCAGTTGAGGATGGTGTCCGGGGTGACGACGCCCGCACCGAGAGCGGCAGCGGCCACAAAGGGCTTGAAGGTGGAGGCGGCCGGATAGAGACCGGCGATCACCCGGTCGAACAGAGGATTGTGGGCATCGGCCGCCGTAAGCTGCGCATACATGTCGGCATCCATGCCTCCTACCCACAGCGAGGGGTCGTAGTCCGGGTATGAGGCCAGGGCGAGCACCTGGCCGGTCCGCGGATCGAGGGCCACCACCGCCCCGGCCGCCGCTTTGGTGAATTGGGGATCCTGGTGCGCACGCTCGAGGCCCTCGGCGATGGCGTGCTCCGCCGCTTGCTGCAACTCTAGATCGATGGTAAGGACCAGATTGTTGCCCGGCTTTGCCGCCACGTCCTCGAGGAACTTCTTCGGACGGCCGGCCGCATCCACCTCGACGGTCTTCCAGCCGTCGGTGCCCCGCAGAAACGAATCGTAGGTCCGCTCCACCCCGTCCTTGCCTATGTGGGCTCCAGGTTTGAGCTCAGCGAATAGGGTCTGATCGAGATCGGTTTCGGATATTTCGCCGACGTAGCCCAGCAGGTGCGTGGCAAGCGCTTTGTACGGGTATTGGCGCAGGGAGGATGCCTGCACCTCCACGCCGGGGAACTCCAGGCTGTGCTCTTTGAGGTAGGCGACTACCGTGTTCTCGGACACATCCTCCTTGACCGCGTAGACCACATAGGGGTCCTTTTCGGCCTTTTCGTAGGCTTGGAGTAGGTCGACCTCGGGGACCTCGAGCAGGTCCGCCAGGCTGGAAATCTCGGCCATGAACTCGGTGGATTCTTTCTCCGGGTCGTACATATCCATGGGCAGAAGCCCGACGCTCAGACCGGCCCGATTCTCCACCAGGATCTGCATGTTGCGGTCGTAGATGACCCCCCGGGGCGCTTCGACCACTACCTCGCGTACCCTATTGTCTTTCGCGTAAGCGACGAACTCGTCCCCGGAGAGGATCTGGAGAAACCAAAGACGGAAGGCAAGCACGGCAAAGAGGGCAAGGGCGATGAGCAGCAGCACGCCCACCCTGATACCGACAAAGGAGTCGTCTTCGGGCGGCCTTCTTGACTTGACCGGGTGCAGGATCATTCCGCCCCACTCCTACCCTCTATCGGGGCCGCCCCTCGACCCCGAATGAGCCGCAGACGAACCAAGAGCGCGTAGACCGGGACGGCGATGAGCGCGTCGAGGATGGCCTCCGGCAGCATCTGCGTACCCACCATGGTGAGGAAATCGGCCTGCGGACCCATGATGTACTGGAACAAGCCAAAGACGAACTGGGCGACGAAGGAAGTTCCCCCCGCCAGAAACAGCACCCCCCACGGGGTCATCATCCCGAACCGGGCCACGAACATCCCTACGAAGTAGCCGGCAAGAACATAGATGAGCGCCCGCACTCCCAGAGGCTGGAAGAAGGCCATGTCGGCTATCAGGCCGGCGAAGAAGCCGAATACAGCACCTTCCATGGAACCGCGACCGATGGCCACCACCACAGTGAAGATCAAGAAGAGGTCGGCAGTGACACCCAGGACGCTCACCCGCGACACGACGAGGGTCTGCAGCGCGACCGCGATGACGAGGAGGAGCACCGCCTTACCCACCCATACGAGACGACTTCGTCTCAACTCAAGCCTCCGGAAGGATCAGCACCATGACTTCCTCGAGCACCCGGAAGTCCACGAAAGCTTGGACTTCGATCTCTTTGTAGATATTGACATCTTCCTCTCCCACGTCGACCACTATCCCGATGGGGATGGCGGGAGGATAGACACCGCCGTAGCCTGAGGTGACGACCACCCGGTTGAGCTCCACCGGGATGTCCCGGTCGACGAAGTCCATGGTGAGCGTGCCCGAGACCGAGCCTTCCACGATGCCCTCGGCCCGGGACTCCTGTATCTTGGCGGCCACGCTCGACTCAGAGTCGGTTACGAGCTGCACCTGAGCCGAATGAGCGGTGACCGCGATGACCTTGCCCACCAGTCCCTTGCCTGCAAGCGATTCCCCGGCCAATGGAGTGGCTCCCACCACCGGTTGGTCCACCTTGATGCCGTCGGCCGATCCCTTGTCTATCTGGATCCAAGCCTGCCAGCGAGTCGGGGATTTGCCGGTGACCCGGGCCACTTCGAAATCGGTCCCTTCGGGGAAGGTGCCCTTGTCTCGGAGATCCAGTAGGCTCCTCAGGCGCTGGTTCTCTTCCGCCTGCTCCTTGAGCTTGACCGCCTCTCCCTGAAGCGCCTGCAATTCCGCGGCAAGACGTTCGGCCTCTGTGTGAGCCGACCAGAGGGTACGGATCCACCGATACCCGTCCTGGAACGGTTCGGCGGCCCGGGCGCCCCAGGACTGGAGCGGAGAGAGGATGCTGAGTCCGGCCTGCTGCACCGCGTGAACGGGACCCGATTCCGTTTCCCTGAACGAGACGGTGAGGATCGCGAGCGATGCGATTATCAAGAAGACGAACACCAGCCGTCTCCAGACTACCTCGTTACGCGTCATCTTGGCCCCCGCTATCTAGTAGCGGCGTCTCTTCGCCCTTTGTGACGTCCGATGCAGCGTATCGAACTCCTCGAGGGACCGGCCGGAACCGACCGCGACACAGGTCAACGGTGACTCAGCCAGATTGACCGGCATCTGGGTCTCTTCACGCACACGCTCGCACATGCCTCTGAGCAAAGACCCCCCTCCCGCGAGCATGATGCCCCGGTCCATGATGTCGGAGGCCAGTTCCGGAGGGGTCTTGTCAAGAGTGGCTTTGAGGGCGTCGATGATGATCGCCACCGGCTCCGCAATGGCTTCCCGCACTTCCTCCGAGGAGATCACCAGGGTCTTGGGCAGGCCGGTCACGAGGTCTCGTCCCCTGATCTCGGCCTCCTCTTCCTGGTCCAAGGGAAACGCAGACCCGATCTCCAGCTTCAGTTCCTCGGCGGTCTGGCTCCCTATCATGAGCTTATATTCCTTCTTGATATAGGCGATGATGGCCTCATCCAGTTCGTCCCCGCCGACCCGGACCGATTGCGCCACGACGATGCCGGCCAAGGAGATGACCGCCACCTCACTGGTTCCCCCGCCTATATCGACGATCATGCTGCCTGTAGGTTCCACCACGGGCAGGCCCGCTCCGATGGCGGCGGCCATCGGCTCCTCGATCAGGTAGGCCGAACGGGCCCCGGCGCTGATGGTGGCTTCCTCGACCGCGCGCCGTTCGACCCCCGTCACTCCCGAGGGAACGCACACGACCACGCGAGGGTGGGCCCAACGATTCTGGTGGACCCGCTGTATGAAATGCCGCAGCATCTGCTCGGTCACGTCGAAGTCGGCGATGACCCCGTCTTTGAGCGGCCTGATGGCTGTGATGGTCCCCGGGGTCCGGCCCAGCATGCGTTTGGCATCCGAGCCGACCGCCAGCACCTCTCCCGACCTGGAATCGATGGCCACCACCGAGGGCTCCGAAAGCACGATACCTCGTCCGCGCACGTACACCAGCGTGGTGGCGGTGCCCAGGTCTACTGCCATGTCTCGTCCGGCAAAACCGGTGATGAACTCAGCGAAGCCTATAGCGCGTCCTCCAAGTGGGCGGTCGTGGAGCCGCGTCCATCGGGGCGCAGCGCCCGGGTATTATACCTATTGACCCGCAAACGCGGCGAGTTGACGGGCGAAGGCGCGTTCACCGCGGCCCCAGCCACAGCCGGCTCGGTCACGGAGGCCGCGGTCACAGCCACCGTGCTCACAGCCAGTGCCGCCGCAGCAGATCGAAACCTAGGTCTCGGAACATGCGCGCGAGTAGGCAGAGCGGGAGCCCCACCACGTTACTGTACTCGCCCCGCACCTCCGAAACGAACAGAGCGGCGAGCCCTTGCACAGCGTAGGCTCCCGCCTTACCTTTCCATTCTCCCGAGGCGATATAGGCGTCCACATCTTTCGGGCCCAGGGGAAGGAAGGTGACGTCGGTCCACGCACTGGCGACTTGGGTCTCCTCGGGACGGCCGGCATGACCCGCAGAAGCCGACCGTCGAAGCGCCACTCCCGAGACGACCCTATGAGTGCGCCCCGCAAGCTTCGCCACCATGGAAGCGGCCTCCGTCGCAGACAGGGGCTTGCCCATGACCCGGTCGTCGACCACCACCAGAGTGTCGGTCCCGAGGATGAAGGCCCCACTAGGTAGATCGGCGGACAGGCCGACGGCGTCTATCTTGGCGAGCGCGTTCCTCTCCGCTATCGACTGCGGCGAACCCCCCTCGCTCCGTTCGTCTGCCTCGGACAGTGCCGCTGTAAAAGGGACGCCCAAGTCTCGAAGCAGCGAGTGCCGCCGCGGCGAGCGGGAGGCGAGGACGAGATGGAAATCTGGGGGAAAGGGAGATATGGGATCTACCGGCCCGCCCAAGGTCTGCCCCGCCGCTTGTCTGGTGCCGTCAACCATGCGCCGGGTCAGGGGACCAGTTCCCCTCCCTCTGGGAAGAAGATCTCGATCTCGCGCTCGGCGCTGGCGAGGCTATCCGCACTGTGCACCACGTTCCGACGCATATCGAGCCCGAAGTCGCCACGCACGGTCCCCGGAGCGGCTTCCAGCGGATTCGTGGCTCCCATCATGCCCCTCACCAGTTCCACCGCGGAGGGACCCTCGACGACCATGGCGAAGATCGGAGCCGAGGTGATATGTTCCACCAGGTCCTCGTAGAAATCCTTCCCCTTGTGCTCCGCATAATGCCTTGCAGCCATCTCGGGGGTCGCGATGAGCAGGCGTGCGACCTTGATGCTTAGGCCGCGCCGCTCCAATCTGCTGATGACTTCCCCGATCAGACCACGAGCGACCCCGCTCGGCTTGACCAATACCAATGTCCGTTCGGTCACTGTCTCCTCCAGACTGCTACAGCAGCATCGACGCACTAGTCACAACAAAAGGCCCCCGAGGAGCCCGAACACCGTACTTCAGGAGGCCTGCCGGCCATCCAGGACTTCATGAGGCCTCGGCCGCTTAGGACCTTATCGGGCCTCGATAAGCTCGGAGGTCTCGTCCGCAGGAGGCGGGACCCTACGCGCTTTCAGGTCGTGAGCGCAATAGGGGCAGATCTTCCAGCCCGGCTCCAGCACCCGGTCGCACGATGGACAGGCCGACCGCAGCGGCCGCCTGCAGCTGGGGCAGACCAGATAGTCCGGCCGGATCATCTCGCCACAGGAGGGACAGGCCCTCAGGACCTGCAACTCCTGTTCCATGGCGCGTACCTCCAGCTCCCTCTCCCGGACCTCGGCCAGATACTCGGCCGGCCGGAGGATGGCATAGACCACCGTACCCATGAAGGGCAGTATCAGCGACGTGAGCACGGCCACCGCCACGATGACCGGGTCGTCTATGCGCTTGCGGGCGTCTTTGTAGGTCCAGAAGACAAGCGCCAACCAAAGGACCACGATGCAGAAGGCGAAGACATATCCAGCCAGTGTCCAGAGTGGAGAGCTGATGATCCTGTTGACGGTCTCGAAGAGCTGGTCCAACAAGCACTCCTAGTTCAGGACCCGGGAGCAGACATAACCGGCCGTAAAGAATACCACGGTCACGCTCGGCTCAGGCCTCGCTTCAGATCGGAGATGAGCGTCAACGAGCCGGTCACCAGGATCACCTGGTTGGAGGTCGCCAGCCGGTAGGCGCTCACCATCGCCGAGCGCGGGTCCGGATCGATGAACACTTCGGGACCCTTGCCCAGCCCCGAGATGGCTCCCGCCAGCTCGTCGGCCGTCATGGCCCGCGGGCTGGAGCTCTGGGTGGCGAAGATGATGTCACATCGGGGAGCCAGGTGGTGCATCATCTCCGCGGCCTCTTTGTCTTGGAGGATCGAGACCACGGCGATCAGTCGGCGGCGTTCGAGGATCTGATCGAGCGACGCCATGGTCTCCTCCATCCCCGGAGGATTGTGCGAACCATCGAAGATGCAGAGGGGCTGGGTGCCTATCACCTCGAGCCGGCCCGGGACCGCGGTGGAGGCCAGGGCGTCGCGAACCGAAGTGAGGTCCAATTCCCCACCGCTGAACAACTCCACCGCGGCCACGGCCACGGCGGCGTTGGCCCGCTGGTAGCCGCCCAACACCTTGAGATGCAGGTCGGTGTAGCAACCGTACAGACCGAAGACGTCGAACGATTCCGCCCGCGGATCGGTGAGCACCACCACCTCCTCGCCCAAGAAATGGCACTCGGCGTCCCGGTGAACGCAGATATCCCTCAGCTCAGCCTTGAGTCCGGCGTCCAGCCACCCGGCGACGACCCGTCCCTTAGCCGGGATCACCGCCGCTTTCTCCCTGAGGATGGCTGAGGGCGTCTCGCCGAGAAGCTCGGTGTGCTCCCGACCGACGCTCGTGAGGACTTGGACCTCGGAAGAGATGACGGCAGTGGCGTCCAGCCGGCCGCCCAGACCGGCCTCGATGACGGCCACATCGCAGCCTTGCTCCCTGAAATAGAGCAGGGCGGCGGCGGTCAGTACCTCGAACTGGGTGAGGCGCTCTCCGTCCGGGAGCGTGCGCTCGATCTCGGCCACGACCGGCCGGATCCGGGCGACGAGTTCACAGAACTCAGCCTCGGTGGACGGGCGAGAGTCGACCATCTGCCTCTCGGCCAAGCTCACCAAGTGCGGGGATATGTAGGCCCCGACCCTGAGGCCCTGCACCTGTAGGAGAGAGGAGATGAAGCGGGTGGTCGAGCTCTTGCCGTTCGTGCCCACCACGTGGATGGTCCGATAGGCGTTCTGGGGATCTCCCAAGGCCTCCACCAGTTTGGTGACCCGCTCGAGGCCCAGGCGCATTCCCAGCCTTTCCAGGCCGTCGATGTACTCCCACGTCTCTTCCAGGCTGCACCTGAGGCCGTCGGTCTGATCCTGGCTCACACCCTCTTTGCTCACGTTCTCGTCCCTTCAGTGAGCGGCAACTCTCCCCCGACGCGCTCGGCGTACTGCCGCCGCACCTCCTCCAGCACGGCCTCGGCCTCTGCCAGCCGGCCCCGCTCCTCAGCCACCACCGCGTCGGGCGCCTTGGCCACAAAGGCCGGATTGGCCAGCTTGGCCTGGGCCTTTCCGGCGTCGCCACGCGCCTTCTTGGCCTTGGCCACCAGACGGGCGCTTTCCCGGTCGATGTCCACCAAGCCCTCGAGATCGAGCAACGCTTTCACTTCCGGGCCCTCGACAGACGCGTATCGTCCGGCGGGGATCTCCCCTCCGGGGCGCACCGCCAGCAGGTCGCATCCGGAGAGCTGGCGGAATGCGTCCTTCAGCTCGGCGAGAGCCGAGGCCGCCCCGGTCCCCAGTTCGAGCGCCACCACTGTGCCGATCACATCTCGAGCCAGCCCCAGCTCCTCACGCGCCGATCGCAGTCCCCCCACCACGCTGATGAACGCCCCCATTCCCGCTTCAGCGCCGGGATCTATCCAGGCGGGTTCCACTTCAGAGTATTGGGCATCGAAAAGGCTCGCCGGACGCCGCCCCGAGGTCACCTGGGGCAGATGACCGTAGATCTCCTCGGTCACGAACGGCATGAGCGGATGCAGGAGGAGCATCACCTGCTCGACGAGGTAGAGCAGGTTCCCGCTCACCTGCAGGCGCTCGGCTTCGTCGGTGCTGTAGAGGCGGGTCTTAGCCACTTCCAGATACCAGTCGCACATCTCGTTCCACACGAACCGGTAGACCAACCGGGCCACGTCGTCGAACTCGTAGCTCTCGTAAAGGGCGTGGACCTCTTGGGTGACGGTCGCAAGCCGGCTGAAGATCCAGCGGTCGGCCACCGTGGCCAGTACCACCCCAGGCTCGGCCTGAGCGTGAGCGCCCTGAAGCACGAGGCGGGAAGCGTTCCAGATCTTGTTCGCGAAATTGCGGCCCATCTCGATGCGCTCCGCGCTGAAGCGCACGTCCTGCACCGAGCTCATGTAGGCCAGCCCGAAGCGGGTGGCGTCGGCCCCGAATTCGGAGATGAGATCGAGCGGGTCCACTCCCGTACCCAGACTCTTGCTCATGCGTCTTCCGTCCGTGGCCAGGACCGTGGGATGGATGATGACGTCCCGGAAAGGCACGTCTCCCCGGAACTCGAGGCCCATCATGATCATGCGGGC
>CAZCCL010000060.1:0-15257 GCA_964497095.1 uncultured Gaiellales bacterium | reverse complement strand
GTCGATGACCCGGAAGTAGACCACGGCGTTCACCTTCACCGGGACGTTGTCTTTGGTGATCACCTCTTGTGCGGGAACGTCCATGGTGATGGTCCGCAGGTCGACCCGCACCACCTTGTCTACGATGGGGATGATGAGGAATATGCCTGGTCCCTTCGGCGGCGTCAAACGGCCCAGGCGGAAGATGACGCCCCGTTGGTACTCGGGGAACACCTTGATGGCCGAGGCCAGTATGATGATCACCACGATCACCACGATCACAATGACTGCTACTGTGCCTACACTCATGGCGTCTCCTTACGTCCCTCGATCTTGTTTCTTCTCTGTTTCCGCGCCCGATTGCCTGGCGCGGCGCACTACGAGCGTGAGTCCTTCGCTTCTTATTACCTCTATCCGCTCATCTTTACGCAGGCCCTCCCCTTCGGCGCGCGCTTTCCATGTCTCCCCGCGCAGCCGCACCTGGCCAAGCGGGCTGATCGGAGAGATCGCCACACCGGTGGTTCCCACCATGGTCTCCGCTCCTACGGCAACGGGCCGGCGCCTGGCCCGGGCCACCGCCATGATCACGAATATGAAGAAGAGAAGGGCGATGACTCCGACCGCGATGACCACCGGCCAACTCACCTTGAGGAAGGACATGGAGGTATCGAACAAGAGGAAGCCGCCCGCGATAAGCGCGGCGGCTCCCCCGATCCCCAGGACCCCGTGGCTCTGGATGAAGATCTCGGCTACGAAGAGGATCATCGCCAGCACTACCAAGGCTATCCCCACCAAGCTGACCGGGAGCACCTGGAAGGAGTAGAAAGCGAGAAGGAGGGCAATCGCCCCGCCGATCCCTGCCCCCCCGAATCCTGGAGTGCTGAACTCCGCGATGATCCCAAGGACCCCGACGGTCAGAAGGATGTAGGCGATGTCGGGGTTGGCGATGGCGTGGAGGAAGCGCTGGATCCAACCCATCCCGACCTCTTCCACCGGGGCTCCGGCCGTTTGCAGGGTCAGACCTTTGGGGACGGTCACGTAGCCGTCCATCGCCTCGAGCAGGGCGGGTAGGTCGGCTGCCACGAACTCGATGACGTTCTGCTGCAGGGCTTCCTCGGCCGTGAGCGAGACCGATTCGCGGACCGCCCGCTCGGCCCAGACGGCATTGCGCTCGTGATTGGTGGCCAGGCCGGAGATGTAGGCGGCGGCGTCGTTCGTGACTTTTGCCTTCATGACCTCGTCCATCTCACCGCCGATGGCGACCGGAGTCGCCGCTCCCAGATTGGTCTGGGGAGCCATCGCTGCGACATCGGAGCCCATGAGGATGTACACGCCCGCCGAGGCCGCACGGGCGCCCTGGGGATACACGTAGAACACGATGGGAATAGGAGCGTTGAGCTGGGCCTGGATGATATCGCGCATGGCCGTGTCGAGACCGCCGGGGGTGTCGAGCTCGATCACGAGCGCCGCCGCTCGGGCTTTGGCGGCGTCCTCCATGGTCTTGACCAGGTAGCTGGCCAAGGCCGGGTCGATGATGCCCTTGGCCTCGGTGACCCACACGGGGCCGGCAGCAGCCTGAGGCTGCGCGCTGGCTTGAGCCACTCGGGGTTGGCCTGTGTCGGCTGCCGCTTGGGGGACCGACGGCAGGACCGCCACCGCGAACACCGCCAGGAAGGCCAGCAGTCCCAGGACCACGACGACCGGCGCCAAGAAGCGCGGGAGAGCTGCAGGTCTCAGCCCCACGCGTCCTCCCCCCGGTGGGGCTGCCCTCTGCTGCCGGATTCTCATAGTGGTGATCGCCTTTCTCAGGTCCGCCGGCTCGCCCGAGGATCCAGCGGCGCCCGCGATCCGTGCGGACTCACGATGGCCCTCGATGCGTCCAGGCGGCTGGACTCGGGGTCGGGTCGTTCCTGAGCACCCGCCTTACGACCGATTCCACCTGGTTGATGAGCGAAAGCAGTCCCCGAAGGTCGGCGCGCATGAGATAGATCTCGCCGTTGTCGGTGACTTGCTGGAAACCATTCGACTCGAGAAAGTCGAGGGAGAAGAAATGGCAGCGTCCCTGGTCTTCGGGGCTGCCGACAAGGCCGGCGAAGCCGTAGACTTCTTGGACGCCGCGGTCCTTCAGCTGCCCGAGGGCCTTCTGCAGTATCCGTCTCGCCCGCGTCCTGGCTTGGTCCTCCTCGGACCTGAGACAGAATACGAGTACCGCCTCCCGACCCGGGGGAGCAAACGGAAGGCTACTCAGCCGAGGGACCGCCATCGCCGGAGCGTAGTGGATGGAGGCAAGCACGAGGGGATTCTGTGCGGAAGCGCTCGCGCGGCTTCCGCTCCCTGAGGTTCCAGTGGACTGGGATCCGGAGCGCCTGGTCGCCTCGCCTGTCTCTTGGAGGAGTCCTGGGCTACCCCAGGTAGATCCGACAGAGAGCATCCACTGATGCCGTTTCTCAGCGGCATCCACCGTCTGTTGCTGCCCGTTGATCGGGGTCTGCCACCACACGCACGAGCGACAGGCAGGTGGCAGGAGGTCCTGGCGACTGGCGCAAAGAGGTAGGTAGCAGGGCATGCCTAGCCCTCCTGAGAGTCTCCGCCCTCCATCGGTCCGGCTATCTCATCCACGAAGAGCGTGACGTTCCCCAGTTCGAGGTTCAGAAGTCCGGTGACTCGGTTGCGCACGGCGACCTCGACGGCAGAAGCCAGCTCCGGTATCACTACTCCCCAGGCCACGCGGGCATGAACTTCCACGTCCACCGTCCCAGGTGAGGACTCCCGGATGAACACCCCGCCCGTGTGAGTCTCGCGCATGCGCGAAGAAAGCCCTTTCCAGGCCGAGGTGTGCAGATCGAGAACGCCGGGGACCGAGCGGGCGGCATCGGCCACGTAGGTGGCGACGACCTCGTGGGAGACGGCGGGTCGGGTCTCTTCATACGGCGTGGGACTGACCGGCACATCTCCAGACAGCCGCTCGTCCTGCAACGGGCTCATGAACGCCCCCTATTCAAACGCTTCGTCCGGTTTTCCTCGGTCTTCGCTGCAATTCTATACCAATCGCCACAGGCTCGCCTCCGGCCGGGTGAGCATTCGAAAAGGAAGGAAGCTGGTTCCGACCCCGTGCGAAACGACCAATCGGCCGTCGCCCCAGGCCTGCACTCCCTCTAGGTACTGACCGCCTTCTCTGTGGATCGGTTCCAGACCGTCTCGGCCCGGCAAGCGTAACTGACCGCCGTGGGTATGCCCGGCGAAAGCCAATGGAAAGAGCTTGGCGAGGGGCGATCCCGCAGGCGGGGGCTCGTGGATGAGGAGTATGGGGAAGTCCGCATCGGACTCGGTGGCCGGGCCGTTCGCCTCCGCAAGCCCGTGGCCTCCGGTGAGGTAGTCGGCACCACAAAGGATTACGCGAGAGCCCTTGCGCGCAGGCAGAGGCACGCATCGGTCGATGAGCAACGTGATCCCAGCCTTCTCCCAGAGTTGGCTCGTGTCCCGAGGTCGCGCCAAAGGGTCTTTGCCGATTCCGTACTCGTGATTGCCCGTGACCGCGAAGGTCCCCAGCGGCGGTCCGAGTCGGGTGAGCAACTCGAGACAGGGGCCGCTCCGCCGGGGATCCCCGAGCACGTCGCCGGTGAGGAGCACCAGGTCCGGGGCGCGGGGTGTGGCCCAGCGCACGGCCTTCTCGAGGCTGCGTTCGTTGGTAAGAAAAAGGCCCGCGTGCACGTCGGAGAGGTGCAGCACGCGCAGACCCGACCACTCGGGAGGCAGGCCGGGGACGCTGAGTTCGACCTCACGGCACCTGATCCATTGCGCCTCGAAGATCATGTAGGTCACGACGGCCAGCCCTAGGGTCGTGGTCCAGCAGAACGGCCGGCACACGGTACTTGATATCGATGCGCGGACGTTGGAGTGCTCGGCACTGGGACGCCGGGCATCCGGCAAGCGCAGGCGGTATTGGCGGTCCATCATCGCGTTCATGGTAACCCACAGGTACAGCGGGGTGGTATTTTGGGCATCGTGATCTCCGGTAACTCCGATCCATCTCGCAACGACGCGTCCCCGTGGCGCTCACCGCCCGCGATTGAGGCGCAGTGGCTGTCGTGCCTCGCGCACATGGCCTCCGCAGGCAAAGAAGCGATCCAGCCTCATCTCGGCAAAGCCTCGGGTCGGGTGGTCCTCGGGCAGGGAGCGGGCGGGGACAAGACACTGGAGCTCGACCGTGTCTGTGAGGAAGCCATCCATAGGGTCTTGGATGCGGAGGCACCGTTCCCGTATCGCCTGGTATCGGAGGAATCCGGGGTCAGCGGACCTGCGGACGCTGAGTGGTTGGTGGTGGTCGACCCCGTGGACGGCAGCCTGAACGCCAAGCGCGGTCTTGCGCCCTTCTGCGTCTCCCTAGCCGTGGCCGACGGACCCACGATGGGTGACGTCCGCGTGGGGCACATCGAAGACTATCTGCGTCCCAACGTCTTCACCGGAGTCAAGGGCTCGGGATTGTCGGCCGCAGGAGCACCGGGGGTCGGGCTTGAATCTCAACGGTTCGAGAACGACTTGGTGGAAGTGGTCCTGCTCGAAGCCGGTCGACCCGATCGTCATCATTTTCGCTTCCACGATCTGAGTGCCATGGGGGGGATGGGTCGGAGCCAGGACATGCGTGTCCGTCAGATCGGATCGCTGGCCCTCGCACTGTGCTACGTGGCAACCGGGGTTGCGGACATCCTCCTTGCGGCGGTCCGGTCCCGCTCGGTGGATCTCGCGGCGGGTCTTCTGATCCTTTCCGAGGCAGGAGGCGGGGTCGCCACTCTGGCCGGCGCGGACATGTGGGGCCAGCCCCTCGACCTAAAGAAGCGGTGCGCCTTCGTCGCCTGGCGCGCGGGACTCGATGGCGCCGAGATCGTGGCGCGGGCCCGAGGGCTGCGGAAGGCTCTACTCCACCCCTAGGAGGCGGTCGGCCGCATCAAGGGCGTAGAGCTGTATCTCCTGATCGGGATCGTCGAGACAACGGCGAAGCACGTCGAGAGACGCGGGGTTCCCGAGGTTCTCCAGCACGTCGATGACGGACTTCTTCAGTGCGCGGTCGTCGCTGGTCTGGATGACACGTGCGAGCTCGGGTGGTTCCAGGAACGCCAGCATGTCGGCCCGTTCTTGCGGGGGTAGGGCCATGAGCTCATCCGCGGTCCTGACCCTGACGTGGAGGCTGGAAAGCGAGTCGTCGGACGCCTGTACCCGGGCGGTCATGTCTTCCACAGGCGGTGGCTCCTCCACATGCGGTGGCTCCTCCGCGAACGGCGGCTCCTCCACAGGCGGCGGCTCCTGCGCGCCCCCCGTCTCGACCGCTCCTGTCACAGCGACCGCCTCTATCGTACCGACGGCCTCCGTGCCTACCAGGGGCGTCTCAGAATCGGGCTGGAGCGGGACTTCTTCGAGCACTGCTGGCTCTTGAACATCCCAGCCGGCCGGCGCCTCCGACCAGGGCGAAGGCATGTCCGGCTGTGCAGGTCGCAGCTCCGCGGCCTGTGACGCCTCAGGCCACGGCGATGGTGCCGCCGATCCATCCGGCTGCGACTCCTCGATCCACGGCGATGGCGCTATCGGCTCGGGCGCCGACCACTCACTCTCGTCGTCCCCGAGCGCTCTCTCCAGACTCTGGCGGTCTTCGATCTGCTCGCCGTCCTCGGTGTCTGCGCCGGCTACGGCTGCCAGACCCGCGCCGGCCAGGCCCGCTGCGGCCAGGCCCGCGCCGGCCGGTCCCACGCCGGCGGCCGCCCCGTCTGGTCGTGGAGGTTCCCAGATCGGCCTTCGAGGCTTCTCCCTGATTCCCGGGGTATGGAACTCGGGGACCTCGGGGCGGCTGGTCTCGAAGCCGTCGGTCGGGACGGGCTCGGTCTCCGCTACCGGTTCTGATGCGGGAGGAGATACCTGCTCGGAAGGTTCGTGCTTCACCTGCTTGTCGGCAGCGTACTTCCGGATCTCCAGGAGACGGCTGCGGGCGTACCCGCCGCCCGCATCTTCCTTGGGAAGCTCGATAGTCTCGGCTACAGCCAGAACCTTGTCCGGTCGAAAGAGATCGAGCCGGTTGGTGTCCTCACTGGTAAGTTCGCCCCATCCATGGACGATGTCCACGATCACCGCCTTCAGCGGGTCGTCGGTGGGCGCCGTCTGCTCCGGAGCCCCGCTCGCCCTGGTCACCGGGATCACGGGCGGGGGCTTATCGGGAGCAGGAGGTTGGGCTGCGGCAGCAGGTTGGGCTGCAACGGCGGCCTGGGCCGTGGTAGCGGCCTGGGCTGTGGCCTCAGCCGGCTCATCTGCGGGAGCGGTGGAAGTGTCCAGCTTCTGCGGTGTTTCGGTCGGTGCGGGTCCGGGCCTCGGTGTCGCGACTCGCTCTACCGGCCTCACATCCCTGGGACTCGCGCCCCGGCGTCTCTTGATCATCAGGATGAGCAACAGCGCCAGTAGCAGGACGACCACGATGACGACCGGTAGTATGTAGGCATTCCCAAAAAGCTCTGGCATCTCCATCCACCCTTCCTGGAGTCCGCGCAGCACATCCATATATACTATCCGCCAGCACGGAACCCTGGAAAAGGCGTATTGCCCCGCGCTTCGGTCGCCTAAGCGCGCAGCAGGCGGGAGCCCACCAGGGTCCCTTAGGTATCTTTTCGGCTCCGCAGCCCAAGTAGTTGAGGCCGGATCGTCAGGGAGGGTCCACCGGCAGGATGATCGACACTCACTCGCACCTTCTACCCGGATTGGACGACGGCTCTCCAGACGTCGCCACCAGCCTGCGGATGGCCGCCGAGGCGGCGGCAGTCGGTACCAGCGCCGTCGTATGCACGCCCCACCTAAGAGAGTTGAAAACCTCGTTCGTGGAAAGAGCTGGAGAGGCGATCCGGTCGTTCAGGCTCGCCCTGACCGAGGCCGGCATCAGTCTGAATCTCCTCCTGGGTTTCGAGGTTGGTTTTGACGTAGTGGCCACGACCGGGCGAAGCGAGCTCGAGCCGCTCACGATCGAGAACAGCGGCGGAGCACTCCTTATCGAGATACCTCACTGGGGCTGGCCGGTCTATGCGCTCGAGACGGTCTTTCGCCTGCGGGTGGAGGGTCTGTTGCCGGTGCTCGCCCACCCGGAAAGGAACGATCGGATCCAGAGGTCACCGGGGCTGCTGACCAAGTGCTTGGAAGCCGGGGCGGTCGCGCAAGGGACTGCGGCCAGTCTGAACGGCGACTTCGGTCGCACAAGCAAACAAGCCTTCTACCGCCAATTGCTCCGGGGAGAGATGAGCCTGATCGCCTCAGACGCCCATTCTCATCGGCGCTCGAGTTGGACCTTGGCTCCTGCCGTCGCGACCCTGCGCGAGCGCATAGCCGCGGACGACTTGGACATGCTTGTCCGTGTCAACCCGGGCATCGTTCTTTCCGGGGACCGACCGGTGGCGGTCACGCCTTCCGATAGACGCCCATCATGGCGCAGGCGGATGGGGATGTCCTAGGGCTCTGCTTCCTCTCCGGTGCGGCCGTAGGCATCTTCCAAGCGGACTATATCGTCCTCGCCCAGATACTCCCCCGATTGCACCTCAATGATCTCCAGAGGCTCGGTCCCGGGGTTGGCCAAGCGGTGTGCGCTACCCACGGGCACGTAGGTGGATTCATCCACCGTCAATCGGAAGACGCGGTCTCCGCAAGTCACCTCAGCAACACCGCGGACCACGACCCAGTGCTCCGCCCGGTGCTTGTGGAACTGGAGGCTGATGCTCGCTCCCGGGTCGACCACGATATGCTTCACTTGGAATCGCTCGCCGCTGTGGATAGACTCAAACCAGCCCCAAGGGCGATACACCTTGCGATGACTCGCGGTAAGCCGTGGGTCTGCCTCCTGGACACGGGCCACGAGCTTCTTCAGATCGGCCGTCTTCTCTCTGCCCGCCACCAGCACGGCATCCGCGGTCTCGACCACCACGAGATCGGCGCCGCCCAGGACGGCGACCAGCCGGGAATCGGCATGCACCAGCGTGTCCCGTGTGTCTTCGAAGAGGACTTCACCTCGGGCCGCATTGCCGGCTTCGTCCCGCGGGGAGACAGCCCAGAGAGCCTGCCAGCTTCCGACATCGGACCAGCCTGCGTCGAGCGGCACCACCACCGCTTGGGCGGGAGAGGAGGCGCCGAGTTCTTCCATGACCGCATAGTCGATAGATTGTGAGGGGCACGCGGAAAAGGCGGACCTGTCCAAACGCACGAACAGACCGTCGGTCTTTGCTTTGGTCATGGCCTGGCGGCAGGCCACCGCGATTTCCGGTCGGTGTTGCTCGATGGCGGTCAGCCAGACCGAGCGCTTCATCATGAAGAGGCCGCTGTTCCACAGACGATCGCCTCCAGCGATGTACCTCTGGGCGGTCTCCAGGTCGGGCTTCTCGTCAAAACCGGCCAAGACGCGGGCAGTCGGCGCCCCTGAGACGGGCCGCCCGACCCGGATGTAGCCATAGCCTGTCTCCGGTCGCTCCGGCATGATGCCAAAAGTGACCAGCATTCCCTGCTCGGCTTGCCTGGCGCCTTCGCCCACGGCTGCGTGGAAGGCGGGGATGTTCTCGATAACGTGGTCGGACGGCATCGTCAGCAGGATGGGGTCTTCGTCAAAGTCACCCGGCACGAGGGCGGCCACGGTCAAAGCCGGCGCTGTGTTGCGCCCCATCGGCTCTAGGACGACCTGCGGGGCGGTCACGCCGATCTCTCGAAGCTGGTCGACCACAATGAACCGGTATTCCTCGTTGGTCACGACCACGGGCTCGGCGACCACGGCGGCCTGCAGGCCGTGGAGCCGCGTCGCTGTCTCTTGCAGCAAGGAGTTCGGCCCGGTGAGCGCGAGCAGCTGCTTGGGATGACACTGGCGGGAGGCCGGCCACAGTCGGGTGCCGGAACCTCCCGCGAGGATAACGGGTCGGATGATCAAATCGGTCCTTCCGATCCTGTTCTAATCGCGCATCTGACAGGGCTCCATCATAGGACGATTCCCCGGACGCGGACAACCTTCTTATCAGTGACCGGCCCGGATATGCCGATACCTCGTTTGGGCTGGACTGGAAGGAGCGGGCTATACTTCTGGCCATTATGGCGGGCGACCTGATGAACAGCGCGGATATTGGACCGGAGGCGACCAGGTCTATGGGGGACGGGGCGTCCCCGGAGGGCTTCAGCCCCACGGAAAACGCGCCACGAGACCAGCCGGCGGCGGCAGACCAGCCGGCGGTGGCAGACCAGCCTGCGGTGCGCCGGTCCTTCTGGAGGCGACGGTCCTGGAAGCGCTGGTTGGCCGACGTGATGATCGTGGCCGGCGTGCTGTTGCTCGCCTATCCCTTGGGGACCTGGGGCTACACCTGGTATCAACAGCGGGAGTTGCGGCAGGAATTGGAGAGCAACAACCCGCAGATGGCGACGACAGGCGCCGCTCTCGCCACTGCCGACTTCATCCCGATCGAGATCAAAGCCGAGAACACCCAGCAGGCCTCTGCGAGTGCAGCCGAAGCGGCCGAGGCGACCGAGGCGGCAGCCGCGGAAGCTGCTGCGCAGAAAGCTGCGCAGGAAGCGGCCGCAAAGGCGGAGGCCGAGCGGCTGGCCCTAGTGACGGCGTTCAACACGGCCGCGGACGAATTCGAGCGATCTGTAGGCGGTCAGACCGGCGCACCCATCGGGGAGATACTGATCCCTGCCATCGGCATGGACGTGATCATGATCGAGGGCACCGGGAAGGGAGACCTCCGCGAAGGACCGGGCCACTGGCCGGAGACGCCTTTCCCGGGCCAGGGGGGGAATTTCGTCGTATCGGGGCATCGCACCACCTACGGCGCTCCCTTCCTGAAGCTCAACAAGGTGGAGGTCGGCGACGAGATCGACCTGGTTCTGCCTTATGCGGTCGCCCGCTACGCGGTGACGCGGGTGATCATCGTCTATCCGGACGAGGTGGAAGAGGTGGCCCAGTTGGGCAGGGAGCAGGTCTCTTTGGCCGCCTGCCACCCCCTCTACAGTGCGAAGCAGCGGATCGTCGTCCAGGGGGACATGGTCGGTTTCAAGCTCCTAGAGCCGCAAGGCTGAAGACGCGGGGCCGGCGCGAGCAGGCCGGCCCAGCTTGGCCGCGTAGACCCGGATCACTCCCGCCAAGCTCGTCTCACTCCAAGGCGGATCGGCTTGTCTGTAGGGCATCACTCCGTGGGATGGGCATCACTCCGTGGGACCACGCCCCGCTGACGTCCCGGCCTCGCTGACGTCTTAGCCCCAGTGTTTCTCGGTGGCCTCCACTTGTCTCATATAGTTAGCTGTTCTAATATTTCGGTGGCCTAAGTAAATGGCATGACAGTAGGGCGGGGGATGGCCCACACGGAAGAGCGGGAACGGATCATCCGTGAGGTGATCAAGGTGCTCCCGGAACTGGCCAAGAGCCTGAGTCGGGACGTAGCCATGCACGGTACCGCCGGCCACCTACCACCGGGCACCGGCGCGGTATCCACGGCCCAGGTGCGGACATTGGTGCATCTGGCCCAGTCCGGGCCTCAGAGTATGGGAGAACTGGCCGAAGGAATGCAGATCACCATGGCTTCGGCCAGCGGACTGGTCAAACCCTTGGTGGCCATGGGACACGTGACCCGGTCCCGGGATCCGCGGGACGAGCGAGTGGTGCGGGTCGCGCTGAGCGGGCGGGCTCAAGTGCTGGCCGACCAGATTCTTAAGGAACGGCGGCGGGAAGTGGAGGCGGCTTTGGCGGGCATGGACGATGAGGCCTGCCGCCACTTCCTCGAAGGCTTGGAGAGATTGGCCGGAAGGCGGAGGTGAACCGGTGGCGGTAGGACATCCGGTCGATGAAGTGTCCACTGAGGATCTGCCGGCAGGCGGCCTGAGCGACGGAGTGGCGACGGGAGGCGTCTCCCATCAAGCGCCGTCGGGCACGGCGGTCGATATCCGGCACAGCCGGCGCCGCTGGCTGGTCCTTGCCATCCTGTGCGTGGGTGTCTTCATGCTGCTGCTCGACGGCACCATCGTCAATATCGCCATCCCCAGCATCCTGACCTCGTTCCAGACCGGCTTCTCCCAAGTGGAATGGGTGATGAACGCCTACCTCCTCGTGTTCGCGGTGCTGCTGATCACTGCAGGGCGGTTCGGCGACCTCTATGGACGAAAGGCCATCTTCGTCGCCGGACTGTGCGTCTTCACGTTGGCTTCGCTGGCCTGTGGACTGGCACCCGGGATCGGGTGGTTGATCGGATTCCGCGCCATCCAAGGATTGGGCGGCGCGATGATGATGCCGAACACCCTGTCGATCATCGCCAACGTCTTCCCTTCCGAAGAGCGAGGCAAGGCCATGGGGTTCTGGGGCGGGGTGAGCGGCATCTCCCTGGCTTTGGGGCCCAGTTTGGGCGGACTGCTCGTGGATGCTGCTTCCTGGCGGTGGATCTTCTTCATCAACGTGCCGATCGGGATCATTTTGCTCGTGGTCGCCCTGCGCTACATCCCCGAATCCACCGATCCGACGTCGGTCAAGCAAATCGATTACCCGGGAGTGACGGTGCTCACCCTGTCCCTGTTCGCCCTCACCTTCGCCCTCATCGAGGGACAGAAATACGGGTGGACTTCGGCCCTCATCCTCGGCTTGTTCGCGGGCGCCGTGCTGGGGTTGTCACTCTTCGTCATGATCGAGCGGCGCCAGGTCCAGCCGCTCATGGAGCTTGCCCTCTTCAAGAACCGCACCTTCAGTGTGACCAATGGTGTGGGCCTGATCATGTCCTTCGGGATGATGGGGGTCTTCTTCCTGTTGCCGGTCTTTCTGCAGGCCATACTGGGCTACAGTGCCATCAAAGCCGGGCTGGTGATGACACCGCTGGCGGCCGTGGTCATAGTGGCTGCTCCGGCCTCGGGTACGCTATCCGACCGTATCGGGCCGAAGTGGCTGATGTTCGCGGGCATGATCATCGCCACGGTGGGCTTCTACCTGACCCGGGAGGTCATGGTGCCCGACGCCTCGTGGTCCAGCCTGGTTCTACCTTTCGCGGTCTCGGGCTTCGGTATCGGCATGGTGATGCCGCCCATGACCTCGGCGGTGATGGGTTCGGTGGCACCGGAAAGGGCCGGGCAGGCCTCCGGGGTGATATCCAGCATGCGTCAGATCGGCTCGGTACTGGGGATCGCCGTGATGGGTGCGGTGCTCCAGAACCGGGCGGTCACCTATGTCCAGGAGGGAGTGGGCGCGAAGTTGGACGCGGCCCCGTTTGCGCTCCCGGCTGGCGTGAAGCAGCAGATCCTCGATGCCGTCGATTCCTCGGCGTTCAACATGGGCCAGATGCGGACTGGAGGTGGCGTCGGGTTGGCGATGCCGGAGGGGTTCAACGAGATGCTCGGACAGGCCCCGGCGTCGGTGGCGGACCAGATCGGGACCTTCTTCAAGGATCTTTTCAGCCTGGATTTTCTCATGGACTCGTTCGCCCATGCGATGCGCACCACTTTCACTGTCTCGATCATCCTGATGATCGTGGGCGCCCTGCTGGCGCTCGCGGTGCGTGGCGGCATCAGAAGGCGAGGATCCTGAGGACCGTTTCGAGAGATCTGCAGGGCCCCGGCGCAGCCGGACGGCTCCCGCGACGAGCCTTGAGCCCGGTGTGCTATCGTCGTTGGCGCGAACTCCTAGCTTGGTAGTCATCCGACCAGCGGGGCGCGGGCAGCCGCGGCGCGAGAACGAAACGGAGCCGAACGGTCCATGGGCGTCGATCTCTTCATAGACTATCTGACCGCGGTCACCCCCGAGATCGACAGGAGTCTTCATGGCTATCTGGCCGGGGTCCCGGAGGGCAGTCCGCTTCATCGCTATCTCTACGGCATCCTCGACGAGTTCATAGTCCGGGGAGGCAAACGAGCGCGGCCGGCCCTGGCCATGCTTGCGTGCGAGGCGGTGGGGGGTGAGCCCCGCAAAACCCTTTCGTCTGGGTGCGCGATCGAGTTCTTTCACGCGGCGGCGCTCATCCATGACGACATCATGGATGCGAGCCTGCTTCGCCGCGGCCAGAAGTGCGCGCACATCCTGCACGGCACGCCCCTTGCCATCAACGCGGGCGACTACGCGCTGGGGCTGGTGTGCACCATCGTGGTGCGTGATCCTCTGCTCGACGACGCGACCAAGCTGGCGGTGCTGGACGTCATCGGCGAGATGAGCGCCCGTACGGTCGAAGGCCAAGCGCTCGATGTGGGTTGGGTGCGCGACGACGTTTACGAGCTCACCCCGGACGATTATCTGCAGATGGCTCTGGGCAAGACCGGCTACTACTCCGGTATCGCTCCCGCCAAGTTGGGAGTGATCATCGGTGGGGGCACGGCCGAGGAAAGACGAGCGCTCGAAGGCTTTGGAGAGAACTCATCGATCGCCTTTCAGATACAGGACGACCTTCTGAACATCCTGGGCGACGTCGACACCATGGGTAAGGACCATCTCAACGACGTGCTCGAAAGCAAGCGGACACTAATGGTGATCCACTGCCTTGCGGTGGCCGGACCGGCGGACAAAGAGCGGCTGGTGGACATCCTGCGGTTGGGGCAGGACAAGGACCTGGAGCACGCCGCGGAAGTGCTGGACTTGCTCCGGCGCTACGACTCCATCGGATTCGCGCGGGAGCAGGCGCGGGCTCTAATCCGCCAGGCCCGGGAATACCTCGCTGCCGTGCGCCCGTCGCCTGCCCGTGACGTCCTGGAGTCGATGGCGGACTTTTTTCTGGAGCGGGAGAAGTAGTAGCGGGGAGGAGGGCCCGGCTCGGCCGCGGGGTCTTGGAGGAGATCGAGGTGGACGAGACAAGACTGAGGGCGCTGCGAGGACTCCCATCGGTGGAGGAACTGGTGAGCCACTCGATGGCGGCGGCGCTCGTGGAGCGTTACCCGAGGGTGCAGGTGGTCGAGGCGGCACGGCTCGCGGTGGAAGCAGTGCGACGGGCGATCGTGGACGGTGAACCGACGGGCGACACGGGCATGGTAGCCGGCAGGAGCGCGCCACAAGCCGCCTTCGGCACCTCTCCGGAGACCATCTTGGAGAGAATGGCCGTCATCCTGGACTCCTGGGCGCGGCCGGGACTGAAGCGGGTCCTCGATCTAAGCGGGGTGGTAGTCCACACCAACCTCGGTCGCTCTTGCCTGGCCGAAAGCGCGGTCGAGCAGGTGATCGAAGTAGCCCGCTCGTACAGCAACCTGGAATACGATCTGGGTACAGGTAGCCGCGGCCGCCGCGAAGTCCACGTGGAAGCCCTCCTTACCCGGCTCACCGGGGCCGAGGCCGCATTCGCCGTCAACAACAACGCCGGAGCGATGTTGCTCCTTCTGATGGGGTTGGCCTCCGGGCGAGAGGTCCTGGTCTCGCGGGGACAGTTGGTGGAGATCGGGGGTTCTTTCCGGCTGCCCGAGATCATGCGCGCAGGCGGGGTTCGGCTGGTCGAGGTGGGGACCACCAATCGCACCCGGATATCGGACTACGAGGCGGCCATCACCGCTGACACCGCGCTGCTTCTGCGGGTACACACCTCGAACTACCGGATCCTCGGCTTCGTCGAAGAAGCCGATCTGGCGGAACTGGTCGATCTTGGCCATCGCCGAGGGCTGCCTGTCGCCGACGACCTGGGGAGCGGCGCTCTCTACGAACTAGACGCTTTTGTCGGGGAGCCGGCGGTGACGGCGTCGTTGCGGACGGGCGTGGATGTGGTCTGCTTCAGCGGGGACAAGCTTCTCGGTGGGCCGCAGGCGGGGATACTCGTCGGCCGCGCCGAGTCGATCGATCGCTTGCGCAGGCACCCGGTGGCCCGCGCTCTGCGCCTCGACAAGATGACGCTGGCGGCGCTCGAGGCGACTCTCAGGCTGTATCAGGACCCGGAACGGGCGCGCCGAGAGATCCCCACACTGCGCTATCTCAATCGGACCGCGGCCGATACGAGCGCGCTGGCCATCTCTCTGCAGGCGGCCATCGAGCGGCGCTGCGGGGACGGGTTCATACTTGAGGTGGAGGAATCGAGCGCCCGGGCCGGCGGAGGCTCGATGCCTCTGGTCGAGGTGTCGTCGCATGCCGTGCGCATCAGGTTCCCGGAGCCGCCGGTGCAAGGCGGAGCGCAAGGCGGGTCCGCCCGCCCCGCGGGGGCGGCCGGGGGTCCCGGTGGTTCGACCGCTACGGATGCGATGGCCCCGAGGACTGCCGGCCCCACCGTCTCGGCGCTCGAGGGCCTGCTGCGCCGGGCTCCGATCCCCGTCGTGGCCCGGGTGTCGCAGGACAGCCTTCATCTGGACGT
>CAZCCL010000059.1:0-15606 GCA_964497095.1 uncultured Gaiellales bacterium | reverse complement strand
AAGACGAGGGAGACATCGTGGCCGCCGAACCCGAAGGAGTTCGACATCGCCACGCGCACCGGCGCGATCCGAGCCCTGTTGGGCACGTAATCTAGATCGCAGGCCGGATCCGGGTCGGTGAGGTTGATGGTCGGCGGTATCGCCCCTTCGCCGATGGCGCACAGGCAGAAGAGCGCTTCCACGGCGCCGGCGGCGCCCAGCAGATGCCCGGTCATGGACTTCGTAGACGAGACGGGTACCTGAGCCGCCCGCGCGCCGAACGCGATCTTCATAGCGCGCGTCTCGCTGACGTCGCCGGCCGGCGTGGAAGTCCCGTGGGCGTTCACGTAGTCGACCTCGTCCGGGGACATACCCGCCTCCCTCAGCGCGGCTGCTATGGCGCGCGCCTGCGATTCGCCGGTCTCGTCGGGCAGCGCCACGTGGAAGGCCTCCGAACTCATCCCGTACCCCACTATCTCCGCTTGGATCCGCGCTCCGCGCGCACGGGCGTGCTCGAGCTCCTCCAGCACGAGGATGCCTGCTCCCTCGCCTATCACGAACCCGTCGCGGCCGGCGTCGAAGGGGCGCGATGCTTCCTGCGGGGCCTCGTTGCGCGTGCTCAGCGCCCGCATCGCGTCGAAGGCGCCCACGCCGATCTCGTTGATACCCGCGTCGGTGCCGCCGGCGAGCATCGCCACGGCGGCACCGCGGCGCACGATCTCAAAGGCGTCACCGATGGCGTTGGCGCCGGCGGAACAGGCCGTGCAGACGGCGCTCAGCGGGCCCTTGAGCCCCAGCTGCAGCGAGACCTGGGCGGCGGCCATGTTGGGGATCATCATCGTCGCCAAGAACGGACTCAGACGCCTCGGTCCTTCCGTAAACAGCACCCGCGACTGCTGTTCGAACGTGGTCAATCCGCCAATGCCGCTGGCTACGATGGCCCCTATGAGCTCCGGCCCGGCGCCCACGTCGAGGCCCGCATCCCGCACCGCCTGCAGAGCCGAGGCGACCGCGTACTGCGAATACGGGTCCATGCGCCGCGCGGCGCGCCTCTCCATGAAATCCTCGGGGTCGAAGCCTTTCACCTCGCCTGCGATGCGCGAGTTCAGCCGCGAGGCATCGAACTTGGTGATGGGACCGACGCCGCTCTCCCCGGCCAGAAGCCGTTTCCAGACGGTCCGGCCATCGTTGCCTAGGGGAGAGACGACGCCCGATCCGGTGATGACCACTCGACGTGGCCCGTCATTCATACCGAGTCTCCCTCGCACTCCTCCGAGCATGCGCGCCCCCACAGGGGTCGCCTCCCGACCCTCCACGGCAGCAGCCCGTCTGACACATCCCCGTGACGCCCGGCCCGCCCGGCCCTTCTACCCCCACATGTTCATGCCGCAGTTGACCGGGATGGTCTGACCGGTGATGGCGCTTGCCTCATCCGAAGCCAGGAACACGGCCGTCTGACCTAGCTCATATTCCTCCGTGGGACGGCCAAGGGAGTAATGCTTCATCTCCGCTTTCAAGACCTCTTCGAAAGAGACACCCTCGGCGTCGGCCCTGCCCTGCATCACTCGGACGAAACGGTCTCCGTTCACGGCGGCAGGAGTGATGCAGTTCACACGGATACCGTGCGGACCGCACTCGCGGGCAAGCGTCTCGGTGAGAGCGATGATCCCCATCTTCGCGCAGCAGTAGCCGGCCCGCATCGGGTACCCGGAGCGGCCGTCTCCCGACCGTCCGCCTTCAGAGCCGATATTGATTATGACCCCTCCTTGGCCGGCCGGGACCATGCGCTTGAGCACCTCTCGGGAGGCCAGCATGCTGCCGGTGAGGTCGACCGCGAGGACCTCGTTCCACTCGTCCAGCGTCAAGTCCCACACGTACTTGGTGGGACCGCCGATGCCGGAGTTGTTGACCAAGATGTCTATGCGTCCGAAGGTGGCCACAGCCTTCTCTACCGCGTCGCTGACTTCCTGTTCCCGGCGGATGTCCATGGGGATGGCCAGGGCTTTGCCACCGATGGCCGTGAACTCGCCGACCGCAACGTCGAGGTTCTCTTTGTTCCGGCCGGCCAGGCACACCGCAGCCCCCTCCTCCACGAAACTTCTCGCGATGGCCTTGCCGATGCCCGAACCCCCACCGGTGATGAAGGCGACTCTGTCTCTCAACCTGTTACATGGCATGAACGTCCGCTCCATCAGCCGATGCTAACATGGGTTTCGTCCCAGGGGATGGAACAAATGCAGGCTATCACTTCTCACTTCAGCATGCGACGTTTTGCGCCCGACCGACTGATCGGTCTCCCTCACGCTCGCCCTGACCCAAGCAGGGTAGGTACTTGTCCGTGAAAGCATTGGTCCTTGCCCCTTTTCATGGGAAAGCCCTGGCACAGCTCGCCCAGGATGGGGAGGTGGTTTACGAATCGTGGTTGGAGACCGGGCGGATAGCGGACCCGGTCGAGTTGGGTAAGCGCCTCGCGGAGGGTGGATTCGACGTGCTGATCATCGAAGCCGATTTCGTCTTCGAGGAGACTCTCGACGCCGCCCCCGGCTTGCGTTTCGTCGGCGCCTGCCGAGGAGATATCGGCGAGCACGTGGACCTGGACGCGGCCCTCACTCGAGGCGTGACGGTCGTCAACACGCCGGGGCGCAACGCCGTCGCCGTGGCCGAGCTGACGATCGCCCTGATGCTGGGGCTGGCCCGTCGGGTGGCTACGTTGCATACCGCGATCCGACGCGGAGAGTGGGCAAGCGCGGTGGACAACCTCACTGCCTGGCAAGGGGTCGAGCTTTCCGGCAAGACCGCGGGCTTGATCGGCTACGGTGCGATCGGCCGTGAGGTGGCGAAGCGGTTGGCGGCCTTCGAGATGGAAGTGATGGCCTACGATCCGTTCGTCTCGGGGTCCGACGGGGAAGGACACAGCCCAGATGTCTCGTTGGTCGGACTAGAGGAGTTGTTGGCTCGGTCGGATTTCGTGTCGATCCATGCTCCTCTGACCGCCGAGTCCCGCGGATTGCTCGGAGCCCGGGAGCTGTCCTGGATGAAGCCATCTGCCTACTTGATCAACACTGCGCGAGCGGCAATCGTGGTCGACAGTGCGTTGCTGGACGCGTTGCGTTCCAACCGGATCGCCGGCGCCGGGCTCGACGTGTACCCGGTCGAGCCCCTGCCGCCCGACTCCCCCTGGCCGACACTCGACAATGTGCTTCTCACTCCCCACGTGGGCGGCGCCACCGGCGACGTGGTGCGCCGCCATTCAGAGATGATCCTGAGCGATCTGCGACGGTGGCAGCGGGGGGAGCGACCCCTCCATCTCGCGACGGGATAGACGAGGCCGCGATGGGAGCTGGGCAGAGAGAATGCGAAGGCAGAGAGCAGATGCGACCGACGAAGCCCGCTTTCCTGGTTCTTGACGGCGGAACGAGCGCCGGACGGGCCGCGCTCTTCGATGCCGAGGGCCGTCTCCTCGCCCAGGCCGTCCGTCCCTGGGACTACGAGGCTCCGGCCGACTCCGCACCCTGGGGCCGCGAGTTCGCTCCTGATCGCTTCTGGGCCCTCCTGTGCGATGCCGGCCGTGCCGTCTGCGGCGCTGCAAAGGCGGGCGAGACCTACCAGGTAGCCGGCATAGCAGCGACCGCGCAGCGCCAGGCGACCGTTCTCCTCGACGCCTCGGGCCATGAGCTGTACGCGGGACCCAACATCGACCTGCGCGGCGCCTTCGAGGGGTTGCGCCTGCTGAGCGAACGTGGTCCACGGATCCACGCCGTCACCGGACACCTACCCCCGCTGATGTTCGCGGCGGCCCGCTGGCTTTGGTTCTGCGATCACCACCCAGAGGTTTGCGCCCAGGCAGCCCATCTCCTTATGATGCCCGACTGGTTGACCTGGCATCTCTGTGGGGAGATGGCCACCGACCCGAGCATCGCGGCCGAGTCCGGCTTGTTCGACGTGGCCCGGCGAGTATGGTCCGAAGAGCAGGCACAAGAAGCGGGGGTCCCCCTCGGCATCTTGCCACCAGTCCTCTCGGCGGGCGACAAGGCCGGCGAGCTCCTGCCCGCTGCGGCCGAAGCACTTGGCCTGGAGGAAGGGACCCCGGTACTGGTCGCCGGCAGCGACGTCGGGTGTGGCTTGCTCGCGATGGACGTGACGCGTCCCGGCCAGGCAGGTCTGGTGGCCGGCTGGAGCGCACCGGCGCAACTCCTCACCGACAGTCCGGTGTTCGACCTCTCGCGGTCCCTGTGGACGACCTGCAGTGTCGCAGGCGCACCTTGGGTGCTCGAGGGCAACGCGGGGCCGGCGGGCTCGGCGCATAGGTGGGCCCTCGATGTACTGATGCCGGGTGCCGCATACGAGGACTTCGACGCGCTTGCGGAGCAGGCCTCTCCGGGCTCCGGCGCGTCGCTCGCTCTGCTCGGACCCCGCGTCGCCGATTACGCCGACCCCCAACTGCTCTGGGGCGGTTTCCTCTTCCCCCAGGCCAACGACATGCTGACCTGCGGCCGACCCGAGCTTGCCCGCGCCGTCCTCGAGAACATCGCTTTCGCGGTCAAGGCGAACTTCTTGCGCACGCAGTCCTGTGCGATAAGCGCCGGGGAACAGTGCCCGCAAGCACTCAGGCTCGGCGGAGGGCTGGCGACCAGCGCTTTGTTCGCACAGATCCTGGCGGATGTGCTCGGGATACCGGTCGAGGTGGCCGCGGTCCCTTCCGTCAGCGCGCACGGCGCCGCCGTTTGCGCGGCGTCCGGCACCGGTTTCTATGCTGATATCCTGGAAGCCGCGCAGAGCATGCGGCAGGTGGGGTCACAGAGACTCCCCAGGCCTGTTGCACAGGCGGAGTACCTCGACGCCTACGAACGGTGGGTCCAGGCATATGAGGCGCTCTCCGGCCTGAGCCGGACGCTGGGATAGAGCGCGGCGCGGATGACCGCGGGTGACGAAGGGGAGGCCATGGAATACGAGCTCATACGGAGGGAGGTGCTGGGAACAGCACGGGCACTGCTCGCGCAAGGCCTCACGATCGGAGATAGCGGCAACGTGAGCGCGCGGGTGCCCGACCGGGAGCGCCTGCTACTCGCGATCACCCCGCACGGGCGGTACTACGATCTCCTGACACCGGAGGACATCGTCGTGGTCGACGAAGAGGGAGAACCGGTGGCCGGCGATGCCATCCCCTCGGCCGAGTTGCTGCTGCACGCGGAGGTCTACCGGGTCCGGCCCGATATCGGCGCCGTGATTCACGCGCACCCACCGATGGCCAGCGCCGCGGCCATCGTCGGCAGGCCACTGCCACCGGTCCTGGAGGATCAGATGATCTTCCTTGGCGGGCAGATCGAGGTCGCCCCGCATGCCATGACGGGCAGCGAGGACCTGGTCGGTGCCGCCGTGGAGGCCCTGGGAGATCGCAACGCCTGCCTGCTGGCGAACCACGGCGCTCTGGGCGTCGGGCGCGACCTGCGAGCTGCTTTGTGCGCCTGTCAATACCTCGAGAAGCTCTGTCAGGCCTTCCTCTTCGCCACGTGGTGCGGTGAGGTGAACGTCCTCTCGCCGGAGGTCGTAGCTGCCGAGACCGCGTTCTTCCGTATGCGACGCTAGTCCCTGGAGGTGCTGTATGGTCACTGTCCCCGCGTTTCTTCTCAAGCGGCTCTACGTCAAAGCTAGCCTGAAGCCCACCACGGACGGCTTCGAGTTCCAGGTGTTCAACAAGCTGGGTTCAGGCTATGCGACCGAGATGCTGCCCGTCACGCTGGACGGAACGGCGTTTCCCCTCGAGCAGAGCTACTACCGCCCCGAAGATGGAGAAGAAGTCCGCTTCAGCGAGGTCGGCGCCGACAAGACCTTGGCGCTGGAGGTAGGGAAAGGCCTGACGATCGGTGTCCACGACGTGGCGCCGCCGGTGGCCGGTCCGCACAAGGTTGGGTTGGGTTTCGTCGTACAGGGCATTTCCCCGCTCAGCTTCGAGGTATCCGACATCATCGAGTAGCGGGGTCCGCCTCACCGAGTTGGCACGACAAGATCAGCGTGCGCGCCCGTAGAAGCCGATCTGCTCTTCCCGCGAGAAGACTACGCCGGGGCGCTCGAAGTACGAGAACACCGCGATGATCCGCTGGCGCGTCCCGCGCACAGTGCTGACCATGTGCGCCGTGTTCTTGCCTCTGAACACGTTCAAGGTCTTCCGGGGCCTGCAGGAGCAGGGTGGTCGTGAACTCGCTCCGATCGAAATGCCACCCAAGCGCCTCGCCATCGGGAACTGCCCCGTCCTCTCGGCGCGGGTCTCGTTTGCACTCATGCGGCCGCGCGGCAGGCGCGATATCGCTGGTAGATACCCGTACGGACGCTCGACTATGTCCCGCAATGCCGGCCGCGCGCATCCCGCTCCTCAACCGCACCATGCCTCGAACCTAGCCCTCCCACCTCTCGACCTCGATGAGGCAGGAGTTGCTGGCCATGCCCGTCGAGGTGGGAGTTATGAATCGGTCGGGAGTGAGGATGTTCACGCAGCCGGCCCGATCGGGCGACTCTCCCGGAGCCCCCAGCGGGTCGTACTCCGCACACGACTCGTAGGAGTGGACCGTCCCTGAAGGCACTCTCTCCGTCACCCGGGCGGCCAGAATCACCGAACCCCGGTCGTTGAAGACACGCACGAGGTCGCCCTCGGTGATCCCCCGGGCCGCGGCATCCGCCGGATTGATCCTCATGATCCAGTAGTAGCGGCCGTCTTCGTGAAGGAAACGATGGTCTTTGATCTCGTTCGTCCAGGAATCTTTGGCGTCACCCATCGTGTGGAAGCTGAAGCGCGGATGGGGGGAGATCAGTTGCAGCGGGTACCTCGCCACCAGATCAGTGCTGCGATGCCCTTCCCAGGACGGGATGTACTGAGGCCCGAGCGCCGGTCGCTCCAAGTCGATCGTCCCTCCCTGCTCCAGCTGTCTGAGACTGGTGGCCTTGAACTCGATCTTGCCCGACCTGGTCTGCAGTCCGGCGAGCCGCACCGTGTCGGCGGGATGCGGACCCCAGTCCGGCGTGTCCTTCGGCCGGCCCTCAGCGAACCAGCGTAGGGCCGGAGTGGAGGCTTGGCCCTCCGGCACCGGCACCACGTAGTAGCCCTTCTTCTCGAATTCCTTCCAGCTGACCACCTTGGGGAAGTCGCTGGCGTCGAACATCTGCTTCACCCAGTCGAGTTCGGTCTTCCCCCCCATGGTGAAGGCTCCATACACTCCCAGACGTTCCGCCAGCCCGGCGAAGATCTCGTAGTCCGACTTAGACTCCCCCAGGGGCTCGATGCACTTCTTCTGGAGGACGATCATGCGATGGTTGGGCGAGGTGTTGCCGTCGGGAACGTAGCCGGACGCGAAGGCGCACTCACCTATGTCCCAACGCTCGAAGTTGGTACAGGCCGGAAGGATGACGTCGGCGAACTTGGCCTCCCCCTCGAACCATATCGACTGGTTGACCACGAAGGGTATCTTGTCGTTCTGATAGGCCTTCACGTAGCGGTTGGTCGCGGTCATGGTGCCGAAGAACGAGCCTCCGTAGCGGTAGTACATGCCGACCGGGGAGTAACCTTCCGCCGGATAGCGGTATTCCCGGAACTGAGACTCGATGGAAGACCCACAGAACCCTTTGCCTCTCCACTCGAGAGGTTCGTGGAGCACGGCCTCCGGGATGCGTAGACGCGGCACGATCTGGCCATCGCCCGAGTGATGGGCCATGCGCATGGCCCCTCCCTGAGGGAACATGCGGTACGCCCAACGGAACCCGGCCGCGGTGTGATCGAGGTCGCAGGAGATTCCCCCCTCCGAGTACCCGGGAAACACGAAGGCTGAATCCGTGGGGGCGCCGGCAGTAGTCCCCCAGATGTTGCTGCCCGGCTTGCCCATCCCCTGCATGGCCGCAAGGGCCACCATGGCCCGGGTCCACTCGTTGCCTGTGGCTGCCCGGCAGGCTCCACCCATGCCTCCCAGGCCACCCGCGGCCAGCATGGTCGGCTTCGAGGCCCACTCGCGCGCCAGAGCCCGGGTATCCCGAGCCGGGATGCCCGACTCCGCCTCCGCCCACGCCGGAGTCTTGGCCACCCCGTCGCTCTCGCCGAGCACGTAGTCCCGCCACTCGGCGAAGCCGGTCGTCCGCTCATCCACATACTCCCTGTCGTACGTTCCCTCGGTGAGCCAAACATGAGCGATACCGAGAGCAAGGGCCACGTCCGTGCCCGGGCGGGGGGCGAGCCACTTATCCGAGACGAGCCCGGCAGTGTGATTGAAGTAGGGATCGATGAAGACCATCTTCACCCCGAGTTCTTTGAGCCAGAAACGGCGGGCCGTAGTCTCGAAGGCCGCGTAGCAGCCCGTGGTGGACTCGGGATCGGCCGACCAGAAGACCACCATCTCGGTGTGCTTGAGCGCGTCCTCCAGCAGGTCGTACTGCTCGGGGATGCCCAGGCGATGACTGAAACCCCACATGTGCATGGCGCCCCAGTGCCAGCCTTCCCAGCTGTCGGGATTGTGCTCGCCGTAGGTCATCCCCACCAGGTCCATGAACCGGTAGTAGGCGCTGAAGCGGTAGCCGATATTCCCCCATAAGTGATGGGAGCCCGGAGTGGTGAGCATGCCGGCCGGACCCAGCTCCCGCTTGACCCGCACGATCTCGTTGGACACGAGATCGAACGCCTCGTCCCAACCGATGGGCTCGTAGCCGGATATGCCGCGGTTCTGACAGTTACGATCACCCCCGGCGTCGAAATCCACCCGCTTGAGGGGGGTGAGGATGCGCTTCGGGGAATAGATGGACGACTTGTGCGCCACGGTCCAGGGCGACAGGGTGGTGCGACGGGGAGGGGAGAATGTCCGGCCCCGGGCCTCGATCTTCCACGAGGTTCCATCGCTTTGGTCGAGGTCGATCGGGAGGATGCGAAGGATCTCACCATCCTCGACGTCTACGAAAACGGGACCCCCGGTGGTGCAGTTGGTCAGTCTTTCAACGCGCGTCATGCCGGACTTGTCCTCCCCATCGTTCTTTCACCCGGGCAGCCGCCGGGAATCGCGCTCCATGATAGCGAGGCCGACGGGAAAAGTGCGGCCGGCGGGAAAAGGGTGGCCGGCGGGGAGAGTCGAGCAGTCCCCTAGAAGTCCTCGATCGGCACGTTATACTCCACCGAGGTCAGCGTGAAGTCGGCGTAAGGTAGGTCGCCGGCGGGCAGCTTCCATACCGCCTTGCCACGGATGGGCAGGTTCAATCCCGCCATTATGCCGTGCTCCAGCATCGGTGTGGACCAGGTGTCGAGCGTGTAGGTCCCCTTGTCCTCCCGATAGCGCTCCGTCACGAAGTCGGTCAGTCGCCCCTGCTCGTCCACAAAGAAACGCGCGCTGACGCTCCTTCCGTGGTCGGTGAAGGTCGCGTCGAACGAGCGATCGTCAACGGCCCGCCAGGTGACGTAATCGCTCATGAGAGCGATGGGAAACCAAGACATCTCGTTCAGATAGCGGACCATGGTGCCCTGGTCCAACTCGTCGCCGTGCGCATCGAAGATCGTGAAGAGGCCGGCCACTTTGCCGAACATGTGACCGTGCCCGGCCTTGTAGGTGTCGCTCCCGCTCACGATCCAGAGGCCGAACATCTTGAGACGAGCCTTCCAGTGAAATCCGGGGGGATCGGTGGTGTAGACCTGCTCGGCTTTGATGGGCATCCAGGGCTTGTCGGCGGCCATCCGGAAGATGCCCTTGTATCGGATGCGGACGGTGTCGATCCAGGGCTGTCCCACCACCCCGGTGTACTCGAGGTAGCGCCGAACCGGCTCGGGAAGATCCTCCAGCATGGAGGCCGCCACCAAGCGCCGCCCGCTCGACTCAGGGGGTTTCACTGCTCAGAGGCCTGGAGTCCTCCGGCCGCCTGCCCGCGCATGAGATCACTCTAGGTGGAGTTTGTCGCCTTCCTTGCGGACCTGGAACTCCTTCTCCCACGCGATGTCCGCTTCCTCGCGGCCGCGCTCAGCACGAGGACGCACCTTCAACTTCACCTGAGCGCCCTCCTGCAGGTTGCGGGCGATGGCATAGCAGTAGAGGGTCGGCTCAGAGTCTTGCTCCCACTCCCGGAAACTAAGAACGGCGCCTGGGGCGGGTGCCGGCTGGCCGGCGACCGAACACTCAGCCGCCAGTTCACTATCCCACTTCTCTTCAGGCCCCGGTTTGACCTGAAACCTGATCTCGACCGGGGCCAAGGCCGCCGCCTCGGGCTCCAAAGGATTGCTGAGGATCTCCAGTTCGGGCCACTTGGCCAACTCTGCCATGGTGCTACCTCCGCGGTTCGTAGTCTTCACCACCCGAGATACCCGTACAGAGTCGCCACTCAAACCGTGAACGCGTTCAGTGTTGTGCCGGGCACAGGCCTTGGTTACACTTCGGGGGGAGTCAGCCACTCCAGCGGGACGGCGGCGGCACCGCTCGGACCTGAGCGGTCCCATGTACGTGCGTGCTGAAAGACTTGACCCGCGAGGCTCCAGGGGCTGATCCCTCCTGGAGGTACCTCTCAGCCCGAAGGAGCGCCATGAGAAAAGCCCTGGTCATGCACTGGTCGAAGACAGGCAACACCGAGAAGGTGGCCTCGAGCATCCAAAAAGGCCTTGAGGCAGGCGGGTTCGACGTCGTCGGCAGGCGCATCCAAGAGGCGGACGATGTCGATTTCTTCGAGTACGACCTGGTGTGCTTCGGATTCCCCTCCTATATGTGGCATCCTCCCAAACCTGTCGACAAATGCTTGAAGGCGAAGCTCGCTCGGTACAGGAGCGAGAACCGGGTACGGGCTGGTGCACCTGTGATCCCGGGCAAGAATGCACTCATCTTCTGCACCTACTCGGGACCGCACACCGGTATTAGGGAAGCGATCCCGGCAGGCAAGTACGCCGGGCAGTTCTTCGAGCATCTTGGTTTCACCGTGGTAGATGAATGGTACGTGCTCGGTGAATTCCATGGGTCCGAGGAATTCAGCACATTGGGCAGGATGGGGAACATCAAGGGATTGCCCAGCGGGCAAGAACTCGAGAGGCTGGCGGATCAGGCTCGCCTGCTTGCTCTGCGTCTGCAGGATGGGTAGCATGCCACCCACCTCCAGCCACACGCTCGATACTGCGATGACCCCAGCGACCGTCAGCATCACTATCCTGCTCGACACCGGGCAGGCCTCGGCATTGGCTCGCGACAGCCGCAGGCTCGGCATCAACCTGGCCGCGACCCATCATGCACTGCGTGACCTTCGAATGGGTCGTTGACGTCCTCAAGCGCACTGCCCACAGAGTGCCCAACGTGGTCGGCACGCAGTTGTACGGCGGGCAGTGGCGACTCTCCAACGGGGGCGCAAGTACATGTTCGAGCTGGTCATCTGCAGCACTGCTGCTGCTCCGGTCGTGCAGGTGCAGGACACGCCGAAGCCACCGGCGTAGTGATATCGGAGTAAGGCCAACGGGCGTTGACCCAGGGGTCCAGCATCCTATACTCATAGAGACCATGAGGGAACTCGTCCGCACGAGCACAATCGCCGCGAAGCTGCTTCGAAATGGCCTCCGCTACCGCTATCTCAGATTGGTCGGCAGGCCGGGGAGACCCCAGGCGATCAGCTTGGAGGTTACTCACGAGTGCGTGTGCCGATGCCGTATGTGCAACATCTGGAAGATACCCGAGACCGTACCCGATCTGCCCCTGCGGGAGTGGATCGCGCTCCTCTCAAGCAACCTGCTGAGCGACCTGAGGGAGCTGGACATCACCGGCGGCGAGCCGTTTCTCCGCGACGACTTGGCCTCTCTTGTAAAGGCCGTCTGCGAACTCAAACGGACCCACCTGAGACGGCTGCGATCCATCGCCATCACCACCAACGGGGTGCTGACCGACCGCGTGCTGAAGATGGCCGCGGAGATGCTCGAGCCACTGAAACGGACTGGACTCGAGTTGGTGATGGTCTGTGCCCTCGATGGCCTGGGCGAAGTCCACGATGAGATCCGACGCTACGACGGCGCCTGGGCGGCCGTCGAAAGGTCTCTCGCCGGGCTTGTCGAGCTGCGCAGCAGCAATCCGCACCTGATCGTAGGGCTCAAGACCACGGTCCTTCCGCAGAACGTGGGCGAACTGGAGAAGATCGCCGCATACGCTCGCGACCGCGATCTGTTCACCATCATCTCTCCGGCCATAGTCACCAAAGGACGCTATCTCAATCCGGACAGGGAGCGGCATCTGACCTTGTCGGCCGCCGATACGGCCCGCCTGGTCAAGTTCTACGAGGGTCCCGATTTCGAATGGAGCTACCACGCAAAGGTCTTGGCCCGATACCTTCGGACCGGGCACATGGAGAAGCCGTGCACCTGCGGTTTCAACTACCTCTTCGTCCGCAGCAACGGGCAGGTCTTCCTGTGCCCGCTGTTCGAGGAATCGGTGGGCAACATCCTGGACGCCTCCCCAGAGGCGCTGTGCGCTTCGGGCGAAGCCGCAAGAATCCGGAGACGGGTGAGGAGATCGCCGGAATGCGGCCGGTGTACGGAGCCCGGCCTCGAAAGATACTCGCTCCCCTACGAAGGTTTCGCGTACTTGCGGGCGCTCTTCGACATGGGACCGCGCGCGTTTCTGGAGCTACACCAGCATCTAGGGTTGGACAAGTACGTCTAGCACGAGGGGTCCTCGCCGGCACTTGGGACCAAGCCCCCTTCCGCGCCGGCTTTGCCGCCCATGGGCTCCCCGACGATGCTCTTCATGCTCCGGGCGAAAAGAACCGCCATACCCCCCAGGATCAAGATCATCCCCACGACCTCGAAGGCGGTCGGCTGCTCACCCAGTTGCGCCCAGGAAAGAAGTAGACCCACCACCGGGGTAGCCATCGTCCCCAGGCCGGCGATACCGGCCGGCATCTCCCGCAGCACGTAGAGCCAGAGGTAGGACGCCACACAGGTACCCATCACCAGCGCGTATGCGAGCGACCACAGGAACGCACTCGACCACTCCGGCACGCTGCCTTCCACGAAGACGGCCACCAATATCAGCGGGATTGAGCCGAAGAAGGTCTGCCAGGCGGTCAACGACAGTAGGTCGACCTCGTGCCGTCGCCGGAGCACCTTGACCGTTATGGCCCCCGCGGCCCAGCAGACCGCGCCGGCCAGAGCCAGGAGGCTACTGGCCACGCCATGCAGATTCCAGGGCTCGATTATCAGGACCAAACCACTCAGCGCCAACCCGACCGACAGCCACTGCGATCCATGCAGCCTTTCGCCGAGGATCGGCCAGGCCATGAGGAGGATCCAAAATTGCCAGGTATTCGCAAGGATGGCAGTGCGACCGGCCCCGCCGACCACCAGGGCCGCGATGGTCAGACCTATGAAGCCGCTCGTCTGGAACACCCCGACGAGCACGGTGAGCCCCACCGCCTTCGGCCTTACAGGGCGTCGAAGAAGCGCCGTGAGCCCCAGGAGGAGAAGACCGCCGGGAAGGCTGCGGAGCGCGGCGAACGTGAAAGGCTCGCTGTAGGCGACACCGATCTTCAGAGGAACCCACGCGTAGCCCCAGATCAGCGCCAGGAGGCCCAGCGCGCCCACCGGCAGATAGCGAGATGATCTCAGCGAGCCCTCCCTCACATGCGCCGTCTTCGCGAGTCCGACGTTCGGTGACCGCTAGACGGCCACTGCCGTCTCGGTCTCGGTGGAGCTGTCCGCCGGCCGGTCCCCCTTGCCCGCGGGTGGGGTCGCCGCGGGCGGGGTCGCCGCGGCCGAGGTGGTCGGGCCGGGCAACACCTTCCCAGGGTTGCAGAGGCCGGTAGGATCGAAGGCTTCCTTGACGAAGCCCTGGGCCCGCAGGTCGTTGTCGCTGAACACCAGCCGCATGGCGTCCAGCTTCTCTATGCCGATGCCGTGCTCGCCGCTCACGGTCCCTCCCAGGTCGGCGCACACCTGCAAGACCTCCATGCCCGCGGCCATCACCTTGGACTTGTCTTCCTCGATGCGGCTGTCGAACAGTAGGAGGGGATGCAGATTGCCGTCACCGGCGTGGAAGACGCTCGCCACCTGCAGGCCATAGCGACACCCGATCTCGGCCACCCGCCGGAGCGCCTCCGGCAGCTCGGTCCGGGGCACAGTGCCGTCCGCGACCAGGTAGTTCGGGGCCAAGCGGGAGATGGCCCCGAACGCCCCCTTCCGACCTTTCCAGAGAGCGGCTCTTTCGCTCTCGTCTCGGGCCACCTGCACGTCCCGGACACCGTTGGCCCGACATATGGCCACGATCTGCTCGGTCATCTCCTCCATACCGTCGGCGAGTCCGTCGAGCTCGATGAGGAGCACCGCGGCAGCATCTCGGGGGAAACCGCAGGTCATCGCGTCCTCGACCGCGTTGATGGTGCTGTTGTCCATCATCTCCAGAGTGGCCGGGACCAATCCCGCGGCCACGATGGCCGAGACCACCCGTCCACCCTCCTCGACGGACCCGCACACGGCCAGCAGGGTCTTGACCGCCTCGGGCTTCTTGAGGATGCGCACGACCGCGGCCGTGACGATCCCCAAGGTCCCTTCGCTCCCGACGAAGACCCCGGTCAGATCGAGACCGGGGAGATCCGCGCTCCTTCCCCCCAGCCAGACCACCTCACCGTCGGGCAGCACCACTTCGATCCCCAGCACGTGGTTCGACGTCACCCCGTACTTGACGCAATGGGGTCCGCCCGCGTTCTCAGCGATGTTGCCACCCAAGGAACAGGCCTTCTGACTGGCGGGGTCGGGAGCATAGTAGTAACCGAGGAACGAGAGGGCGGTCGAGATGTCGAGATTGAAGATACCCGGCTGAACGACCATGCGCTGGTTGGGAAGGTCGATCTCGAGGATCTTGTTCATGCGGCCCATCTCCAGGATCACCGCCCCCTGGAGAGCGATCGCTCCCCCGCTGATATTGGTGCCTCCGCCGCGCGGCACGATGGGGATTCCGGAACGGGCGAGCAGCTTGACCACCGCCGACACTTCGGCGGTGGAATGCACGAACAACACCGCGAGTGGCAGGGACCTCTCCAAGTACGCATCGTATTCGTAGGTCTGCAGGTCGACCATCTTGTCGAGCACGTTCTCTCGCCCGACGATAGCCCGCAGTTCTTTCAGCAGTGTTTCAGCCACCATCCAAACTCCCTGTCAAACCGGTTGGCCCGCCTGCTATCTTAGCGAAGCTTAGATGAGGCTACGAGTTACAGAGCAGCTGGTTGCTGCGTAGAGCCATCGAGGAGGCCAAGGATGCCCGAGGGGCTGAACATCCACGACTATCACGATCTCGACCCGGCCGTACGCGTGCTGATGGGCCCTGGGCCCAGCGACGTGCCCCCGCGGGTGCTGCGGGCCATGGCCGCCCCCACCTTGGGGCATCTGGACCCGGACTTCCTCGAGTTGATGACGGAGACCCAGAACCTGTTGCGGGCCGTCTTCCAGACGGAGAACACGCTCACCATCCCCATCTCGGGCACCGGTAGCGCCGGCATGGAAGCCTGCTTCGTCAATCTCGTGGAACGGGGAGACCAGGTGGCGGTGGCGGTGAACGGGGTGTTCGGCACCCGCATGGTCGACTGCGCCGGCCGACTGGGCGCCGAAGTCATCCCCATCGAAGCGGAGTGGGGACGGGCGGTCGCACCCGAGGCGGTAGC
>CAZCCL010000058.1:0-16257 GCA_964497095.1 uncultured Gaiellales bacterium | reverse complement strand
GCATAGCGAAGTGCATACTCCGGGAGGTTGCGGTGAGTGTGACCGTGGGTATCCTGAGCAAACCCGCCGGCACTGAGCGCGGTTCTCGGCTCCGGGCCGGCCGGCCCAGCGTCGACGCTCCCTCGAGGCTGCCGACTTTGGCAGAGATCGTTGGGTCGTTCGGCGCGAATTCACCGTGCTTCTGCTGCGGATCCCCCCTCCGCCCCTGCTTGGCGCCGGTAACGTCGGCGCAGATCGGCTGCAGCCTGCTCCGCTGTACGAACTGCGGGGCTGAGCTCGCTCTCGGGGAAGGGGTCGAGGTGTCTACGATGACTCGCACGATCGAGACCGAAGAACCGGCTCGGGCGGCCACCTGACCATGAGGCTGCTCCCCGAACGTCGGCACCCTCCCGGTCCGAAGCCGTGCATGGGTGCGGAGCTTCTACGGCAGGTCCTGACGGACGAGAAGTCGGCCCATATGCTGGTCACTGAAGCAACGCCTGATGTGCCCTCCCAAGGGGCCGACCAAGGGGCCGAGGACCAGGGCCGTCTCACCCGGCAGGAGTGGTTGTACGCCCACGTGATGATCTTCGCGATCGGGGCCTGGAATCTCTTCGCCGTCAATCTGGCTCGGACTCCGGGCAGATGGTGGTTCTGGCTGCCCGTCACGGCGTGGGCGGTTGCCCTCGTTCTTCATGGGGCGTGGATCGCCTGGACCGGCAAACGCCTTCATCTACGGACCGTGGAGTTCAAGAGGTCGGCATAGTCGCGGCGCTGGGAAGGATCACCGTGAACGTGGAGCCCACACCCACTGTGCTCTCCACTTCCACTTGCCCCCCATGGCGCTCGGCGACGTGCCTCACGATGCTGAGTCCGAGCCCGGTTCCCCCCGTCTCGCGCGAACGGGCCTTGTCCACCCGATAGAAGCGCTCGAAGATGCGTTGTTGCTCCGCCTGGGGGATTCCCACCCCGTCGTCCGTCACAGTGAGGACCACCCAATCGCGCCCGTCCACGTCGGCGTCGGTCCGCACGCCCAGAGCAATATGGCCCCCAGGCTCCGTATAGCGAATGGCATTGTCCAGGAGGTTACGAACGAGGGTCCGCAGACCGACCTCGTCCCCCATGACAACGGTGTTCCCGGCGACCTCCAAGGATATCTCTTGTCCTTTCGCCCGAACCTGAGGCATCAGTTCGTTCGCGGTATCTGCCGCCAAGGGGCCAAGGTCGGTCAAGGAGAAGGCAGCTTCGGTCGTGGTCTCGGGCTCCTCCAGACGGGACAAGGTGAGGAGATCGTTGGTCAGTTCACTGAGACGCCCGATCTCGGCGGACAACCGGTCCACGAACACCCCGGCCTGTGCGGGGTCTTCGTGAATGGCATGTCGGAGTGTCTCGGCGAGCAACGAGAGGCCGGCAAGGGGCGTTTTCAGCTCGTGCGATACGTTGGTGGCGAAATCACGCCGCATCTTCTCGGTCGCCAGGCGGGCGGTCTCGTCTCTTATCACGAACAGCGTCTGTCCCTCTTGTACCCCGGCGGACTGGAACGGCACGACCTCCACCCTCAGATACCTCTGGCCGGGTAACTCGAGGATCTCGGTGATGGGCTCCCCGGCCGTATGGGCCTTCTGCGCAAGCGAGTGCGCCGGGAACGCTCGGGCCACCCGGACCAGCGGAATGCCTTCAAGGCCGTCCAGGTCGGCCTCCAGGATGCGTCCTGCAGCGGGGTTGCCACGGATGACCCGTCCGTCAGCATCGAGCACGATCACCCCGTCGCTCATGGCGGCCAGCACCTGAGCGGAGCGCTCTTCTTCCGCGGCCAGCCGTCCGACCCGGGTCTCGAGCTCCGAAGCCATCGTGTTGAAGGACGTCGCCAACTCACCCAACTCATCGCTCCTGCGGACGCTGGTGCGATAGGCGAGATCTCCGGAAGCGACCCGCCCGGCCATATGGCGCAGGCGTTCCAGAGGCTTGGTGATAGAGCGGCTGAAGAAGTAGGAGACCGCCAGGATGGGGACAAGCAGGATCGCCCAGACGATGAGTGGGACCCTCCATGAAGCCGCCAGCATGGCATCGATCCGACTCGCGGGTTGAGCGATCCGCATGACTCCCGACGACCAGGGGGCGTCGCTCACCGGTAGAGGGACGGCGACGTACACTTCCTCTTGGCTCAAGGTAGCCGAGTGCCGCCGCGCCCGGCCTTCATTGCCGGCGAGAGCCTGAGCCACCTCCGGTCGGCCGGCGTGATTGTCCAGTCCGGCCGGGTCGGCCTCGGAATCTGCCAGGACCACGCCGTCGTCGGCGATAAGGGTCAGCCGCACGCCGCCCGCGTCGCCGGCGGTGTTGGTCAGCGCTTGGAGGTAGCTGGGGCTTGTATCCATCGATCGGCTGGCTTCTTGTTCCAGCACGGCCGCGAACTGCCGCGCCTGCATGGACATGTCGTCCTGCAGTCGTTCTAAATAGACGCCACGGAGGACGAGGGCCGCCGTCAGCGCCACGATACCCGCGAAGACCAGGGTAGTCAGGGCGAATGCGAGGGGGAGCTTGTAGCGCAGGCGCATGGACGGTCTCCCCTCAGCTCGGTCCCAGCCGGTAGCCGACACCGCGGATCGTATGGATCGAGACTTCGGCCCCCACCTGCGCCAGCTTGGCCCGCAGGCGGCGCACGTGGACGTCCAGGCTTCGGGAGGCGGGCATGTAGCGGTGATGCCAGACCCGTTCCACGATCTCCTCTCGAGGGAAGAGGTGTCCGGGTTGAGAAAGCAGTAGCTCAAGCAGGGCATATTCTTTGGGGTTCAAAGAAGCCACGTCGTTGGAGGTGCGGATCAGGTGAGCATCACGGTCCAGGACCAGATCGCCGATGGAGATCGCGCCCCCCTCCGACCTGGCGCCGGACTGCGCTGTGCCTGCAGGGAGCCGGCGAAGACGGGCCTGTATGCGGGCCAGTAGAAGCTCGAGGTCGAAAGGCTTGGTTATGTAGTCGTCTGCTCCGCATTCGAACCCTTCCAGCATCGTCTCCCGCTCTCCCCGCGCGGTCAGCATGATGATGGGCAGGTCGGGCTTCCGGCGGGCGATCTCCTTGCTGACCGTGATGCCATCCAGCGCTGGGAGCATGAGGTCCATGAGGACCAGGTCCAAGCTCTGAGCCAGGGCGGTCTGAAGGCCTGCGCGACCGTTGTGTTCCTGAAGCACCTCGTAGCCGGCCCTGCGCAGGTTGTAGGCCACAAGATCCGAGATAGTGGCATCATCTTCCACAAGAAGGATGCGCTTCTTTTTCGAGTCTTTCGATTCCGGCATGCTGGCTCCAGGTTCAAGAATCGTATCCGTTCGTCTCCATTGTATGCTAACGCCTCCCGTCACGGTTGCACCCCGCACGAACAGACAATTAACGTGGCCGTAACGCCCAGTTAACATCCGACGCGGCACCCCTTGTTACCCTCTGGCCGAGATTCGCGATCTCCTTTGAAGCGAACGACCCAAGAAACGAGTAGTACTAAGAGAGGAAAGTGAGGAGGACAGGGATGATTCTGAGAAGCAAGCGCGCACGCTGGATCGCCGTCCTGGCCGTCGCGCTCATTACGATGGCGGCCCTCAGTTTCGTGGCTGCAGGCTGCGGCTCGGAAGAGACCACGACCACGGCAGCCCCTACTGATACCACTATGGCGCCCGAAACGAGCACCACGATGGCGCCGGAGACCACGACCAGCATGGCGCCTGAGACCACTATGCCCCCGCTCAGCGGAGACCTGAGCGGCGCGGGTGCTACCTTCCCCAAGCCGCTCTATGTCGAGTGGATCGGCGAGTTCCAGTCCATCTTTCCTGACGTCAAGATCGATTACCAAGGTGTCGGCTCCGGTGGTGGCATCGAGCAGTTCACCAAGCTGACCGTCGATTTCGGCGCCTCCGATGCTCCTATGAAAGACGAGGAGGTAGCCGCGGCCGAGGCGGCCAGCGGCGCCAAAGTCCTGCACATCCCCACCGTCTTCGGCGCGGTGGTCCTCGCCTACAATCTCGAAGGTGTCCAGGAGCTGAAGCTGGATAGTGACACCGTGGCCGCGATCTTCCTCGGCAACGTCACCAAGTGGAACGACCCGATGATCGCTGCTCTCAACGCGGGCGTGGCTCTGCCCGACCAAGCGATCTCCGTGGCCCATCGTGCCGACTCGTCCGGTACCACGAGCATCTTCACCAGCTACCTCAACGACGTGAACGCCGAGTGGGCCAGCAAGGTCGGCAAAGGCAAGGAAGTGCAGTGGCCGGTAGGCGTCGGTGGCAATGGCAATGACGGGGTGGCTGCGGTCATCCAGCAGACGGCCGGAGCCCTCGGTTACGTGGAACTCTCCTACGCCATCCAGTCCAACCTTACTATGGCCGACCTCAAGAACAAGTCCGGCAATTTCATAGTCCCCAGCCTGGAATCCACCTCTGCGGCAGCGGCGGGGGCCCAGTTCCCCGACGATCTGCGGTTCTCGGTCGCAAACAGCGATAACCCCGATGCCTACCCGATAGTCGGGGCTACATGGATCCTCGCATACGATAAGATGAGCGATGCCAGCAAGGTCGACATCCTGAAGGCTTGGCTCACCTGGGCTCTGAATGAAGGCTCCCAGACTGCTGAGTCACTGGGATACGCACCTCTACCTGAAGATCTGAAGGCCAAGGCTCTCGAAAAGGTCAATGCCATCAGTGCTTCCTGATCCCCCCGCCGGGACTTTGTCCGCGCGTCTCGGTCAGCGCAAGGGAGTCGGCCGTCGGGCCGACTCCCTGTTTGCGCTTGCGGCAGCCGGAAGCGGCGTGCTCGTGCTGCTGGCGCTGGCCTACATGGTCTTCTCGACGACGAAGACGGCCTTCCCCATCTTCCAGTCAGAAGGTATCTCTTTCGTCACGAGCAGCGAGTGGAATCAGAATGCCGGCGCCTACGGCATTCTGGCCTTCATCTACGGCACGGTGGTGACCTCCGTCATCGCTCTCGTCATAGCGGTGCCGCTCAGCGTGGGTATAGCCCTCTTCATCACCGAGTATTGCCCCAGATGGCTCAAAGGTCCCATCGCGTACACGGTAGATCTGCTCGCGGCCGTGCCCAGCGTGGTCCTCGGGCTGTGGGGTGTTTTCGTCCTTGTGCCGATCTTTCTGCAGCCCGTGGCCGGCTTCCTAGCGAAGTATCTAGGCTTCATACCGATCTTTGCCGGTCCGGGCTCGGGTCTCTCCTACTTCGGCGCAGGAGTGATACTCGCGATCATGATCACCCCCATCATCAGCGCTCTGAGCCGCGAGGTACTGAGCACCGTCCCGTCGGCGGACCGCGATGCCGCCTATGCTCTGGGGGCCACGAAGTGGGAAATGATCCGGCAGTCGGTACTCCCCCGTAGCTGGGGAGGTATCATCGGTGCGACGATGTTGGGGCTCGGCCGAGCACTGGGCGAGACCATCGCGGTCGCTCTGGTGGTCGGCTCCGCCCTGGGAATAGACACCTCCATTCTGAGGCCGGGCTACACGATGGCGTCCGTTATCGCCAACACCTTCGCGGAGGCGAACGGCAAGGACATACAGGCCCTCGTGGGCATCGGGGTGGTGCTCTTCGCCATGACCATAGTCATCAACATGGCCGCCCGGGCAATGGTCTACCGCTTCACTCAGCAATGAGCGCCCGCCCACCTATCAGCGGCAGCGCGAGCGCGAACACCGCGGCCGAAAGCCTCCGAGACAGGTGGTCGGGCGATCGAATCGGGCCGGGAGTATCGCTCCGGGACTGCCGGCTGGCGCGCAGACGGGTCCTGAGGAATCGGAGGAACATCGGGCTGATCATCCTGGCGGTGGTCCTGACTCTGGTCCCAGTGGTCATGATACTGGTTCAGATCACCCAGAAGGGCCTGGCCACTATGAGTTGGGAGTTCCTGACGTCTCCTGAACCACTGAGTGTGGTAAAGGAAGGCGGCGGCTATCTGAATGGCCTGGTCGGTACCGCCATCATGGTAGGAATCGCCTCGGTGATCTCGATCCCTATGGGCATTCTGGCTGCGGTCTACCTGGTGGAGTACGGCAAGAAGAATTGGCTGGCGAAACTCATCCGGTTCTTCTCCGATGTCATGACCGGGGTACCCTCGATCTTCGTTGGTCTGTTCATCTACACGGCGCTGGTCCTGGACTTCGGATTCGGGGGATTGTTTGGTGCGTTGGGCCTGGCCCTCATAATGATGCCGATCGTCGTACGGGCCTCTGAGGAAATGCTGAAACTGGTGCCGCAGGATCTCAAGGATGCGAGCTACGCGCTGGGTGCCGCGAAGTGGCAGACGGTCATCAGGGTGATATTGCCTTCCGCGGCCCCGGGCATCGCAACCGGTTCCATGCTGGCGGTGGCCCGCGCAGCGGGGGAGACGGCACCCCTCATCCTGACGGCTCTGGGCTCCCTGTATCTGACCGCGAAGCTCTGGGGGGTCAACATGCAGTCCCTTACCCTCGCGATCTGGAGCGGGGCTCGGCAACCCTTCGAGGCCGGCCAGGGGCGGGCGTGGGCGGGTGCCCTCGAACTGCTTGTCATTGTGCTTGTGTTCACTGTCTTGGCCCGGATAATAGCCTCAAGGAGTAGAATCTCTTGACAAACGTCGACGTGCAGAACCCCGTGACGTCCACCCTCGTGCGGGAGGAACCGATGTCCGAAGAGAGTAGCGCGGAAACCGCGACTTCACTCACGGGGCAAACGGCTCCGCCGGTCCCGGAGGTCAGGGCCTCGACGGGTTCCCAGCCGGCCGGCAAGACCGAGCCGCCGGTGTTTTCCACACGTAACCTGGATGTCTACTACGGCAAGGCCATCGCCGTGAAGGGCATCAACATGGATATCCGCCCGCGCCGGATCACCGCCATCATCGGGCCGTCCGGTTGCGGGAAGAGTACGCTCATCCGCTGTTTCAATCGCATGAACGAACTGATACCCGGTGCGAAGGTGTCGGGTGAGGTCCTGTACCACGGCGAGAACATCTACGCGCCGGAGGTGAATCCCGTGGTGGTCCGGCGCCACATCGGGATGGTCTTCCAGCGTCCCAACCCCTTCCCCACGACGATCTACGACAACATCGCTTTCGGGGCGAGGATCAACGGCTACAAGGGCGACATGGACGAGTTGGTCGAACGGTCCCTGCGTCGCGCGGCGTTGTGGGATGAGGTGAAGACGGAACTGAAAAAGAGCGCCCTCGATCTTTCTGGCGGCCAACAGCAGCGGCTGTGCATCGCGCGGGCCATCGCCGTCGAGCCGGATGTCATCCTCATGGATGAGCCCGCGTCGGCATTGGACCCGATATCGACGGTCCGTATCGAGGACCTGATGCAGGAACTCAAACAAGACTATTCGATCGTCATCGTCACTCACAACATGCAGCAGGCTGCCCGGGTCTCCGATGAGACGGCCTTCCTATACACCGAAGTTGATGAGGAAACGTCTTCCCGTTGGGGAATACTGGTAGAGATGGATGCGACCAGTCAGATATTCACCAAGCCGACGGACAAGCGCACCGAGGACTACGTCTCCGGTCGTTTCGGATAGAACTCTCGGAAAGGCGGACCAGCACCGATGCGAGATGCTTATCTGAAAGAACTGGAGAGTCTCGATCAAGAGATCGTGCGCATGGGGGCGCTCGTGGAGCAAAGCGTCCAGATGGTTACTACCGCCCTTATGGAGGCCGACAGGGAACTGGCCCAGAGGGTTCGCGACGGCGACCAGCAAGTCGATGAGATGCTGCTGGATATCGAAAGACGCAGCCTGCTGCTTCTGGCCCAGCAGGCGCCCGTCGCCGGGGACCTACGCCTCATCGTAGCCATCTTGCGGATGGTCGGTGATCTCGAGCGGGCCGGAGATCTGGCCTACAACATCGCGAAGCTGGTGCAGCTCGATGACTTCCGCGAGCTGGGCTTGAAGCCTGTTCGCGGCCTGGTCTTGGATATGGGCCGCACGGCAGCCAGTCTGTTGGGCAATGCCATAGATGCCTGGGCGACCAAGGACGACTGTCTCGCGGGCGACCTCGCCCTGCAGGACAACAAGCTGGACGACCTTCACGCGCAACTGATCGAAAGACTCATCGACCTGGACGGCGAAGAGAACATCGGACCGGCCCTTCGCCTGGCCATGGTCGGCCGTTATCTGGAGCGCATCGGCGACCACGCCGTTAACCTCGGCGAGCGGGTGTGCTACTTCGTCACAGGCAACGAGGAATTCCTGGGCTAGAAGCTCACATTCTTTCGGTCGCCGCCTCCAAGAGGGTAGAAGGGCCTCCAGGGGTCCGCGACCCCGCCCCCCCGGTTCTGATACTCGGCGCTAACGATCCGCCTTTTTACTCAATCGTAGCGGTTCTGCCGCCTCGCGTTAACGCCCGGCCTTCTCATTTAAGGTACGGTACGAGTATTGTCCTGGGTCCGTCAGCAAGGGACGATGAAGCCTGCACCCTCAGTAGATAAAAAGGAACGGCCCACAGAGCTGAAAGAGTCTGCCCCGCTGCCATCAGGGTCATCGGTTCAGGCTGCCGGTTCCACCCCCCTGGGGCCTGGACACATGTACATATTCGAGGTCATAGTCTCCCAGGGCCGGCCCGTAACTATGCGACAAATCGCGTGGCTTACGAGGCTTCCAGTAGAAGACCTGTGTGTAGTCGTCGAGAACCTCTGTGAGCTCCGCCTACTGAGGCGACTGAACACCGTCATCGAGAGCTATCTCGCTGCGCCTCAGGCGTTGGGCTGACCGGCTTCCTGCCGCGGTATGGCGGGTGCCCGGAACGAACCTCATGATGCAGTCCGCCCGCGCTTAGAGGCTGTAGAAGCTCCAGAAGCTCTAGAAGCTCTAGAAGCTCACCCCTTGCTCAGCCGCCATCTGCCGGAAGCTGCTCTCGATCGCGCGCAGCCGGTCCAGGTAGCTCCCGAACCCGGAGACCCCTCGGCCGTAGTAGACCGCGGCGAACTCTTCCCAAAGCGGTTGCTCGGCGCTCAACAGCGGCACATAAAGCCCATCCATCGCCGACTTGAGGTAGCGGCCGAACGCCGCCATGCCCACCGCCGGACTCGGGAACGAGTACCAGTCCCTTCCGGCCACCCAGATGCGTCCGTCGGCCAGCTGACCCCAGGGGGTGTCGCTCCCGTGATAGCGAAGACAGCCGAAGTTGTTACTCTGGGCCACAGCTCCGCCGAGCCGAGGATCGCCCAGCGACGTCTCCGCGGCCATGATCACCAGCTGCGGCAGTGGCGGGATCCCGTACCAGTGAGCGTTCTGAAGCACCATGGCGCCGGTCACGGGGCTGCTATGGGGCCGGAACAGATAGGTGTCCATGAAAGTAGCCAGAGCGTGCTCGTCGGGGGTGAAGCTCTCACCCTCCACCGCTCCTTGCGTCGGCGTCTGCGTGGCGTCCTCGATCGGCCCCTCGGTTGCTCCGATGGCGTTCGCTCGATGGAGCACCAGGCACAGTTGCGCGCGGGTGATGGGAATCGCGGGTTCGAGGCGGTCACCATGGCCTGCGAACAGCCCACGCATCACCGCCAGTGCGACATAGGGACGGGCGGCAGACGATAGAGCTCCATAATCGGAGAAACCGGCCAGGGCTCCCCGGATTTCCTCGGCCGTGAGATCCTCCGCCGTTGTCTCCAAACCCAGGCTGCGGACGACCACGATGGCCGTCTGTTGCCTGGTCAGCGAACCCTGGGGCCGGAACGTCCCGTCCGGGTACCCGGTGACCCACCCTGCGTTGGAGGCGGTCTCCACATACGCGGAGTAGATGCCGTGCACGTCGGGGAAGGACGATTGGGGACCGTCCAGGGGCAACCCGCGCCAAGAGACGAGCATCTTGGTGGCCTGAGCCCGAGTGACGGGGTCGCCCGGGCGGAAATCGCCGCTCTCGAAACCGTTCACCACTCCATCGACGGCAAGGGATTCTATGGCCTCGTGGGCCGGGTCGGTCTCGGCGACGTCGGGGAAGGTGGATGGATGGGCCTGCACCGCGTGAATACCAGGGGCGGCGAGCAACACCGCGAAACCAAGAAGCAGCGCGGCGCCCGCGAGCGCGATTCTCCTGAGGGTATTTGTTCTCTTCATACCTCTGCCTTGTTCGTTTGCAGTCGTATGAGGGCGGGAGGGAAGCTGGGCCGGCACGGGCGTCGTCCGGGAGCGCGCAGGCGCCAAGGGCGCACGTGCGCGACCGCAAAGCTAGGGGGGATTGTTTAGTGGATCGGAGTCTCGCGACGCGCTTTGGGCCTGGTCAAAACTCTCCAGCTCGCCCTCTGCCCAAGTCCAAGACTGGTGAGACTAAGGCTGTTTGTTATACAACGGCGCCGGATGATACCAGGCCGGTGGCCCTTTGTCATCCGCGCCTACCAAGTCGCCGCTCGATGCAGGCGACGGGATCGGACGTGCAGTAATTCCCGGCGCTCCGGCCAGAAGGGCGTCAAACTGGAGGCCTTCGAGGTAGTCCGTCAACTCGCCCACCGTCATGGGGCCCCCGATGTAGTAACCCTGTCCCTTGTCACAGCCCAAGGTCTCAAGCAGTCGGAGTTGTTCGCTGAATTCCACCCCTTCGGCGGTGACCTTCAGGCCCAGAGTGTGGGCCAAGGCCGTTATCGACCGTACGATCTCCAAATCGGTCTTGCTGGTGGCGATCTTGGAGACGAACGCGTAGTCGATCTTGAGCTCCTGCACCGGGAACGCGGTCAGGTGTTGCAGCGAGGACGAGCCGGTGCCGAAATCGTCGAGACATATCGTGATGCCGATGCCTCCCAGCTCCCGCATCACCTGTCGGGACCTATGCGGGTCTCTTATCAAGGCGGTCTCGGTGAGTTCGATGACGAGACTTTCGGGGGTCACTCGCCACTGCTCGAGGCATTCGAGGAGGGTGTCTAGGAAGTCCCCCTCCGTGAGCTGACGCGCAGAGAGGTTGAGACTCACCGGAATCCCGGCCAGTGGATCTCCGGGCGTACGCCACCGGCTCAACTGCCCGCATACCTCGTCGAGGATAAGAGCGCCCAAGGGGATAACCAGACCGCTGTTCTCGGCCACGGTCATGAACTCGTCGGGGAACACCAGACCTCGCTGGGGATGACGCCAGCGCACCAGGGCCTCCAAAGACGAGACCGTCCCCGTCTTGAGGTCGACGATGGGTTGATACATCAAAGAGAATTCCCTGCACTCGATGGCGGCGCGCAGGTCGTTCTCATCTCTCAACGTACGGAGCACCGCCTTGTGCATCGGCTCGTCGAAGATGCGGTAGCAGTCTCTCCCTGCTTCCTTGGCCTGGTACATGGCTGTGTCGGCGGCGCGCAGCATATCGTCCGGATCATGATAGGAATCGTCCCAGAGCACCACGCCGATGCTGGCGGTCGTGGAGATATCCTGCTTGCGGAAGCGGACCGGCACCCGGAGCTCCTCCTTGATCCGTTCCAGGATCGGGAGCACGTCGCGGTAGCTGGTGATGTCGTTTAGAAGGATCATGAACTCGTCGCCCCCCATCCGGGCCACGGAGTCCACCTCCCGCACACAGGTCTTCAGCTTGGCCGCGACGCCCTCGAGCAGCACATCGCCTGCCAGGTGCCCAATGGTGTCGTTGATGAACTTGAAGCGGTCGAGGTCGAGCACGATGACGGCGAAGAGCTCGTCCGCCTGTCTCCGCGCCCGGTGTATGGCGTTCTCGAGCCTGGCCATGAAGAGAAGACGGTTCGGAAGCCCGGTGAGACTGTCTGTAAGGGCCTGGTCGCGCAGGCTCTTTTCGAGTAGGGAGCGCTCGGTCACGTCGTGGACCACCAGAAGCCGTCCCAGAGCGCGATCCCCCTTGCTCAAACTGGTCATTTCGACCTCGTATTCGCGCTGGTCGCCGTCGTATCCGAAGGTGATCTGCGCCTGCTCCGCCCCCGCTGCATAGGGGGCGGCCAGCTGAGACCACGCGCTCCAGCTCTCAGAAAGTGGCTGGGCCAGTATTTGCGCCGCCGGTTTGTCGATCAGCCGGCGGGCGGCCTCGTTGAGGTCCACCACCTGGCCGGTCTCGTCGAGGACCAACAGGCCGTCTTTCATGTTGTCCACCAGGGCCCGTCGTGCTACCGGGACCAGCGTGAAGAGACGGAATCGGAACAGGCCCCAGGCCACGATGATGCCCGCCACCCCGAAGAGGGCAGGGGTGAAATCGTGCCGAGGAAGAGTGTGGGGGGCGAGAACATAGACCATGTTCCAACCAAGCGTGATCAACAGGCCCAGCAGGAGTACCGCAGGCTGTCCTCGCCTAGACCGCGGTGCGGAGACGGCCGCCTTCAGAAGGAAGAAGGCTGCGGCGAGCGCGGTGAGGTAGCTGTAGGCAGTGTGCACCCAGAACCAGGTGCCGAAGGTGCGTCCTACGACGGCGTAGGAGCCTGTGGTGTCCAGCCACACCTCGGACCTCATGAGCTGATGGAAGCTGTTGGTCCACAGGAACACGAGGGATACCAAAGGAATGACGCAAAGTAGAAGCAGATTGCGGCGAGTCAGCCAGGACTGTCGCCCGGTGTAGTCGAGCGCCATCACCAGTAGGACCACCGGGATGAAGGCGATGGCGACGTATTCGAGATCGGCCCAAAGGAGTTTTGCCCGCAGGCCCACCGCGGCCAACTCCAGGGCGTCGGTCAGCGACCAGTAGGCAGCAAGCGCGGCGATGACGGCGAACGGCAGCGCTCCGGGTAGGGAGCGATTGCGCCATGCGTGCCAGGTCAGCCCCAAGGAGAGCGGGACGACGGCGGCAAGGAGCAGCAGGCTAGGTGTGAATTCGAAGCGCACGCCAGTTCCTCTCCCGTTTCTTCGGCAAAACGGGGTCGGAACTGAAGCTTACCGCCAGGTTAGGAAAGGATGTCTTCGCGCCCGGAATCGAGCCGGGCAAGGCCTGTCATGGCCCCGATCCAGACCACGAAGTCGATGAGCGCGTCGCGTGCCGGAATGCCCGGAGCCTCTTCGAAGTCGCGGTCGCCACCGGAAGCCAGGAAAGGATGTCGGCTAGGAAAGGATGTCCTTTCTCCGGAAACGAAGATAGGCCAGACCGGTCATGCCCACGATCCACACGGCAAAGTTGATGAGCGCCTTGATGATCGGGTCCCACACGATCGGCGACCGGAAGAAGTTGGTCCAGGCAGAGAAGTGGCTGGTGAAGAGGTACGGTTGGAGGAAATCGAAGACCGAGAACGCCTGCAGCGCCTCCATGATGATCACCAGGACCAACGCGGCCGCCACGGCCGTGAGGCTCGAGTTGGTGAGCGTCGAGAAAAAGGCCGCCAGCGACACCACGGTGATCATGCCCACGAGCACGAAGGCGTATGACGCCGCGGTTAGTCCAAGCGCGTGCCCCACACCGACTGTTTGGCCGGTGAACAAGGTTACTGGGTGCAGGCCGAAGACGGCGCCCCCCGCGATGATGGCGGCCACCCCCATGATGAGCATCCCGATGGCTACGTAGAGGTTCGCGACGAACCATTTCGCCATCAGGAACGCGCCCCGGCGGATGGGCTGCATCAACATGGTGCGGAGGGTCCCGTTCTCGGCTTCCCCGGCGATGGTGTAGCTGCCGGACATCGATGAGAGAAGCGGCAGGAGGAAAGTGGCCAGGGCCAAAAGCGCCGCCACCGTCACGTACATGCCGTTGGTCCGGATCGATTCGAAGAACTGCTCGCCAACGTCGGCGCCTCCGCCCCCACCCCCACCCTGCGGGCCTCCGCTCGAGAAGCGGAAGGCGAGGGTGATGAGGAACGGGACCACGAACAACCCGGCCCAACCGATGTAGGTACGCTTCTGATAGAGCGTCTTCACGAATTCTCGGCGGATCGCACTCATCTCGGTTCTCCTTCCGCTCCGCTGGGAGGAGCCCCGGCGCCTCTGTCGATCTCGGCTTCGGCTGTGAGCTCGAGGAACATGTCCTCCAGCCCCTGCTCGAGAGCAGGGACAACAGCCAGTATGTCGATGTTGTCGGCAACGAGTCGGCGGACCATCTCGGGCACGAAACCATCGCCGGATTCCACTATGATGTAGCCCTCGTCCTGCCGACTCGTCCCGGGCGCGGCCATCCCTCGGATGATCTCCAAGGCCCGACTCTGATCGCCCGTGAGCACCCTCACTGCGTGGCTCGCCGGATGCAGTTCCGACACCGGGCCCTGTACTACCACCCGTCCCTTGCTCAGGATCACCGCTCGGTTGCAGACCAGTTCCACCTCATGGAGTAGGTGCGAGGACAGGAAGACAGTCGTCCCTTGCTTGCCGAGCTCACGGATCAACTCTCGGACATCTTTCATGCCCTGCGGGTCGAGGCCGCTGGTCGGCTCGTCTAGCACGATGACGTCGGGCTGGTGTATCAGGGCCAAGGCGATGCCGAGACGCTGCCGCATGCCGTGCGAGTAACCGCCCACCTTGGTCTTGCCTCGCTCGGTCAGGCTGACCATCTCCAGAACTTCGGAAATGCGCTCTTCGCTGACCTCCCCGTTCATCTCGCCGAGCAGGCGGAGGTTGCGGCGGGCGGTCATGTTGTCATAGAACATCGGATCATCCACGAATCCGCCCAGGTGGCGGAGCGCTCTGAGACGATCGTCAGGCACCTTGTGATCGAGTACCTGCACGTGACCGCTCGTGGGATAGATGAGGCCGAAGATCAGGCGGATGGTAGTGGTCTTGCCGCAGCCGTTCGGGCCGAGGAAGCCGAAAACGTCGCCCCTGCACACGGAAAGATCGAGGGTATCGACCGCGCGCAGGTGCTTGAAGTCCTTCGTCAGCCCATGGGTGGAAAGGACTACCGGGCGGCCGTCACATGTCGGGAGCCGGTCGTCGAATGCCGTGTCGAATCGCTCAGCGGACACCGGCGATGAACCCCATGAGGTCTACCTGCGAGACGCTGCCCGCGGCTACGAACACCATTCCGTCTTTGTCCCAAAGGGCGACCGAACCAAGCGCCGTGTTGAGCTGGTAGATCGTCACTCCACCGGCAGTCGTCCGGCTGAGGAGTGGGATGGAGGCCAACATCTGCTCGAGCTGCGCGGCAAGCTCGGTGGGGACTTTGACCTCGATCAGGACGATCGTTCCGAAGCCCTGGCCGTAGCGTTGGATCACCGTGGGACCGACCGTGACCGGGCCCGACGTCAGCGAAGGAGGTAGCGACGGTGGTGCCGTGGCGGTACTCGACCCGGACTCGCCGAAGCCGAGCATGCCGGACCCGAGCGCGCCGGACTGGAGCTGGTCGAGCACTGCCTGGAGATCCAGGTCTCGGGCCGGGATAACGTACGCGCCGCCGAAGGCGAGCGCCGGATCGTTTGTCTGCGGGGCCGGCGGCGTGAAGCCGGCCTGGGTGGCGGCTTCAGCCAGCGTCAGCGGGGCCTGCTCGTCGATCGACGAAGAATGGTCGGACGCACTGTCAGGCCCGACGGCTGGACTGGTTCCGGATCCGCCCGCCATCGCTGCCGGTAGGGTCAGCGTCTTGTGCTCGACCTTTGCGGTCGGGGGCGGCGTGAAGGCGAAGATGCCGTCTGCCAGCTCAGAGTAGGAGACGCTCGTAAACCCGGCCGTGAGGACCGGCTTAGCCGTGCCCTTGGCGTAGACGTCGATCTTCAGAGGCAGATAGGTCTGACTATCGATGGCCACCTGCACCGAGCCGAAGATGGTGTTGGTCGCCTTGGGGATCAACGACAGGACGTAGCAGCTTTGCCCGGCTACGTTCACCGGGTCGCTCACGGCAAGCGTGGCGTCGGGGGCGAGCTTCTGGACGAAGCTGTCGATGGCCGCGACCGGGTCGGCGACGGCAGTCTGCGAGGATTGGGTGGCGGCACTCTGCTCCGTTCCCCCGGGCGTCTTCAACCCGGCCGGAAGCGTGTATTCGGTGGCGGTGTTGCTCGTGTATGTGTAAACCCACACACTCGTCGAGTCGGCGACGACCGTGGTATCGCCGATCGCTCCCTGGATCTCGAACCGGGCCTTGCCGTCCTGGACCCAGATCCGCCCCGAACCACTGGAGAGCAGCGCAGCGAGGTCGCCGCTGCTTTGCCCTCCGAATGAGAGCAGGGACAGCCCGAGCACGTCGTTCTTCCAGCTCACGTCGCCGCTGACGGCAGCGACATCGCCTGCGTGCTGGACGACGTTGGTCAGCAGCTGAGCAGGGGTGATGGAGGTGAGGGCCGCCTCGTCCTGGGCGTAGGCCCTGACCAGTCCGAAAGAGAGTCCCGACGCCACGATCAGCGCCGCTAAGACGATAACGAGTATTTTTTGATTCCTGCGCATTTTCACTTCCTCCCGAGGCTATCCCGAGGCTGTATTCAAAGAGACGCATGTGA
>CAZCCL010000057.1:0-16385 GCA_964497095.1 uncultured Gaiellales bacterium | reverse complement strand
CTGCTCGCCTATCGGGTCTTTGACCCCACCAAAGCCTCATTGTTGACCAAGAAGCGCGCGACCTGAGACCGCGGATCGCCACACGAGTCCATCAGTTTGACGAGCAGCGAGGGCGTCGCGATGGCGAAACAGGTCGAGATTGGCTTGAGGCAGAGCGCGAGACTCGGGAAGATGAGTCCCCCAAGTGAACCGACTCGCGTCTTGATCCAGGGAGGTCTCCGACGGCACACTCGACTGCACCAACGTTGTGAAGGGCGATCACGCCTTCGGCCCGTTATTGCCGGTCATTCCAGCAACCGAGTCCCCCGCTGGATGAGAATCTATCGCCTCATCTGACGCGACCGGTATCGGAGACGACCAGCCGGCCAGGGCTGCTCCGCCGCCAATAGCAATAGTCCCGGATATGCACGACACTCGCCACGTGATCCAGGTGGGCCAGACCATGGCTTCGGCATCGTTGAGCTCAAGGTTGCCCCCGGTAGGGTAAGGTGCGGCTTCTAGCCGCCGAGCTTTCCAGCGAGAGGGTGTCGATGACGGTCACTTCCAGGAGCCGACGGATAGCGGTGACCGTGCCCGGTCCCTGAAACTCATACGCCCCAACGAACAGTCCGCTCTTTGCAGCGCCTGAGTTGCCCAGACGTCCCAGACGCCAGGCCTCATCCACTTCCTCGGTGTGATCTGACGAGCGCTGGAGAAGACCCAGAGGACAGGCGCGTTTGAGACGCGATTGCTCGCCAGCAGAGATAGCGCGGGATCGCCCGCTACTTCGGCTTCCAGGTGGAGAAGCTCGAGAGATGGCTCCAGTACGCATCGAACGCAGTGATTGCCCAAATGACACCTGCGGCGAGCACGATGAGGGCAAAGCCCAGGCGGAAGAAACGATTCACCCGGGCCCGCTCGAAGGCAAGTGCACCAGAGGCAAGTATTCCAGCCACGCCGGAGAGCATGAACCCGGCAGCGGAGACGGCCGGCCGGTTCGTCATGTTGAGATCGAGTATCCGGGCCCCGATCACGATTGCCACCACCCCCGCCAGAAGCGCAAAAATAGCGAGAGATTGCAGCTTGAGCCGCTGGTGGAACGCCAGGCTCGTCGCCAGGAAAAGGCCACCGAATAGGACGGAGGTCTCACCGTAAGCGATATTGTCGCTGCCGGGCAGAGGCCAGCTAAAGATCATGACAAAACCGGTGAGGACTGCGATGAATCCAATGAGGGCGAACCCAGGCACCCATTTACGGTAATCGTCTTCAGCTTGAGGCTTCCCCAGCCCGCGGTAGGCAAAATGAGCAAGCAAGAAGAAACCTGCCGTGAGGTTGATCAGCATCAGTGTTAAGAAGTCAATGTACATGATCCGACCCTCCTTGCTCGGTGAAGGTGCCCTTGAACATTCTATCCCCGGCGCCATGCTCAGGAAGATCAGGCTCCTGATCTGCCTTGCTGCGTGATTGCCCGCCAGGCGAAAAGTTGAAACGCGCACCGGGCCAAAGGCAGGACGGACCTAGTTCAGAGTCTGGAGCCGCACGGGCTAGCAGGACCCGGTCACCTACTCCTACAACGCAAGAAACGACCTCACCAGCCTCACCGACGTGACCGGGAAGAATACCTTCTCCTGTGATGACGGGCACCGCTTAGCCGAAGTGGCAGTCGGGGACGGGAGCACCCGCTCCGGCTCCCGGCGAGCCGCCCGACTGAGGTAGAGAGCACAACCGACTTCTTCATCTCGTTCTATCGGGTGAACACCAGGCGTTCCAGCATGTCGGTGCTCTTTAGGGGCTTGTGATGCCCAAGAGGTTGGCGATACAAGGCAAGGGTCTCAGCTTCGGTGATGGCTTTCACCTTGCGGGTAGAGACCCCTTGCATATACATCTCGGCGAGAGCGGAGCCGATCACCCGGCATCGAGCTTGAATATCTGCGAAGGCAGGGCTTCGATGTGGATCTTCGTGCCGTCGAGACGCCCGAGCAGCACGGTCTTCAGTTCGCCTCGGCAGCGGGTGTCGTTTTCGGAGCTGTGGGGTAATGCACGAGACAAGTCAGTGCTCTCGGGAGCAGTCAAAGGCAGGTGCCGGAAGGATGAGCCCATAAGCGACATCGAGCAGCTGGTGACGGAAGCAGGCTTCCCCGACTTTCGTCTGGTCAGGGGTCTGGACGTAGTCGTGGGGCAGTGGGTGCGACTCAAGTGCACGTATGCCTGCCACGAGTACGGCAGACAGGCGTGTTGTCCGCCGAACGTGCCGTCGGTGGCGGTATCCCGGGAATTCTTCCGGGAGTACGATCGGGTAGCGGTCATTCACATATAGAAGGCAGGAGATAGTCCGCAGAAGCTTGATCTTTGGAAGAACGAGGTGAATACCACGCTGCTCGAGCTTGAGCGCGAGGTCTTTCTGGCCGGCTTCTACAAAGCCTTGGTCCTCTTTCCCGGGGATTGTTCGCTGTGCCCCCAATGCGTCCCCAACCCTGATGACTGTCGCCATCCGGGATCGGTCCGGCCGAGCCCGGAGGCGCTGGGCGTGGACGTGTTTGCCACCGTACGCAAGTTGGGCTACCGGATCGACGTCCTCACCGAGCGTTCGCAGATCATGAATCGGTACGCCTTACTGTTGGTGGAATAGAAGCGAAGACGGAAGGGAGAGATGACCGTGGATTCTACCGGCAAGATCGATCTCGGCCCCCAGGGCTTTCTCTACCCGATGCCCATGCCCGTCATCGGCGTAGATCTGGAAAGGGGTTCCAGCTTCACCACCGTGGCCTGGGTCACCCGCTGCCAGTTCGATCCACCATTGCTTGTCACCGGCATGGGTAGGACCCACGCAGGCAATGTAGGCGTCCGGGAGCACGGGGAATTCAGCGTCTGCATGCCCAGCGTCGATCAGGTGGCGGCGACCGACTGGTGCGGTATGCGGTCGGCGGAGCGCGGGGCCGACAAGGCGTCGCCTTTCACCGTGTTCCGGGGGTCGCTGGAGCACGCCCCCATGATCGCCGAGTGCCCGCTCTGCCTGGAGTGCCGAATCCGGGAGACCGTCGATCTCGACAGCCATGAACTGTTCGTGGCCGCGATCGTGGGCACCTGGACCGAGGAACGGTTCCTGCTGCCGGACGGCAAGCCGGATATCGTCAAGATGCGCCCCTTCACGCTGACCATGCCCGATAATCGCTACTGGGCGGTGGGAGAGCACATCGGCGATGCCTGGAGCGTCGGGCGCGGGTACGGAGACTAGGGCACCGGCTGCTGAGACTAACATGGGGCCCGGAGGTCTGGGAGAAGGAGCTTCTGTCATGAGCATAGAGATGCCGGAAGCGACCATCCTCGCCCGGCAGATGCAGGCCGAACTGGCGGGGAAGACCTTGACCGGGTTCGAATTGCGGGACTGCGAGAACCTGCAGCGCATGGGTTTCGTGAACAAGGATCCGGACGACTTCAGGCAGCTCGTGGGCCGGAGCGTCGAGTCGGTGTCGTCCCGAGGTAACACGATCCTGGTCAGGTTAAGCGGACGACAGAACCTCATTCTGAGCCCGGAGTATGGGGGAGAGATCTTCCATCACAAGAAGGACGGTTCCCTCCCTGTCCGGCACCACCTGCGCCTCGATATGTCCGATGGCTCTGCCGTGACGGTGCGCATCACCAGCATGGGGGGCATCTACGCGTCGTGTGACGAAAGCTTGCCCGAACACTACATGATTGAGAGGGACTTCGATCTCGACCGGCCGGAGCCCACCGACGACCTGCTGACGCTCGAGTATTTCTCGGAGCTGCTGAGCGGGGCCACCCGCCAGCTGAAGCCGGTGCTGGTGGGCAAAGACGCGGTGGTGGTGGGCCTGAGCAACAGTGCCTTCCAGGACATCCTCTATCGGGCCCGCCTTCACCCCAAGCGCCGAGCCTCCGACCTCGGTCCGGAGGAGACGAAGGCACTCTATGAGGCCCTGCGCCTTGTGGCGGAGGAGCGGCTTCGTCTTGGCGGCAAGGCCGGGTTCTCCGATCTCTACGGTCGCCCGGGCGGCTATCGACCGGCCATGGGCCCGAGTATGAGGGGAGCGGAGTGCCCGGTTTGCGGGAGTCCCGTCCAGAAGCTCAGCCTGGGAGGGGGCGACGTGTTCATGTGCCCCGGATGCCAGGGTGAGAGTCCCTGACGTGTGGGAGTCGAAGACCGCGGCCGCGGGGGTTCGGCCGATGACCCGACGGTGGCACCGCGCCACGGGGCCCACGCGCAGCGCTTGCATCTCGCGATTCCGGCACCTAGTATCGAGCCCAGGAGCACCCGGTGGAGCAGGCAGACCCCGCTCGTTCGCGTCAGCGGATTCGGCAGGGGACATCGCGCGCGCCTCCACGTACCAGTGGGTGCGGGACTGGGTCGCTTAGAACTGCTCGAAAAGAGGAGACCATGAGAAGCTTGTTTCGTTCCTGTGTGGTGAGCGGACCGGGCATCACCGGGAGATCGATCCGCCGCGGCAGGTCCGTCCTCCTCCTTCTTGCATTCATCTTTATCCTCTGCGCGGCGAGCCTCGGCGCGTGCACGGTGACCGTAGGGGATACCGTGCGCGGCTCGGGCAACGTCACCAGCGAGGATCGGCCTGTGAGCGGGATCACCGGCGTGGCTTTGACGACCATAGGCGATCTCACCATCGAGATCGGGGATGGGGAGTCGCTGCGCATAGAAGCCGAGGACAACCTGCTCCAGTACTTCCAAACGACCGTGAGTGGGGGAGTGCTGACCATCGAGACGGAGCCCGGGGTCAGCATCAACGCGAGGAAGCCCGTTCGCTACTACCTGACGGTGCGCACCCTGGAATCGATCCGCACCTCCAGTTCGGGCAATGTCAGCACGCCGGCTCTCGAAACAGGGAACCTCACGATAGAGATCACAAGCTCCGGCGAGGTCGAGCTGGCGGCGCTGGAGGCGGCCTCTCTCGGAGTGAGGTTGAGCAGCAGCGGCAACCTGCGTATCGACGGCGGGCAGGTGACGGTGCAAGAGGTCAAGCTGAGCAGCTCGGGTGACTACGAGGCCGGCGATCTGCGGAGCTCCTCGGCCACGGTCGATCTCAGCTCCTCGGGAAGCGCCACGATCTGGGTAACGGACAGCCTCGAGGGGAATCTCAGCAGCTCGGGAAACCTCGAGTACTACGGTAGTCCCAGCGTGGACTTGAATGAGACCAGCTCGGGCGAGTCCAAGAACCTGGGAAGCAAGTAGATACGCAACCGGGGCGTCGGGCAGTTCGGGCCTGCGTCGGTCAGTTCGGGGCAAGGTCGGTCGGCTCCAGGTGTTCGCCCGGGGGACGGGTGACGATAGCCCGCGCGTGTGTCATCCTAAGCAATCTGGGTACAGTGAAATACTAAGCCCTACTCCCGAGAGTCATGGAGAATGACAACAAGGAGGAAGCATGAGATTCGGACTTGCGGTACTAGCGGCGTTCCTAGGCGGTCTCTTGGCCATCGCCTTCGTGCTCGCATGGCGGAGCTCGCAGGAGACCGGCAGAAGCATTCCCGCCTCACTGACCGATGTGCCGGCTGAAGCACAGAAGGTCTATTCGGACGTCAAGTCTCGCGCGACGGACGTCGTGAACACCGGGAAGGAGACGTACCAGAAGACGGAAGCCGCCATCAAAGAACGCTTCGTGAGCGGCGAGGAAGCTCAGGGGGCTGAGGAAGGTTAGAGTCCGGCGGATCCGGATCTTCGTGGGAAGCCGCCCGCCCTGGGCCAGGGAGAGAGGGCCCGGGGCGCGGTTCGGACCCGTCTTCGTCGCGTTGTCGGGCGGCTTGACCCTGGGGCCCTGCCCGGTTTGCGGTCGCAAGGGAGGATGAATGGGCTGCATCTTCGGCATATTCGCAGGCTTCTTCCCTCGACTGGCGCTCCTACTCGTCTGGATCTTGACCCCGCTTGTCACCAGGGCGTTCGACCACGTGGTGTGGCCCATTCTGGGGATCATCTTCCTCCCGCTGACCACGCTGGTGTACGTGCTTGTCTATTCGCCTAGAAACGGGGGGGTGGCCTGGTGGGGTTGGGTGTTGGTGGCGATCGCTGTTCTCTTCGACCTGAACTCCTACAATGCGTCCCGTCACCGCAAGAGGAAATCGCAATGACGTCCGGTAACCGCTCGCTGGGGGTGGAATAGCATGGGTGAATCCATGCCGTTCGCAGGTATCGCCACGTTCCTCAAATCGCCTTTCGTTCCCGAGCCGACGGTGGCCGATGGAGAGGTGGCCGTGATCGGCGTGCCCTACGACGAGGGCACGACGGCCCGGGCAGGGGCGCGCGAAGGCCCACGGGTCCTGCGGGCGATCTCGGCCAACTGGGCGTATCGGGAGGGGACCGAGCCCTACTGGGACGGCGAAGCCGGGGTGTCCCTCTTGGGCGGGGTCCGCTTTGTCGATGCCGGTGACGTGGCCCTGGCGCCGACGGCTTCTGCAGATACCAACCACACCCGCATAGCCGATCACGTCGCGAAGGTGGTACGTGCAGGCCTCTTCCCGCTGGTCTTGGGTGGAGACCACTCCGTCACCTATCCGGTGCTGCAAGGGGTGGTCCGGGGGCGCGCGGGGCTTCATAGCGACACGCCGACCGCCCCTGGAGACGATACCGACGACGCCCCCCGAGCGCTTTCCCTGGTGCAATTCGACGCGCACATGGACTACTGGGAAGACATCGGAGGCGAGCGCTACACGCATGCCAGTCCGATCATCCGCGCCCACGAGGAAGGCCTCATCCAGGGGGTGACTCAGTTCGGCATCAGGGGTCTGCACACGGAGGCCGACAACGTCCTTCTGGCGGGAGAACGCGGCGTGGCAAGCGTCTGGTGCCAACAGGCGAAGCGGGAACTGGCGGAGCGCGGGGTGGAGCGCTTGATAGAGCATATCTCGCCCGGCGTGGACGTTTGGGTGACCTTTGACATCGATTGCCTCGATCCGGCTGTCGCTCCCGGCACGGGCACCCCCGAGCCCGGCGGCTTCACCTACTACGAGGCGAAGGACCTCCTATTGGCCGTGGTGAGGCGGGCCACTGTAGTGGGCATGGACCTCGTGGAAGTGAACCCCCTATACGACCCCGGCCAACTGGCGGCTCTGCACGGTGCCCGGCTGATCCTAGACCTTGCGGGCGCGGTGTTCGAGCGGCGGCGCGGATAGCCCGCTGCTGCGGCGCGGACGGCCTGCCGCCTCGCGGCGGACCGCCGCCGGCAGCGCGAGTTGGGCCGGAACCGCCAATTTCCATGCAAAGCCTGAGCGTGTGCTGCCGCCATGCCTGCGATCCTAGGGTCGCGGCTGGTCCGCTCTCCGTGGCCCCGTCTACGTTATACTTCTGATGGTGTTTGTATAACGCAGCCAGGGGGAGATGATGCGTCTCACGATTTCAAGCAAGGGATGGGTGGTGATTCCCGTCGATTTCCGGAGGAAATACGGGTTGAAGCCGGGCGACGCCGTGAATATCGTCGACTACGGTGGGGTCTTGGCTCTGGTGCCCGCGATGAAGGACCCGGTGCGCGAGGCCATGGGTCTGTTCAAGTCCCATGAATCAACCACTGAGATGCTCTTGGAGGAACGTCGCAAGGACCGCGAGCGCGAGGATCGCGACTAAAGACGAGCAAACACCGTGGAGACGCTGGTCATAGACAGCCATGCCCTCATCGCGTTTCTCGGGGGTGAGGTCGGGGCGGAGCGCGTAGCTACTTTGTTGCAGGCTGCTCGTGAGGGCAAAGTGCGGGCGCTCATGTCCACGGTGAACCTGGGCGAAGTGGCATACGTCGCGGAGCGCCGACTCGGCCTCCGATCTGCTCAGGCTGCGCTGGCTGCGATCGATCAACTGCCCATCGAGATCATTGATGTGGATCGGTCCGTGGCGCTGTGTGCCGCTCACTTCAAAGCGGTGTACAAACTGCCTTACCTCGACGCCCTGGTAGCCGCCGTCGCCCGACTGCATGCAGGCACCGTATTGACCGGCGACAAAGACTTCACGGCGCTGGAGGCCGTGGTCCCAGTCGAGTGGCTTCCTATCTGACAGATCAGGTGATCGGCTGAGGATCGACTTCCTCGGGTGGTTCCCCGGCCGGCGCGAAGCCGCGCCTGATGGTGTTCTCGGTGACGGTCCGGGGCTCGAGGAACTGTAAGAGGTAGTCCGGTCCCCCTGCTTTCGAGCCCACGCCGCTCATGCGGGAGCCTCCGAAGGGCTGGCGTCCGACCATGGCGCCGGTGATCGGCCGGTTGACGTACAGGTTGCCCACGCGGAACTCGCGGTGGGCGCGGGCGATGTGCGCAGGGTTACGCGAGTAGACGCCGCCGGTGAGACCGTAGCGCACCTGCAGGGCCAGCTCCAGCGCGTGGCCGAAATCCTGGGCCTTCATGACGGCCAACACGGGGCCGAATATCTCCTCCTGAGCGATGGAGGCCTCCGGAGGGACGTCCACGAACAGGTGCGGGGGGATGAAATACCCCGGTTCCACCGGAGGCGCCGGTTCCACCGTGGAAGCGGGTTCCGTATCGGTTCCGGGTCCGGCATCGGTTCTGGGTTCGGCTACAGCCTGAGGCTCGGCTGCAGGGGCGGATTCACTCGGGGAGGACGATTCGGCTCCGGCAGCGCCGGAGTGCGCGATCCCGCCCGGACTCGGGGCACTCTCCTCGGCTCCGGCCGCTCCGGTGGAGTCAGCGCGGGGGGCTCCGGCTACGGCCACCTGAGCGGCCATGCCGGTGGCCGCGGGTCCCGCTCCGGGTAGCGCGTAGTCGGCTTTGGGCACCGTCCATCCCTCGGGCGGGTAAACCAGCTCTGCCTCGTGCTTGCCGCGCCTCACCGCAGCGAGGATGCGGTCCCGTGCCTCCGCGGTTATGACGGGACTCACGCGCGTCCCCGGGTCGGATGGGTCGCCCACTTTGAGGCTGGCTACTGCCTGGGTCAGGCGACGGACGAACTGCTCGTAGATCTCCCTCAGCACTACCACCCGGCTACAGGCCGAGCATTTCTGGCCGGAGTAGTGGAAAGCCGAGACGATGACCCCGTCGACGGCGGCGTCGAGATCGGCGTCGGCATCGACGATGATGGCGTTCTTGCCCCCGAGTTCGGCGATGACCTTCTTCATGTTTCGCTGTCCGGGGGCGACGATGGCGGCTTTCTGAAGCAGGCTTTGGCCTACTTCCAGACTGCCGGTGAAGGCGATCAGGTCGACCCGGGGGTCGGCGGCCAAGTACTCGCCCAGTTCGGCTCCGGGGCCGGGTAGGTAGTTGACCGCCCCGTCGGGCACGCCGGCTTCGTGCAGCATGCGCACCAGGGCGTAGCCGAGGACCGGAGTGGGACTGGCGGGCTTGAAGACCACGGTGTTGCCGGCGGCCAGCGCCGCGGACACCATGCCCGTGGGGATGGCCAGGGGGAAGTTCCAGGGGGCTATTACCACGGCCACTCCCCGCGGTTCGCAGAAATACCAGTCCTCTTCGCCCGGTACATCGCTCAAGTTCCGGGCTGGAGCAAGGCGCAGCGCCTCGCGAGCGTAGTACTCGAGGAAGTCTACGGCCTCGGTGACGTCGGCGTCGGCTTCGCGCCAAGGCTTGCCCGCTTCCACCACCTCGAGGGCGGCCAACTCGAAGCGACGCGCCCGCATCAGGGCGGCCGCGTGGAGCAGGATCTCCGCCCGTTCGTTCACGGGAGTGTCTCTCCACAACGGAAAAGCGGTCTGGGCGGCATCCAGGGCTCGGTCGGCCTCGTCTCGTCCCGCGCTGGCCACTCTTCCCACGACCTCGGACGGCCGAGCCGGATTGACGGACACAAGCGCTCGCTCGGTCCGCACCTGGTCTTCGCCGATGAGCAGGGCGTAGTCACGTCGCAGACTCCCACGGATGGTGGCCAGGGCCTTCTCCATGGCGATGCGGGTCTCCGGGCGGGAGAAGTCGGCGTGGGGTTCGTTCTGGAAGCGGGACGACCTCCCGGTCTCGGGCTGAGCGACGCCATCGGCCGCCAGGCTATCGGCCGGGATCTCCACGACCGCGGCCCCGTCATCGGCCGGGACCTCTTCGGGGGTCATGTCGGTCGTCTCGGTATCGTCCGCCCCGAGGGCCTCGGCGGCGTCGCCTATGGGCGACGGTGCCGCCGCGGCCGGCGGCGCGAGCAGCACGGCCGGGTCCTGTTGCTGGACGAAGGTGAGCCGCAGGAAGGATTCGTTGGCGGTGTTCTCCAGTAGGCGGCGGACGAGATAGGCGATACCCGGGATCGATTCCCCCACCGGCACGTACTCGCGCACCCTCTGACCCTGAGCTGCGGCTGCGCGGCGGATGGAGTCGGCCATCCCATGCAGGAACTGCAACTCGAGGGCGCCGGAGGGGAGACCCGCGGCGTCGGCCATGGCCATGGCGGCCGCCATGCTGCGGATGTTGTGCGTGCCGAGGGCAGGCCTGGCCCACTCCCAGTTGTCGACGAGGAGCTTCGTGAGCTCCTCGAACTGAGCGTCGGTCTCCGCCTTCTCGGTGAAGACGGGGGAGGGCCAGTGTTCTTGGGCGGCGATGATGGTCTCATAGTCCCAGTAGGCCCCCTTGACCAGACGCACGGTGAAGGGGGTGCCACGCCGCCGGGCAAGATCGACCAGATTTTGCAGATCGTTCCGGCTGTCTCGGAGGTAGGCCTGGACTACCACACCCACGTGGGGGTAATCGCGAAGGTCATCGTCGAGAACGAGGTCCGCGAACACCGCGTAGGTGAGGTCGCGATAGGCGAAGCGCTCCATGTCGATGTTGACGAAGACCCCGCGATTGCGGGCGCCGATGAAGAGCGGCCTGAGCGCGGCCCCCAGTGCCCGCCGGGAGCCCTCGAAGTCGAGCGGATCGATCTGGGAATAGAGCGAGGTGAGTTTCAGCGATAGGTTCACACAGGGCTGCTCGCCCCAGGGGGCCTCGTCGATGAGGGGGTCGGACGACCAGCGGGCGGTACGCGGAGGGAGGATGTCGAGCACGTCGAGGTAGCGACGTGCATACTCGGCCGCCTCGGCCTCGCTCAGGCAGGCTTCCCCCAGGATATCGAGGGTGAACCCGGCGTGATATCGACGGAGACGCTTGAGAGTGGGGATGGCTTCGCCGGCATCGCGGCCGGGGATGAGGGTTCTTGCCATCCGTTCCATCCCGCGCTCGGTGAGCCGGGCGACCGCCCAGGTGGGGAGACGGGGGCCGCCGGTGGTTCCGACCAGGCGGTCCAGCGGACGGGGCAACTCACCCCCTTCGGCGAGATATGCGCGCACGTGCCGGACCACGTCTCCCGAATCGCGCAGGCTGGGATAGACATCGACGAAGCGGAAGAGCTGGGTCTTGAGATGAGGATCCTCGATAGCGCGGGCGAGGATGCGGCGCTGCATGGCCCGGCCGCCGAGAAACGACGAAGCTGCGCTCAGCCGGCCCTCCTTGGCCAGCGCGGCGAACAGCTTCTCCCCGATCTCGCGGATGCGGGGCTCGAGATCGGTGGGGGCGGACACAGCGTCGCCCCGCCCTCCGGCATCGGCGGCTTCTGGGGCCTCTGAGCCGAGCGGCGCGGAGACGATCGGCCCGGGAGCGGCTCCCTCCCCGGCCTGTAGGAGATCGTCGGCCTTCTGTGTCGCGTCTTCCCCGGACGATCCCTGCCCTTCGCTCAACTCACTGCCCCTTGTACATCCGGTATGCCTCCATGAAAGTGGGGAACCCGCATGTGGGGATCACCAACAGGAGCGCATGCACTATCTCCTCTTCCGTGGCGCCGGCTTCACGGGCCTTCTCCGCGTGGGTGACGACCGCTCGTTGGTGGTGGCTGGCGGCGGAAATGCCCACTTTGACAAGCCAACGGGTCTTTTCGTCGAGGGGCCCGCCCTGGTCGTGGACGTACTGCCCGAGGGCCTCGTTCTTCTCCACCAGTTCGGGGAAACTGGCCTTGAAGTCGGCATAGTAGGGGTGGACTTCTTTCATGGCTTCTCCTCTCGTGGGCCAGACGGTCGGCGCCGCAAGGACCGACTGCTCTAATGTGACTTTTCTGGCCGCGGCGCTTTCTCCTGCAAGAGAATGCTTTACCCGTTCTTGCCCTGTGGAAACCCACCCTGGCGCAGGTCGGCGACACCGACCGGATAGAACCTGGCGTTGTTCTCGTTCTTGGTTCCAGTATACGACCGGGCCTCGCCATCCCGAAGCGCTATGCTGAAGTAGCTGTCGCCACCTTGTCTGATCTGAGCACGGGGAGGGAAGATTGGAGCCGGCCTATCTCGGATTGGTGGCTTCGGGCGAACTTGCCTCGCGCGCGGAGCGGGCACACGCGCGCCTACGGCGCTGCGCGTTGTGCCCGCGCCGCTGCCGAGTGGACCGACCGGCCGGTGAGTTGGGAGAGTGCCGGATCGGCGCCCTCGCCCGGGTCGCCAGTGCCGGGCCGCACTTCGGCGAAGAAGCACCGCTGGTGGGGCGGGGAGGATCGGGCACGATCTTCTTCGCAGGATGCAATCTGGCCTGCGTCTTCTGTCAGAACTACGACCTCAGCCATCTCTGCCGGGGGCGGGAAGAGGGTGCGGCTGAGATCGCCCTGACCATGATGGAGTTGCAGGAAAGGGGCTGTGAGAACATCAACCTGGTGTCACCCAGTCACGTGGTGCCGCAGATCCTGGCCGCTCTGGTCTTGGTCGCCGACCAGGGCCTGCGCCTGCCCCTCGTGTACAACACCGGGGGCTACGATTCTCTCGCCACTTTGCGGCTCCTCGACGGCGTGGTGGACATCTATATGCCCGACATGAAGTATGCGGACGACCGAGTGGGCGAGCGTCTGTCCGGTGTCCCCGACTACGTCGGACGCAACCGGACGGCGGTGGCCGAGATGCACCGGCAGGTGGGGGACTTGGACCTCGATCGGCGCGGTATCGCCCGCCGGGGACTCCTGGTCCGCCACCTTGTCCTACCCAACGGCCTGGCCGGCACCGCCGAGGTCGCGCACTTCATCGCCACGGAGTTGTCCCCCGACACCTATGTGAACGTCATGGATCAGTACCGCCCGGCCTACATCGCAGAGAGATACGGAGAGATCGCCCGTCGGCCGACGACCGCCGAGTATCGTACGGCTGTGGAGCAGGCCCTCGAGGCCGGCCTGTGGCGTCTGGACTAGCGGTAGTTGCGGCCCTTGAGCAATCGGCCCAAGATGGCGCCGCTGTCGCCGAGGGCAAGGGCGGTGACCCGGTCCCCGACCTGAAGCTTGGTCTCCCCACGGGGCACCAGGACGATGCCGGCGCGGTTGATGGAGACTATCACCGACTCCGGTGGAGGATTGAGGTCGCGCAGCCTGCGACCGATGGCGGGATCCCCTTCCTCCAGGACCAACTCGATGGGACGCAGCCCAAAGACATGCTCTGCGCGCCGTCGTTCAAAACTCACCCGACGGCGATCCCGTCCGGAGATGGCGGAGCCATAGGCTCGGATGATGTCGCTGCGCACCAGGATGCCCACCGGCACCCGGGGCTGATCGCGCGTGACTACCGGGATGTAGCCCACCTCCAACATCCCCGCCTGTTTGATGACCTCGTCCAGAGTCTCATCCGCAAAAGCGGTGACCACCTCGGTCGTGCGGATTTCCGCGACCGTCTCCGGGCCTCTGTCCTCTACGAGCGCTCGTTCCAAGTCTCTCAGGGTCACGACTCCGGTGAGCCGACCCTCTTTATCGAGGACCATCGCCCCTCGGTGACCACTGAGTTGGAAGTAGCTTCGAAGATCGTCGATCGAGATGTTCTCTTCGACCACCGCCGCCTCTTTCAAAGGAGTCATGGCATCGCTCACACCTATGGGATGAAGCCGCCCCGCCCTTTGTCCGAGGAAGTCGATACCGTGGCGCACGAGCTTCAGGGTGTAGATACTTTCTGGTTCGAAGCGGGCGGCTAGGAGGGTCGCGACGCCGGTGGCGAACATGAGAGGGAGCATTATCTTGTAGTCGAGTGTCATCTCGAACAGTATGACGATAGCGGTGACCGGCGCTCGGGCCGCTCCCGCGAAGACAGCGGCCATGCCGACAGTTGCATATGCCCCGCTGAGGGCGGTGATCGACGGAAAGAGAGAGTGCATGAGCTCGCCGTAGGCACCGCCCAGCATCGCGCCCACGAATAAGGCCGGGGCGAACACTCCGCCGGAGAAGCCGGAGCCCAGGGTAAGCGAAGTCGCCGCGATCCGGGCGAAGATCAGCGCTGCAAGCAGCCAGAATGCCAGTTCACCCTGGAGGGCGCTCTCTATGGCGGTGAACCCGGTCCCGAACACTTCCGGGAAGAAGTAACCGATGAGGCCGATGGCGATGCCGGCTATGGGCGGCTTCATCCATCCCGGGATCTTCCATTTGTCGAACACGTCTTCCGTGAAGTACAGAGTGCGGACGAACAGAAGGGCGGCGAAGGCAGCCAACACGCCCAGACCCAGATACATCAGCAGTTCCCAGTTGCTGATCAGCTCGTAAACAGGCACCCTGAAGGCCGGGTATTCTCCGAGGAATTGCCGAGCGACCACACTTGCCGAGACCGAGGCGAACACCATGCTGCTCACTGAGGCGATGCTGAACTCCCCGACGAGCACCTCGAGTGTGAACATCACTCCGGCGATGGGGGCGTTGAAGGTAGCGGCGATACCTCCGGCAGCGCCCGCCCCGACCAGGGCGAGAAGCCGGGGTCTGTTGAGTTTGAGGGCCTGGCCCAGGTTTGACCCCAGAGCTGCGCCGATCTGCACGATGGGACCCTCTCGACCAGCTGCACCGCCCGACCCTATGGTGATGGCCGAGGCCGCGGTCTTGACCAGTATTACCACCGGCCGGATGCGGCCGCCTCGGGTCTCCATGGCGGTCATGACCTCGGGGACCCCGTGTCCTTTGGCCTCCGGTGCGAGGAAATAGACGAGCGGCCCCACGACGACTCCGCCGATGACCGGCAGGAGTACGACATACCATTTGCCCAGGGCTGAGAAGGCCTGAGCTCCGCCGTCGAAGAACAAACGCTGGCAGAGGGAGATGATCTCGATGAAGGCTACGGCGCCCAGACCGGTCAGCGCCCCGACGACGGCAGCGAGTCCGGCCGTGCCCGCTACTTCCGACGACCAGAAGCTGCGAAAAAGGCCTGCGGGCCCGCCTGCGAAAGCGCGGCGGCGAGTAGGGTCTCCTTGCTCGGGCATAGGCATTTGGGTCAGGTCGCGATCGGACACGATCGTTCGTTTCTCCGAGTCAGGCGATCCACCACGCGCTCTGCTGCCGAGCCACGGAGGGGATCGTCGGACTTACCAGAGCCTCCGACTCCGGTCATTTTACAGACTACCCCACCGGTCCCGACGGTGACAACGAGGTCACCGTTCCGGAGCGCAGGGGAACCCGCGGTATCATCGGTGATGGCCGGTAAGCGTCTGTAGGATGAGAAAGAGAGCGACGCCCGGTAGGGGGGAGCACATCATGGAGAAACTCGATCTCAAGAAACAGTACAGACACCTCTACCTTCCTTCTGCAAGAGAGGTCGCGGTGGTCGATGTGCCGGAGTTTAACTTCCTTATGATCGACGGTCGGGTGGAGCCGGATGAGACCCCGGGCACCTCGCCCAGCTTCGCCCAAGCGATAGGTTCGCTCTACGGTCTTTCCTACACCCTCAAGTTCATGTCCAAACGCCGGACCGTCGACCCGATCGACTACACCGTGATGGCTCTTGAGGGTCTGTGGAACATTCCCGCGGGCGCGGTCGACTACAGCGACTCCGGGGAATGGGCGTGGACCATGATGATGATGCAGCCCGACCACATCACCACGGACATGTTCGCCGAGGCCCTGGGCGAGGTCCGCCGGAAGCACGAAAAAGAGCTGCGCCCCACGGAAGCGCCGGACCGAGTCCGCTTCGAGGCGTTCCGCGAGGGGCTGTGCCTGCAGATCATGCACGTCGGGCCCTATGCCGACGAGCCCCACACCATCGCGAAGCTGGAGACATATGCGCGGGAGAACGGATATGTCTTCCACGGTCGTCACCACGAGATCTACGTGGGCGATCCGCGCACGGCCAGGCCTGAGAACCTGAAAACCGTCCTTCGGCATGCGGTCGCGCCGGCTGCCTGAGGCCGGGAGTGAGGCCGGGTGGCTCCGCGGGTATGCTCCCGCGGTGGCGCTGGCCGTAGTCGCGGTGGGGCTGGTCGCCGCATTCCTCGTCCTTGCGCACGAGATGAGGGGCGACCCGGCGCTGTCCACGCTCGACCGGCAGATCACCGATGCCGTGGTGACCGGGCGAACACCGGGCCTGGACTACCTGTTCTGGGGGTTCACTCTCCTCGGCAACGCCCTCTTCCTGGGGACTGTGGCGGCGACGGTCGTGATCGTGCTTGCCCTGTGGGGCTGCAGGGCCCGCGCGATCTTGATAGCGGGTGGGACCAGCGGCGCCCAGATCATATCGAGCTTGGTCAAGTACGCATATCAGCGCCCTCGGCCTCCTGAG
>CAZCCL010000056.1:15632-16775 GCA_964497095.1 uncultured Gaiellales bacterium | reverse complement strand
CTGCCCGTAGCCGCCGTGCGGGGAGCGCCGGGTGCTGGCGCCTCGACGCCCTCCTGCTCATCGGTGGTTTCGATGGACGCGGGAGGCGCGCCTGAAGTGTCCGGGCTTCGGATGGCGGCCTCGACCTCCAGGCGGCGCAGGATGCCGTCGACCCGCCGGAGCATCTCGGCCGCGGCCCGCCTGGTGAAGGTGAGCAGGAGGATCCGTCCTGGGTCGGTGCCGGTGGCTATCTTGTTGGCGACGCGATGGGCCAACGTGGCCGTCTTGCCGGTGCCGGCACCGGCGACGATCAGCAGCGGGTCGCCGCCGTGCATCACCGCCGAGCGCTGCTCCTCGTTCAGTCCGGCGAGGATCGTCCCGATGGCATTCTTCGCAGAGGTATCATCCACGCGTAGTCGCAGTCCCCTTCCCTAGATGGCCGTCACGTGCTGCGCCACCCGGCGAGGTGGTGCCGGTCGCGCCGGCCTTCGCCGAGTGTAAGGATACAGGGGCGTGCGGACGGAAGATCGACGAGGAGCAGGCGCAAGGCCGAATCGAGTCACCATCACCAGCGCGTGACCGGTGCCCCAGCGGGCGTTCAGGCAAGCGGTATCCTCAACTCGAACCGCGACCCCTGGGGGGAACTCTCGACCGCGACCGCTCCACCGTGGATGTGCGTGGTGGCCTTCACGATGGCGAGGCCGAGCCCGTTGCCCGGGTAGGCCGAGACGTTCCGACCTCGGTGAAAACGGGAGAACAGATCCTCCAGGTCGGCCGGTGGGATGCCGATACCCGTGTCCTTGACCCATACTACCGCGGTCTGGTCCTGGGCCCGGGCGCCGATCTCCACCGATCCTCCGGCCGAAGTGAACTTGAGGGCGTTGTCCACCAGATTCTCCAGGGCGGTCTGCAGCCCCTCCGCGTACCCTATGACCTGCAGCCTGTCGGTCGGAAGGTCTACCGCGAGATCGATGCCGGCCTGTTCTGCCCGGGAAGCGACGGAATCCGCCACTTGACGGGCCAGGGAGACCAGGTCGGTCGGGTTCATGGGCGCCGGCACGGTACCGGTGTCGAGTCGTGAGAGGAGCAGCAGATCGGTGGATAGCTGGTCGATCCGCTCCGCCTGGCGCATCGCCCGGCTGATCAGCCGCGTCCGTTCCGCTT
>CAZCCL010000056.1:0-15622 GCA_964497095.1 uncultured Gaiellales bacterium | reverse complement strand
GCGCCGCGCACCTATAGCGACAGCCTCCAACAGCGCCAATTCCAGGTCGGTCTCCAGCGCGGTCAATGGAGTACCCAGCTCGTGAGCCGCGTCGGCTACGAATCTGCGGAGGGCCCCGACCGTGTGCTGCATCTTGTCGGCCATGGTGTTGAAAGAGCCGGCCAGGGTGCCGATCTCGTCCGCGCGCTCCACTTCGGTCCTCACCGTGAGATCGCCGTGGGCCATGCTGTCGCTGGCGGCGGTGATCGCCAGCAGGGGTCGAGTGAGACGCCTGCTCATCAACCACCCGACCAAAGCCGCGAGCAAGACCGCCGCGACGCCCGCGACCAGCCAGGCGATGAGCGTGCTGCGCAAGGCGGTGACGGTGTAGGCGGGCCCCTCGGACAACCGCACGACGGCCACCGCCTGCTCGTTCGTGGTCAGCTGGGTCTCGATGACGCGATCCGAACGGGGACCGTCCCCCGACCGCCCTCCACCGAAGAGCCCCTGCCCCAATGGGCTGGGCAGTCCGTGCCTGCCCCTTCCTTCTCCCTGCTCCTCAGACGTTTCGTGGTCGATCTCTTCGTCGCTCCCCTCTTCCTCGCCCGGGCTTTGCAGGATCCTGGTGACATTGATGTCGCCGACGGGGCCGGAATCGACAAGGAGGGTCCCATCGGGACTGAAGACCCTTATCCGCAGCTGGGTGGCGAGAGCCACAGCCTGCACCTGCCGGAGAGCCTGCGCAACTTCGGTCCCGGCAGCTCCCCCCGCGTTCGCGCCCCCGGCCGCCGCCGCCACCGAGGCCCAGTCCACCCCGGACAGGTCTTGTGCTGCCTGCTGGGCTCCGGCCTCCAGATAGGAGGTCTCTGAACGGGAATAGTAGTTGCTGAGGAGCGGCACCAAGATCGCCCCCAACACGAGCATGGTGAGCAGAGCCACCCCTGCGAAACTGACGGGTAGCTTGGTCTTCAAAGACATGCGGCCGACGCGGGCGCGGAAACGCCTCACGATGCTCATGCGGAGGCCGCCAGCCGGTAGCCGAGACCAGGAACGGTGAGCACAAGACGGGGATTGCTCGGATCCAACTCGATCTTCTCCCGCAACCGCCTGATGTGCACGTTGACGGTCTTGTCATCGTAGTAGTCGGCGGAATGACCCCAGACCTGGTCCATCAGCTGCCCACGGCTTAAGACCTGTCCCGGATGCTGGGCGAGGAACACGAGCAGCCGGAACTCCGTGGGCGTCAGGTTGATGCGCTTCTCGCCGCGGCTGACCCGGGCGCTGGCCCGGTCTATGACCAGATCGGACACGAAGAGAAGGTCTGCCTCGGCGGTGGACAACTCCCCATATGCGCGACGCAGCAACGCACGGACACGTGCGATGAGCTCGCGTAGCTTGTAGGGCTTGGTGAGATAGTCATCAGCGCCCATCTCCAGACCCAGGACTTTGTCCACCTCGTCGCCCTGGACCGTGAGGATGAGTATGGGCTGGCGGAGACCCAGACGGCGCATCTCGCGACAGAAATCGAAGCCCGAGCCATCGGGCAGCCGGACATCGAGTATCACCATGTGTGGGCTCTTGTCCCGAGCATGAGCGACGCCTGCGGTCCCGGTGGATTCCCAGTGTACCGAGTACCCTTCCTGGCCCAGGCCCTCGCTGAGGCTCTCGGCGATGGCGGGATCGTCCTCTATCAGCAGGATATTGGTCTCTGTCTTGGTCTCGTTCACCATTTTCCGGGAGGTTACCACGGCGCTCCAGCCCTAGGGGATAAGGGCCCGGCCGGGCTCCGAGGAGCCCGGCCGGGTGGACGAGGAAGGCCGGAGTGTCGGGCCTATGTCATTTAGCTGGTGGTAGTGGAAGCGGAGTCGTTCGAGGGGGCGCCTGAGCCGTCGCCGTCGCAGTCCCGGTCGCGGTCGCCGCGTCCGCCGCCGGCGTGTCCTTCCGCGGTCTTAACCACGTTGAAGGACTCGTCGAGGTACACCGTCACCATGGTGCCGTCCGCCTTCTTCATGTGCACTTCGTATTTGGCGTTGCCGTCGGCGTCGGTCTCCGCCCGGATGACGGTGGCGTCGCTACCCACCTGGGCGAGCGCGGCCGCCTGGGCCTGGGTGAGCGTGTCTCCGGTCAGGGGCGTCTCGTCGCTGCGCTGACCACCTTCACCGCGCCCATGGGGCCCATTCTGAGCCCCTGTCGCGTCGCTCTCGCCGGAGGAAACGGCGGCGTTGGTCTCGGTACCCGAGGTCGAGGTGGAGGTCGAGGACGCCCCCGTGGCGGCGAAGGCCGCCGACCCGATCGCGAGCGTCAGCACCAGCGCGCCCACCGGCACCACCCATTTCTTCTTGAGGAACTGTTTCACTGAGGTTCTCCTTTTTCATACTGCAGTTGCACCGGTCTTCCGATCGCCCCAGTATCCAGGAGGCGAGATGTGCGGGGATTAGCGTCCGGATACGGTTTCGTAACCGGGTCCGGCTGGCCGGATTCGTTCCCAGAGAGCCGGCAAAGGCCTTCTTTCCCCGACTCGAAGTGGCCGGTCACGTTTAGCGGGTCGGCTGGGGAGGGACAGAGGGTCTATGAAAATGATCTGGAAAGGCGCTATCTCCTTCGGTCTCATCAATATCCCGGTGCGCCTGTACCCGGCCGTGCAGGAGAAGACGGTGGCCTTTCATCAACTCCATGATAAGGACGGCGGCCGGATCTTCTACACGCGCGTCTGCTCGTTGTGTGGGGAAGAGGTCCCCTACGATCACCTCGTCCGGGGGTTCGAATATGAAAAAGGACGATACGTATCTCTCAGCGAGGATGACCTCCTGGCCGTGCGGGCCCGCTCCTCGCGTACCATCGACCTGGTCGAGTTCGTAGATCTGGCGGCCGTCGACCCGGTGTTCTTCCAGAGGCCCTACTACCTGGAGCCGGACGAGCTGGGACTCAAGCCCTATCAGCTCCTGCGCCAAGCCATGGAGACCGCGGGCAAGATCGCGGTGGGCAAGCTGGCTCTTCATGCAAAGGAGCACCTGGTGACTCTCCGCCCCTATCAGGGGATGCTGATTCTGGAGACCATGAACTGGCCGGACGAGATCCGCGAGGCCGCCCTCCCCATACTGGAGGCGGACCCGGGAGTCCGCCCGCAGGAGTTGGAGATGGCCGTCAGTCTGGTCGAACAACTTTCGGCGGAATGGCGTCCGGAGGAGTTCCGGGACGAGTACCGGGAAGCCCTCCTCGCCTTGATCGAGGAGAAAGTGGCCGGGCTGCCGGTGGAGGCCCCGGTCGAGGAGCCGGCGCCGGCCCGAGGCCGGCCCGGCGAGGTACTGGACTTCATGGAGGCTCTGCAGGCGAGCATCGAAGCGGCGAAGAAGCGGGCGGCAGCGGGAGATGGTTGAGCAGGTAGAAGCGACGCCGAGTTCAGTATGAGGGGTGCTAGTTCGAGCGCCCCTGGCCCTTTCGCCTTCTGACGAAGACGATCACCCCCACGATGATGATCACTCCCAGGACCAACTCCACGACCGGCCGCACCGGCACCTCCCGTCTCACCTCGCCGTAGGCGACGGTAGTCAGCGGGTTGCCACTTGGCGGGACGCCGGTCGTCGGGACGGCGGTCGTCGCCGAACCGGGGGACCGGGTCGTCGCCGGGGTCAGGCTGGTGCCGGACGACTGGACGGTCGAGGACGGGGTAGCCGCAGGCGCCTGGGCGGCGATCAGCTCTGCGAACTGCTCGAAGCTCGGCGCGGGCTCCGTACCGAAACCGATCTCAGAGATATAGGTATCAGCGGTCTCCGTGCCGGGGTAGATGTCGAGCACGTCGAACCGCACCCATTCGGCCTTGCCCGCGACCGCGAACTTCTGCAGGGCCGGCTCGTCCGCGAGAGTGATGACCTCGCTCGTCCCGTTTGACAGGGTCACTTTCACGCTCTTGGGCCTTCCGTAATTCTCGAAAGAGTCGAGCGCATCATTCTTGCCGGGTAGAATGCGGATCTCCCCAAGATCTCGGTTGCCCATTATCTCGGCCCGGATCCAGCCCCCTGTTCCCGGAGCAGCGAAACCCCAGGCGGTCGCGGGTGAGCCGTCGATAGCCTCCCAGCCGGCGGCCATGCCCGTGTTGTGGCCCAACCGCTCCGAGGCTCCGCCCGTGCCTGCAAGCGCGCCGTAGTCAGGCGGATAGACGATGGCTACATTGCCGGCGATGACCGGTGTGGTGAAAGCGAGGACCACGTCGTCCGCCTCGGTCGGCTCGAAGTTCTCGAACACCCACTGGTAGGTGCGGTCGTCGAGCTTCACGTAGGATTCGGGGCCCGTGGTCGGGCCGCCCCACTCCCTCCCTGCAGAGCCAACGTCGGCGGCTTTGACGTCGACGGCCCAGCCGTCGAAGTCGTCGGCCAGTTGGTAGCGCACCACTGCCTTACCGATCGTCCCGGCCCAGCCGACGCCGGTATGCAGCCAGTAGTCATGGTGGGCACTCCAGCCCGTGATGCCGATCGCCGCAAACCCAGGAGGGGTCAGATCGAAACGGCTACCCGCGCTCACCGTGGGGCGGGCAAAGTAGCTCACGGTGATCGTCGTCTCGCCGCGGGGGAAAGTGGCCTCGTGCAGGTAGTAGCCGAGGGGCGCGTTGGAGGACATCAGGTCATCCTGGCTCACACCCCGGCCGAGGGTCACGGCCAAGGGTTCGCCATCCTGCCAGGCGCGGAACGCCACCGGCGCGTTGCCCATACCCAGCTCGTCCGTCACGGTGACGACGAAAGGAAACCCGAGCCTGAGGGTCTGCGCGTCCCCCTCGTTCACGAACCTGAAGTCCACTCGATACTCGGCGAAGTCGCGATAGCATAAGGCCTGCACCGTTTCCGCCTCCATGCGGATGTCGGTGCTTGAGAGCGGGTAGACGTCGCCGCCGATGCCTCCGACGGCCGTATCGTTGGCGAGTACCGGGGAGGGGTGCACCAGGAGGACCAGCGCGAAGATCGCGGCGAGCCCGATGAAATAGGTCGATTTCCAAGCCGGGTGAATAGACCTCATCTTCCCCCCAGTCCGGTCACCGGGACGCGGGACGGCCGATCGGGATGACATAGAGAGGCTCGTGGTCGTTAGACATCCGTGCCGCGGCCGCCAGTTCCTCGTCGGAGAAGGCTCCGACGGTCACCGCCCCCAGGCCGAGCGCGGTTGCCTGCAGGCACAGATTCTCGGCGGCATGTCCGGCCTCGAGGTGGACGTACCTGACGCCTCGCTCCCCATACACCTCGGTGGTTCGAGCGTAGACGGCCGCGATGAGCACGTCGATCGCCCCTTCGGCCACCCAGGCCTGGTCGAGGGCGGCCTCCGCCAGAAGCGCCCGCGCGTCTCCGGCCGCGACAAGCTCCAGCTCATGTCCCGCAGGCCGGTAGCGGTAGACACCAGGCTCTAGCTCTGTGACGCGCCCGGCGGCCATGTAGATCTCCAGCGGGTAGGTCCCCCCGGCAGAGGGAGCGGCGCGGGCTCCCTGCCGTGAGGTGATTCCCTGGGCCGCCCACAGGAGTTGGCCGACCTCATCAAGCGACAACGGTTCGTCGGTGAACTCCCGCACCGAACGGCGGGTCTGGATGGCGACTTCGAGCGACAGCGGTCCTTCCCCACGGGGGGCCGGCAACGTGACGGTGCGGGAGTCAGCGGAGGGCGGCCGGCTGGTGGTGCTCGACTCCGGCTCGTGCCCGTCTGACCCACCACAGGACAGGCCCACGCAGCCGGCGGCCGTCGCAGCCACGGCGACCACGAGCGTGACCACTACGGTCATCACTACGGTCCGGACGTGTCCCTTCAGGTTCATTCATCCTCTTCGGTCGTCGCGCTGGTCCTCAGGTCCTCTTTTCGGGTGCGCTCGGCCGCAGCCGCGGCAGGCCGCGCATCGACGAGCGCCCGGATGCTCCCCTCGATCGACACCCTCACCCTCTCCTCCTCGTCGGCATCCGCGTAGCGGGTGCGCGGCCAGAAGAAGCCTCTCAGGCCGTCGCCTCGGTTGCGTGGCACCACGTGCACGTGCAGATGGGGCACGCTCTGGCTGATGCGGTTGTTCATAGCGACGAACGTTCCCTGGGCCTCCATGGCGGTCTCGACCGCGCGGGTGACCAGCTTGACCTCGCCGAAAAAGGCACCGAGAAGCTCGGAGGGCATCACGGCCAGGGTCTCGATATGGCGGCGCGGAAGGACAAGGCAGTGGCCGGGAAAGAGCGGCCGCTTGTCCAGGAAGGCGAAAGCCACTTCACTCTCGTATACCACGGGGGTGGCTACCTCGCCCTGGATCATTCTGCAGAAGAGGCAGGTGTTTGGCATGGTCACGGGGCCTTGGGCATTCTCGAGCAACGGAGGATCGGACGTACTCGGGACTCTGACACGCTCAATATACTCCAGCGCGCGGCTCGGTGCGGGCGCCCCCTTGGTCTCCGTAGCTCTGGGGCCTGAAACCCGGGGATCGGTCTAGAACGCCCGTCTCGCCGGCTGTCCCCAGGAGCCTCGCTTCGTCACGAAATCGGCGAGCCCGCGGCAGCGCCACAGGCCGTGGAGCTGCCGATATCCGAAGCTCTCCAGGACGGCGTATCCGGATAGCACCAGGGTGTCTCGGATGCTCGGGTACTTGCGGAACGCCATCGCCTCCAGAAGGAGTGAGGACATGGACAGGATGGTGCCCAGCAGCATGGCGCAGACCAGATAGCTGACCGCCAACCGCCAGTCGATGGCGCTGGCGGCTATGGCCGTGGCTACGATGCAGTAGCCGACCAGCTCGATCGCGGGACTGAGCAGCTCGCAGAACACGAAGAACGGGAAGCCGAGCATACCGACCCAGCCGTACCGGCGGTTGAAGCAGAGCTGGCGGTTCTTCATCAGGCTCTCGGCGAGCCCCCGCTGCCAGCGCCGCCGCTGTTTGCCGAGGCTCGTGAGGTCCTCGGGTACCTGGGTCCAGCAGATCGGATCCGGAAGGAAGAGGATGCGGTAGGGCTGCTTCTTGTCGAAGAACACCCGGTGCATGCGCAGGATGAGCTCCATGTCTTCGCCTACCGTGTCGGTGCGATAGCCGCCTACCTCGACGAGCGCCGTACGCCTGAAGATGGCGAACGCACCCGAGATGATCATGACGCTGTTCAAGTGGGACCAGCCCATGCGCCCGAAGAGGAAGGCCCTCAGATACTCGACTATCTGGAACCGGGCTATGCCGCGCCGCGCCAGTCTCACCTGCTTCACTTCGCCGTTCTCTATCACACAGTCGTTGGCCGGCATGACCACCCCGCCGACGGCGACTACCTGGTGGTCCTCGAGGAACGGGCGGGTGATCTGGACCATCGACTGAACATCGATGATGGAGTCCGCATCGATATTGCAGACGAGCGGGAACGAGCTGGCGTTGATTCCCGCATTGAGGGCGTCAGCCTTACCTCCTTGTTCCTTGTCGACCACGCGCAGGCCGGAGTAGGTCATCGAGTCGTAGATGCCCCGGATGGGAGCGCAGGGGATGTCGCAATGGACGACGCCCGGATTAGGAACCAGGTCGAACGCGCGTATGAGGGCCTCCATGGTCCCATCGGTGGAACCGTCGTTGACAGCCACTACTTCCAGCTCGGGGTAGCGCACGGCCAGGGCGGAGGCCACCGTGTGAGCTATGGTCTCTTCTTCGTTGTGGGCGGGCACGATGACGCTCACCGGCTTGTAGAATGTGGTCCCGAAGATCCCCTCGTACTCGGTCATGGCGCTCACGCGCGCGTAGCGTCTGACCGTGTGCGCCGAGATCACTATCAGACACAGATAGAAACCGTTCAGGAAGACGAAGTACGCGAGGAACAGCAGGTTGAGGCAGTAGAGGACGTCCTTCATGCGTATGCCTCTTCCCAGAGCGTCGGAAGCTCGATGTCTTTCAGACAGTCCAGCGCGTTCCGGGCGTAGACTCGGACCCGGAGATCTTCGTCCTCGAGGAGGGCGTGGACCAGCGGGACCGTTTCCACTGCCTCGAGTGCCGCGAGGGCCTGAACGGCTTGGCTGCGAAGGACCCAATTGGAATGGGTCAGCATTGCGCCCAGGCTGGGGATCGCAGTGGCGTCACCTATCTTGGCGAGCGCTTTCACTATGTGGATGAGAACCTCGTCGTGCTCGGAGAGCCACAAGAGGCGCAAGAGGGTAGGGGCGGCGGGCCGGTAGGCGAAGAAGGCCAAGAGATCGACCATCACCACCTGGGCAGCCTGGTCACTGCGGTCGACTTCCCTGTCGGGATCGAGCGGGCGCAGCGGATCCGTTTCCGAGTACCGGACGACCAACTCGTCGAGGAGCTCGTGGATCACGGGGCATACGCCTTCCTCGAAACGCGAGAGCAGCTCCGCGATGCCGTGAAGCGTGATGCGGGTCCCTTTGTATACGGCGCGGAACACCGGCAGGAAGACGCTGGGATCGCGGAACGAAGCCGAGGCATACCCGGCGGCGAGGACCACCGCGGGGTCGTCCGAGTGAAGCAACTCGGCGACGGCCTCGCGGGACATCCTCTCCCTTAGCCGACCCAGGGTCTTCGCGGCCGCGGCACGCTCCAGCGGGTCGCGCGACTCCGCCAGCTGGTGCTGGAGGTGCCTGGTGAAGTCCAGCGTGCGACTGAGGTGCCGAATCTGCAGAGGAGAGCCGTCGCCCAGTTCCCGCAGCTGCTCGTCCAGGAATCCGTGGAACGCCTTGAGGTTGGCGTCGGATACCATGGTCTCCCTTATCCTCGTCGTGGGTCGGCGCCTACCCTCCAGTGCCTCCCGGAGCAGACGGACCCAGAGTCGCCTCAGTCGGCGGATCTTGGTGCCGGACCTGCGTACATGCATGGTCACCAGACCGACCAGAAGGCCGAGCAGGGTGAGCAGCTCCAAGGCGATGACCAACAAGACTATGTCAAGCACGCTCATAGTACGATGATTTATCGGCGTGAAGTTTAAGAGCCTCAAGCGCCGGTGGGGGTACTGCCGGAGTCTCGCCGGGGGCGGCGGTGGTGCTTCTTCCAGCTGCCGAGGAGGCGCGAGAAGGCCCAACGACCGGGCCAAGGGGTCAAGCTCTAGCGGGCGCCCTCTCGAGCGAGCCGCAGCGCTTCTATGAGAGCCGGTCCTTTCGGGCGCTCCAGCTGTTCTAGAGTGCAGTCGCGTGGATCCTTGTCCGGGCGCCAGCGCTCGAAGCGGGTAGCGTGGCGAAAGCGGTCGCCCGTCAGTTGATCGTAGCTCACCTCGACCACCAAGAGCGGCCGCACGGGGACGAAATCCAGCTCCTTGTCCCCACTCCAGCGACTGGCGGCCCCAGGGCGGCGCGCGTGCTCGCCGAAGCCGGCCGGGGCCGGATCGCCGGGCTTGGGGAGGAGAGGTCGCAACGCCTCGAGGAGGGCGGCGGCCTCCGCTTCGCTGAACGAAGAGCAGTGGCCGATGAAGTGCAACTCACTCTCTGGGTTGTAGAGGCCGAGCAGGAGTGAGCCGACCCTTCTTCCGTCCTTGTGTAGGCGGTATCCACCCACTACGCAGTCCACGGTCCGGCGATGCTTGACCTTCACCATCTCCCGGCTCCCTTCGCTGTAGGGACGGTCAAGAGCCTTGGCGACGATCCCGTCGAAACCGGCGGGTTCGAGGTCGTAGAACCAGCTCCGGGCCAGCTCGACATCGGTGGTGCTGGGGGAGAGAAGCCAAGGGAGGTCAGGGTCGGGCTCCTCGCGTCGAGGGCCTCCCGCCACCGGTGTAGCCGGTGGACCGGACCCGGCTCCCAGCATCTCCGCCAGTTCCTCCAGTCTGGCACGGCGTTCGTGGAACGGTCGGCGACGCAGATCCTCGCCGCGGAGGGCGAGCAGGTCGAAGAGAGCCAGGTGGGCGGGGGTCTCCTCCGCCAGCCTGCGCACGCGGCTCTCGGCAGGATGAACGCGGTTCTGGAGGGCGTCGAAGTCCAGCCTGCCCTGGACGATGACGACGACCTCTCCGTCGGCCACCGTTCCCGGGGGCAGCCCGGCCAGAGCCGGCTCGAGCTCCGGGAAATAGCGAAGCAGGGGCTTGGCGTTCCGGCTGTCCAGGCGGGCTCCACCTGTACCTCCGCGTTCGCCGTGGACGCCGCTCCACATGACGACTCTGAAGCCGTCCCACTTGGGTTCATAGGCCCAGCCAGGAGGCGAAGGCAACTCATCGGCCACCTCGGCTTCCATCGGCTTGATGGGCGGGTGGAAGGGCCAACCGGCCGGCGAGTTCGACTCGTGTGGCGGGGGTGTGGATGATGGCAGCAAACGCCCCGCCCTATCTCGAGAGGAGCCACGTCTGCTCGACAGATCTCACTCGGATGGCGGCCTCGTTCGCGACCGGGCAGTTGTACTCGCAGATCCCGCACCCGGTGCAGCGCTCGGGGACCACGTACGGGAGCTTGACACCGGCGTGCTGACCGGTGCCGCCGCCCCCACCCGAGCCGCCGCCCTGGCCTGTGCCGCCGCCTTGACCCGCGCCCTGGCCCGCGCCCTGGCCCGCGCCTTGGCCCGCGCCTTGGCCCGCGCCTTGACCCGCGCCCTGGCCCGCGCCGGTTCCTCCGCTGTTATCCTGCCCACCGCTCCCCTGTCCGTTCCCGCCGCTCCCGACGGTGAAGACGATCGCCTTCTCCGGGATCGGGCAGAGCTCCTGACACACCAGGCAGTCGCGTCCCTCCGCCCAAGGGATACAGGTGCTGCGGTCGATGTACGCCCGGCCGATCACCTTGAGTTGCTTCTCCTGCAGCGTCAACTCGCGGATGGCCTGCGTGGGGCAGAGCTTGCCGCATTCGTTGCAGCTCCAGTCACAGTAGCCCCGTCGGTAGTCCATCTGCGGGGTGAAGAAACCTTCGACGCCGGCGTCGAAGACCGCCGGCTGGATGACGTTGGTGGGGCATCCCTTCATGCACTGAGCGCAGCGGGCACAGGTAGCCATGAAGTCCAACTCGGTGCGGGCTCCAGGGGGCCGGATGAGATAGGGGTTGCGCTGGATGCGTCCCAGACCGGTGAACAAGAAGAAGCCTCCGACGAAGGCCAGCCCCCCGGCTTTGAGCAGGGCCCGCCGGCTGGGGTCGTACGCGTACTGCTTCCGGGGTCTGCGGCCCCAGTGGATGGCTCCTTTGGAGCAGGCGTCGGCGCACTCGAGACCCAGTTGACAGCGGGAACAGTCGGTGGAGGTACCGCTGTCGCGGATGGCGTCCATGGGACAGGCGGCCACGCAGACCTCGCACGTCGAGCAGACCCGATCGTCTACCACCCGACCGTAGATCGCGCCCCGGCCGATCAGGCCCAGGAGGGCTCCAAGGGGGCAGAGATGGCGGCACCACAATCGCCGCTCGATGTACGAGATGGCGAGAATGCCCACGAACATCACCAGCATGATCAGTTGCAGCTTGTAGGCAAGGCCGTTCGCGAAGATGAGCCGCCCGGTGAGGATCTCGGTGGTCCGGTCGACGGCCCCCTGCAGTGGCGGGATCTCGTACGCGACGTCGCCCACCAGCCGCAGTCCGCGGTCGACGGCGGGGTACAGCAGGGTGGTCGCCGAGCGCGTGGCCAGAGAGAGTGGGTCGAACACGAGGAAGACCGCGCTCCCGAAAAGGATGAGGAAGACCACCACCACCAGCACGAAGAGAGGCATCTTGCGCAGCACTACGCGCGCTCGCGGCCCCGGGTGGCGCTCGCGCCGCGGTCCGAACAGCTCCACCATGAACCCGAGAGGACACACATAGCCGCAGAAGGCCCGGCCGAGGAAGAGGGGGCTGAGCAGCACGGGGACGGCCAGCAGGAACTCCCACCGGAGTACCCCGTTGGCCACCGAGTTGATGGCGAGCAGCGGGTCCGCGAGCAGGAAGCTGCTGAGAAAGATGCTACCCAACGGCCAGAAGGTCAGGGTCAGGAGGACCAGAAAAAGGAGCAGAAACAGGCTTTGAAAAACGCGCCTGTAGCGGTGCAGACCTCGAGGGCGGCTCTTGGTCCGGACCGGTGGGGTATCGACGGGATCCGCGCCCGATGGTTCCTGGGCCATCAGCCCTCTCCGGTCATCAGGCGGTCCCCTCGAAGATGGCGTACTTCGACAGGTCGATCTCCCCGAGACCCCGGGAGGCCGCCTCCACCAGGCTGGGCAGATCGGTGGGCTGCCAGCCCATGATGGTGGCGCCGTACGCGTCCACGGCCACGGGGCTGACGCCGGCCACGACCGTCTTCGGCATCGCGACGTCGTCCAGGTTCCCTCCAGTGGGGCCGTTCCGGGTCAGAATGCGATAGGCGTCGAGAACGATCAGGTGCGGCTTGACCCGGGTGTTCACGTCCGTGATCTTCTGCGGATAGTCGATGTGGATCTTCCCTCGCGAGTCGCCCATGATGCCCATGAGGTTCTTCATGGCCAGGGTCAGCCCGGCCATGCCGTGGGTCTTGCCGATGGGGATGTTGATGAGCGTGTCCGCTTCCAGGGCCTCCGTGACAAGCGGCCAGGAGGTGATCGCCACGCCCTCGGGGAGGTCCACCCGCTCGAAATCGCGGTTGCTCAAGTATTTGAGCTTGCCGCCCGCCTCGGCAGTGGCCTGAGCCAGTCCCGACTCCTTGAAGGCGGCCCGGGCGCTGCTCGTAGGGTAGTCGAGTACGGTGACCTCATCCGCGCCTACCTCCAAGCACATGCGGATGATCGTGGAGAGGACGATGGGATTGGTGGTGGTCGCGTACTCGGGTGGACGACCGGTGAGGACGTTGGGCTTCACCACTACCCGAGCGCCGTTCTTGACGAACCGTTCCATCCCACCGAGTTGGGCTATCGCCGCGCGTACGTTCTGGTCGGGGAGTTCGCCGCGGATGACCGCGAGGTCGGGGGCGGGGGTGACACCGGTAGTCGTGGTGGACTCGGAGCCCGCGATCCCTGCGGTCGTGGGGGTTCCGATGGATGAGATGGTCGAACCGGGTGGCTCGGCGGAGGTGGATACGGTCGTGCCGGACTGGGCCGTGTCGGTAACGGTGGGACTCACGTCGCTGCTCCAGCCTTGGGAATCCGACCAGCGGAGCGCGCGACTGCAACCCGAGACGACTGAAGCTGTCCCGGCCAGCACCAGCCACCGGCCGGTGGCCAAGAGGAAGGTCCTGCGATCCATCTGCCGCATGGCGGCAGTCTAACAGGAAAAGATTTCGGCGATAGAAGAGGCGGGGAGGGGAGACATCCCTCGCGGAGGACCCCAAGGAGGACCCCAAGGAGGAAGGACACGGAGGAACGATGGTCGGCACCGGACCGTCGTCAGTAATGGGGTTTCGACCCTCGCCTCAGTGGATAGAATCACACGCAGAGAAGATGCCGACGGGATAGCGGCACGCCGTCCCTCGTTGACTTGGAGTGTCCCAGCCATGCAAGCCGATCAGGTCGCGTCAAGCAATGAGAAACATATCGGTCGTCGGGCCTTCATCGGCCTGATGTTGGCCGGTATCGCCGCGCTCTTCTTGGGTAAGGAGATCCTTCCCCGCATCCCCGGGGGGATAACAGGCTCGGTAGGCGGGGGGCAGTTTCGCATCAACACGATCGTGCCCGGGCAAGATTTCGATCCAAACACCTGGCGTCTCACCGTGGACGGCCTGGTGCGAAAGCCGCTCACTCTCACCTTCGCCCAGTTCACCGACCTGCCGCAGAAGGAATACACCAATGACTTCTACTGCGTGGAAGGGTGGGGCGTGCCGGACGTGAAGTGGAAGGGAGTGACGCTGCGCGAGCTGATGGAGCGGGCCGACATCGACCCCTTGGCCACTCACCTCGTCTTCGAATCCAGCGACGGGGTGTACACGGAGTCGGTCACGCTGGAGGAGGCCATGCGGCCCGATACGCTCCTGGCCCACGAGATGAACGGGGCTCTGGTCGAGCCGGAGATGGGACAGCCACTCAGGCTTGTCCTGCCCGGCAGCTACGCCTACAAGAACATCAAGTGGGTGGTGCGGATGGAGGCGATCGCCGCCGGCCCCGAAGGATACCAAGGCTATTGGGAGCAACGTGGGTACCCGGCCGACGCCTCCATCGACTGAGCCTGCACGGATCCCCCGCTGGGCCCTGGCGGAACGTCTCGCCCACTGGCTGTATGCGCTTTTCTTCCTCATTGCCTTCGTGAGTGGTCTGCTGATGTGGATCCCGGCCACCCGGGCTTGGATGGGCGGAGCGAGGGAGAGCGTCTCCCTGCGCCACGGGGTCACGGGCTATGCGATGGTCGTGATCCCCCTGCTCCTGATGCTGGTCGTCAACCGCAGGCGTCTGGCGTCCGAGATTCGCGAGGTCGACATGTGGGATGCGGATGACCGGCGCTGGTTCTGGGCGGCGATCAAGGGCCGGACGCTGCGAGGCGGCGAGATGCCGCCCCAGGGCAAGCTGAATGCCGGTCAGAAGGCCAGCGCCGTGCTGGTAGCGGCCCTGGCCCTGGGGTTCGCCATCACCGGGACCATCTTGCTGGCGAAGACCGGCCTTCCCGCGTGGCTGGTGTCACGCGCCCTGTGGTTGCACGGCTTCTTGGCCATCGCCGCCGTCGCCCTGCTATTGGGCCATCTGTCCCACGTGTTCCTCACGCGGCACGGCAGGGGTTATCTCAGCTCCATGGTAAGGGGCGGGCTTCCTGAAGACATAGCCCGCGAACGCCATCGCACCTGGTGGGAAGAGCAACGGGGCGGCGATCACCCTCCAGCAGACGGTGCGGCTTCGACAGAAAGGGCGGCTTCGACAGCGGGGGTGGCGTCGGTAGAGGGTGCGGCTTCGGTAGACAGGGGGCCGACAGACGGTGCGGCTCCAACAGCGGGGGTGGCGTCGGCAGAGGGTGCCGCTCCGGGTGACGGCCGTCCCCCGGCCGAGCTCTGATTTGGTAACCTACCACTTCCCAACCCCCAGAGAAGGGACGAGTCCGATGCAAGTCACCCACGGTTCCGTCGTGAGCTTCAACTACACCCTCACCGACGACGAAGGGAACATCCTAGATTCCAATGAGGCCTGCGATCCTCTCAGCTATCTCCACGGCTACGACAACATCATCCCAGGCCTCGAAAGCGCCCTGGAGGGAGTCGCGACCGGGCACAAGTCCGAGGTGGTGGTGGAGGCGGCCGACGCCTACGGAGAGGTCAACGAGGAGGCCATCTTCGAGATCGCCCGAGACCAGTTCCCCGAGAGCGTGCCCGTGGAGCCGGGCATGCAGTTCGTGGGGGAGACCGCGGACGGTGACGCACCTTTCGTGGTGACGGCCGTGAACGACACCGGAGTGATGGTGGACGCCAATCATCCCCTGGCCGGGAAGAGACTGCACTTCGATGTGGAGATCGTGGACGTGCGCGCCGCTTCCGACGAGGAGCTGAAGCTCGGGTATCCGCGGTCGAGTGAGGAGTGAGGACCGTCCGATGGGCGAGGTAGTGCATACGTCACGGGTCACCATCACCAGGGAGAACGGTCCCACCCGTCGAGCGGTCATCGAAGGATTCTGCGAGCCCATCTACTACGGGGTGCATGGAGGGATCAAGAAGTTCTACCGGGTGGATCCCGAAGTGCAGCACGCGGCCACACTCGATCACATCGTGGGGGCGGTCGGCGGCTGAATGATGGGGACACTGGCCACGGCGCTGGCCGGCAGGAAGATCCCTACCCACACCGACCGCTATGAGGCCCTTGTGGAGGGCGATATCGAAGACATCGACGGAGTGCTGCGTATC
>CAZCCL010000055.1:3761-17242 GCA_964497095.1 uncultured Gaiellales bacterium | reverse complement strand
TCGGTCCCTTCCTCTACCACATCGGGAAGGTCGTGGACGGTGGCGGTGAGGTAGGGCTCTTGGGAAACAAAGGAGTCGATCTCGATCCGGCGGATGCCCTGGGCGATGATGCGGAGCGTGCCGTCAGGAGCTTTGATCATCTTCTGGATGCTGGCGAGAACACCGATCGTGTAGACATCATCCGGGCCTGGAGTCTCGATCTCCGGATCTCTGGACGCAAGCAGGCCCACCTGCTTGTCTCCCCCCAGGATGTCGTCGATAAGGCGCACCGAACGGGGCTGGCCTACAGCCAGTGGTGTCATCGTCTCGGGAAAGACGACCGTGTCCTTGAGCGGCAAGATGGGCAGGCCGGCCGGGCTGGAGACGAGGTCATCGCCGGCCGGCTCCCGGGAGACGATGACAAAATCGTTTTCGGACGCGTCCAGAGACAGGCCAGGCTCCGGAAGCGGCTCCGTCTCCGGCTTCTTACGAGTATCTCCTGGGGTCATGGCTCCCGCCCGCCTTCGGGTTCTTCATTGGTGCTGATAGTGATGCGCTTGCCGGTCGATCGAGAGCGCATGGGGAGGATGATCTTCAGGAATCCCGCGGCGTAGCTGGCGGACGCTTTGCCCGCATCGACCCCTGGGGGCAGCATGACCGCACGTTCGAAGCGGCCGTACAAGATCTCCATCTGCTGGTAGACCGCCTCGGGGTGGTGCTCGTCGGAGCGGGTCCCGCTCACACGTAGGATGTTGTCGTCGACCTCCAGGTCGACCGCGTCCGGGTCGATACCGGGCAACTCCAGTCTGACCACGACCGCTTTCTCGCGCCTGTCGAAATACACATCGGCGTTGGGGCGGAAGGCGGCCTTGCCGTAGCGGGGCACCCGCTCGCCCCGGAGCAGGTCGAGGAACATCTTGTCCACGTCGCTCTGGAGCCGCCTGAAGCCCGGGGGATCGTTCTTGCGTTTCGGTTCCACCGCATGACCTCATCTCGATGGGTTTGCGTGCCTAGAGTATTGCCCGAAACCGGTCCGCGCAAACCGCCCCAGGCGCGTTTGTTACAGCCGCGACAAGGGGAGTTTTCGCTTATGAGGTTTTCCTACCGGATCTTCCGGGTCTTCGGCATAGACGTGCGCGTTCACGTCACCTTCGTGTTCATTGTGGCCTACTTCGCCTATGTGTGGGGTGTGCTGCAAGAGCCGGGAGGACCGTGGGGAGCGCTGTACGGGGTACTCTTGGTCGTCCTCCTATTCGTCCTTGTGGTGATTCACGAGCTTACCCATTCCCGAGTCGCCCAGCACTACGGGATCGAGGTCAGAAGCATCACGCTCCTCCCCATCGGGGGTTTGGCCGCGATGGAGGAGATCCCGGAAGAACCGCGCAAGGAATTGACTATCTCGATCGCCGGACCCATGTCGAACCTGATCATCATGATCATCATGTTGGCCCTCCTTCCGCTGGTGGTCGACTGGAACAGCCTGACCTTCTCGAGCGTGTTCACCAGCAGGATGTTCGAACGCAGTTTCACCGGGGCATACCTCTACATCCTGGTCATCAACGGCTTCCTGGCCATTTTCAACCTTTTGCCTGCCTTCCCGTTGGACGGGGGGCGCGTGTTCAGGGCGTTCCTAGCGATGCGGGTGGGGCGAGCCCGGGCCACACGGATCGCAGTGGTGGTAGGCCAGGCCCTTGCGGTGGCCATGGCGGTGTATGGGTTCCTCGGTGGAGGAATCATCCTGATCCTGGTGGCCATCTTCATCTTCTTTGGTGCGCAGGGAGAGGGGGGCCAGGGCGAGATGCAGCGGGTTCTGGGCGTACTTCGGGTCAGCCAGGTAGTCAACCCCGGAGTGCACGCCGCCCGCCGGGGCCAGACTCTCGGCGAGTTGGCCGCCCGTTTGTTCCACACCTACCAAGAGGACTTTCCTGTCGTGAGCAGTAGTGGAGAGCTGGAAGGCATCCTAACGCGTGACCGGCTTATCGCCGAGCTCGGTCGGCACGGCTCCGACTATCCCGTCGAGGAAGTGATGCGTACCGACTTCCCGACCATAGGTCTGGAAGACGAGGTCACCTATGCGCTTCAGAGGATGCGGGCCGGGAACTTCAAGGCCGTTCCCGTCGTTGATCAGGGCACACTGGTGGGCATGCTCTCTCTCGAGGACATCGCCGAGGTCTACTCCGTCATCTCCGCCGGAGGCCGGGAGCTGCTGGAACGCGTGCCCGAAGTGAAGCCCCCGGTGCGGTCTCGATCCCGCCGGGCCGGCGCCTAGCCGGGGCCTATCCTTAGCCTATCGCAGCTATTGCAGGGCCGCCAACGCCTCCAGTACCGCCCCCAGCGCCTCGATCTGACGCCCGTACTCGGCCCAGTCCCCTCGCTGCTGGGCCTCGATGGCCGCTTCGTAGTGCTGATTGGCCTGTGCGATCAAGGCGGCCTGGTCGGTCGAGAGAGTGGTCGTCGTCCCGCTCGGCTCGGTAGTGGTCGTGCTGCTGCTGGTGGTCGTGGTCGAAGTCTCGCTCGGAGTGGTGGTGGTCGTGCCGCCGCCGGTCGTCGTGCCGCTGCCGGTCGTCGTGGTGGTGGATCCTGTGCCGATCGTCTCGCCGAAGAGCTTCGTCAGTGCGTCGCCGAGGGTAGGCTCCATGACCACATCGTCGCCGTAGCTGGCGATGACCCGGGTCAGCTCCGGGATTGGGCTCTGCTGCGCCTGCAGGTACAGCGGCTCGAAGTACATGACCGATTGATTCACCGGGATGACGAGCAGATTGCCCCGGATCACCTGACTCCCGGCTTGGCTCCACAGCGTTATCTGCGCCGAGATCTCAGGGTCGTTGGAGATCCGCGCCTCCACCTGCGCCGGTCCGAAGACCAGTTTGTCCTTGGGATAGTCGATCAGGACAAGCTTGCCGTAGTTGTCGCCATCCTGTAGCGCGACCAACTGAGAGGCCATGTTGCTCTTGCCCAGCGGAGAAAACGGCAGCAGCAGGGCGAACTCCGGATCGGTGGAGCCCGGCAGGGCCAGCGTCTCGTAGTAGGGGAGCACGGGGATCTCTTCTCCCGAATAGACCTCTCTAGGGATCTCCCAGGCGTCTTCCTTGTTGTAGAAGATCTGAGGGTCGGTCATGTGATAGACGGTCAGCGTCTCGGCCTGGACGCTGTAGAGGTCCTCCGGATAGCGCATATGTCGGCGGAGGTCGGCCGGCATCTGGTCGCCTGGGGTGAACAGGCCCTCGAAGACCCTGCCCCAGGCGTTCGTCAAAGGATCGTCGGGGTCGATCTGGTAGAAGGTGACCCGGCCGTCGTAGGCGTTGATCACCACTTTGATGGGATTGCGGATGTAGTTCGTCCCGTCGGCTCGAGGCTGGGAGTAAGGGAAGCGGTCGGTCGCTGTGTATGCGTCCCACATCCAGACCAGGGAGCCGTCGTCCCGGATGACCAGATAGGGGTCTCTGTCGTACTGCAGGAACGGAGCGAGAGCCTGCACCCGCTCTGTGATGGTCCTGCGGTACATGACCCGGGAATCATCCGTATAGGAGCTCGAGAAGAACAGCTTCGCGTCCCCGAACCTGAAGGCGAAGGCAGCCTGTCGCAACTTGCTCCCAACCGGTACACCCCCTTGACCCTGGTAAGTGGCGGAGACGTTGGTATCGCCCTGGGGATAGTCGAATTCCGGGCTCGTGGTCTTCACCACCACGAAGTCGTTGCCCAGCTCCCCGTAATAGATCTCGGGGCGGGTGATCTCGAGGTCGGTGTCGGTCCTAGGCGGGATATCGCGGATGTAGAGTATGGGCAGCCCGTCTCCTCCCGCCTCGTTCACCGGGCTCATGACCGCACCGTACCCGTGGGTGTAGGTGAGGTGCTTGTTCACCCAGGTCTGGGATTGCTGCTGTAGTTGGTTCTGGTCGAGCTCCCGCCCGCTCACCAGCACCTGGCGGTACTGTCCATCGATCACGTAGCGATCCACGTCGACGTCCACGAAGGAGTAGTAGAGACGGATCTCCTGGATCTGGGAATAGGTATCGAGCGCCGGGCGGGGCTCCCAGAGGCGCACATTGGAAATCGTCCCGGCGTTCGCCCTCACGTCGTCGGCGGTCAGATCGGTGGTGGCGGCGGAAGAGACCTTGGTGACCTCGTCCAACCCGAACGCCCACCGCGTCGCTTCGATGTTGTTCGCGATGTAGGGGGTCTCGGCGGAGATCTCGTTCGGTGACACCCTGTACTGCTGGATGATGGCGGGATAGGCCTTGCCGCCTATCGCCCAGGTCAGGAACATGATGGCTATCGCGATGGCGGGCAGCCTCCAGCCCTTGTACCGGATGTTGGCAAGGAAGATGGCCGCCGCGACCAGAGACACGATGGCCAGGAAATGGAGCACGGGAAGCGAGGCGTGCACGTCGGTGTAGCTCGCTCCGAAGACGGCACCCCGCTCGGAGTAGTCGAGTGCCCAGGTCTGGAGCATGTAGTCTCCCGCTTTGGCCACCATGGCCAGCGCCAGGATGACGGAGAGATGCGCCTTGACGTGAGGAGCGAGTCTGATCTTGTTCTGGGCGTTCAACACCATGGCCCGGTCCGCCACGTATGTGAAAGCGGTGGCGATGAAGGTCAAGAGGAGGATGAGGCCGGCGAAGTTCACCAGCAAGTTCCAAAGGGGCAGGGTGAAGACGAAGAAGGACGCGTCTCTGTCGAACAAGGGGTCTGCGTAGCCGAAGCCCCCCTGGTTGAAGAAGAGCAGTATCTGTTCCCAGTTACCGCTGTAGATGATGCCGATGACGATGGCCACCGCTATAGAGACGAGCAGCATCAGCCGTCCGGGCCAGCGCCGACGCTCGGCCAAGTCGAGTATCTCGCCGTCCTCCGCCCCGGGGACGGCCAGGAGTCTGGGGGAGATCTTGCGGGCCAGCCATAGGCTCCCGTAGAAGAAAAGGAAGAACACGACCGCGAAGAAGATGCCTACGCACAGCCGGGCTACGATCGGCGTCCAGAACACGGTGGTGTAACCGACCTCTGCATACCAGAGATACTCGGTCCAGATGCGAGAGACGATGCCGAAGACGGCGAGGACGACGACCAGGATGATGGCTACCAGAACCGCCCGGCGCAACGGACCGGACTTCAGACGCAGGATGCGTTGCAGTCTGTCCGGCTTGGCGGGCTCTGCGGCTTTCTTGGTGTTTGCCGATGGTTCTTTCTCAGACGAGATGACTACTGCCCTCCCTCTTGGTCGTCACTTCGAACGCGGCCTCGTGGTGGCGACAATGTATAACCGTGGGTTCTTGCCGACCTGTTGGACGGGACCCAACCGGGAGACAGTTTCCTCCGACGACCGTGCGGGCGGGCTCGCCGCAGGCGCGGCGGCGCCCGCCCGTCTCCGAACGGAGGCCGCGCCGGGAGACCGGGATCTCAACGGCAGCGGGTAAGGACGATCGTCACCCGTTCCTCGGGCAACGTGTCTCCGGTGACCTCCAGTACGGACTCTTCCTTCCTTTCGACCTTGGCCTGGGTCGCCAGGAAGGGATCGACCGCGGAGATGGGGAAATCGACGGCGGTGGTCTTGTAGTGCATCGGGAGCACGATACGGGGCTTCAAAGATTCCACCACTTCAGCTGCCTGCTGGTGGTCGATGGTGAAGAAACCCCCCACAGGCACCAGCAGGATGTCTACTCTGCCGAGGGCTTCGACCGTGGCGGAATCAAGGGTGTGGCCTAGGTCGCCCAGATGGACCAAGCGCACGTCGCCGTCGTCGAGGATCGCGATGGTGTTCTTCCCCCGCTCGCTGCCCCCGGCCTCGTCGTGGGCTACATCCACCCCCGTGATCGTGAGCGATCCCACCGTCTCGGCGGTGGGGTAAAGCAGCACAAGCGGGTCCCCGGGGATGGTGTCGGAGGCTCCGTGATCATCGTGATCGTGAGAAGCGACGACCACCTCGGCCGGCTCGTCGATGGGGGCATAGCGGATGGCTCCGTTGAATGCTCCGTGACGGTAGGGATCGAGGATCACTCGGACCCCCTCTGCGGTCTCGACAAGAAAAGAAGAATGCCCGAAGTACGTAAGTCTCATAGCGATCGCCTCCGCTCGATACCGTGACATCGGCAATAGGTCCGTTGATTCCGGCTGATAGGTTAGCCGATGGAGGTACCGGGTAACAACTTGAAGGAGACCCGGCCCGGCCCGGTATCCTTCCGTCTTGGGGCACAAAGGTGGCAGGTGTGCTAATATACCCCCCAAGGTATATAGCCTCGAAGGATTCGGCCGGCCGTCCCGACGCTTCGTCGGGCAGCCTGGTCGGTTACCATAGTAGAGGGGCCGGTGAGCAGGCCCACAACAGCAAGGAGATTGAGATGAGTGGTGGCATCGTGCAGGAAGTTGACACCAAGGGGTTCGACGAAGTGGTATCCATGTCCACGGTCCCTGTGGTCGTCGATTTCTGGGCGCCGTGGTGCGGTCCCTGTCGTATGGTGGGCCCGGTCCTGGAGAAGCTGGCCGCCGATCACGGCGACAAGGTGAACGTCCTCAAAGTGAACGTCGATGTCAACCAAGAGCTTGCGGCGCGGTACGGCATCATGAGTATCCCCACGGTCATGATGTTCGACGGTGGCCAGCTGAAGACGCAACTTATCGGCGCCCGCAACCAGAAGGACTACGAGAAGGAATTCGGGCTGGCTTAGAGTTATTAGGCCGCAAACGGCCGATCCGAGCCACTGCCCGTATAAGGAGAAGGGGAGACGCTACATGATTGGTTCCGAGGCGCACCTGGTGCTGTTGGGCTCCAGGCGGATGGATGCCTTGCGGAGGGGCGGGGGCTGAAGACCCTCGCTATCTCTGGAGGAGGTAGTAGGTTATCTGAATCAGGACCTGGGCAGCCGTATGGGGAACGGCGGACCGCTCCTGTACGTCGATGTCGATGACCCCGAGTTGGACGACTTCCCGGCCCTTACAGGCGCGCTGGCAGAAGGCCGGGAGGCCCCGCTGGTTTTGGTAGGGGACGAGATCAAGACTCCGGCCGCGATCAGCATGTACTGGATCGAAGACGAACTTGCCGGCTTGGGAGTGGCGCCCTTCGCAGACGTCCAGGGAGATGATGTCTGATGGCTTCGTACGACTTGAAATGCCGCTCGTGCGGCAACGAGTTCGAGGTGTTCGTCCTCGGCTTTCTCAAGGACGATGCGAAGGTCTGCCCGGAATGCGGCGGACACGAGGTGGAGCAGCGCTTCACCGGGTTCGGCGGCGTGTTGGGCCTGGGATCCGCCTCCTCGTCATCTGCCGACGGCGGCAGGCGGGAGCCCCAGGGGTGCACGCCCAGATCGGGCTTCAGCTGAGCCTCGTAGCGGGACCCGTGCGGTCCCCATTGCAGCCGGCCCGGGCCGTCGTTCGCATGTGACACGGGGTCTGAGGGCTCATCTGCATGCGATAATCGCGGTGCGGGAGCCATATCTCGACCTGAGTAGGCGTACACCGAGGGAGTTGGATGTACCCTGAGCTGTTCCATATCGGCGGCTTCACCTTGAACTCGTTCGGGGTCATGATGGCGCTTGCGTTCATCAGCGCCGGTTTTGTCGCTCATTGGCAGTTCAAGCAGAGGGGTGTCAAGCCCGATTTCATCTACGGCCTGCTCATAGCCTGTGTCATCGGTGGTCTTCTCGGCGCCAAGATCCACTACCTCATCATCCATCCCGAGGAATGGCCGGGCAACCTTCTGAGCGGAGGGGGCCTCGTGTGGTTCGGGGGGCTCTTCGGTGCCATCGTGGCGGTGGTCGTCGTCACTTTGCTTTCGAAAGAGCGACTGGCGGCCGTCATGGACTCCGGCGCACCCGCGGTCGCGGTCGGGTACGCGGTGGGCCGGATCGGCTGCTTCCTGCGGGGCGACGACTATGGAGTGCCCACCAACCTGCCCTGGGGGATGTCCTTCCCGGAGGGTCTGCCCCCGACCACGATCAAAGTCCATCCTACCCAACTGTACGAGTCGGTGGCTTCGCTTGTCATCTTCGCTCTCTTGGTGTGGGTCATCAGTCCGCGTTTCAGGCGGGAGGGCCCCCTTATCTTCGCCTATCTGGTCCTGGCCGGGATCGAGCGTTTCCTGGTGGAGTTCATCCGTACCAACCAGCCGGTCTTCTTGGGTCTCACTCAGCAGCAGTGGATCAGCGTCGCGCTTTTCGTGGTAGGGATAGCAGGAATGTGGTACTTCGAGAGGTATGGACGGCTGCGTCCGTTGGCGGGTGGCCAGGAGACCGCGGCACCGTCGGTCGCCTCCACCGCTGTTTCGGGCGGGCGCAGGGGCAGGTGATGCTATGAGACGGGTGCCGAGAAGGGATCGCATGCCGAGAAGGGATCGTGTGCCGAGAAAGGCTCGGGTCTCGATCTTCACCTTGGGTGCGTTCACCACGGGAATGCTGGCGTTCTTGGTCGCCTTGGTCGCAGTCCTCTCGGTGGGATGTGGGTCCGCCGGTACCGCTGCCACCGGGGGCGCGAGCACCTCCTCTACCGCTATGGAAGCCGGTTTCTCCGGGGTCACCCTCGACGGCACCCAGGTCTCGCTGAGCCAATACCGGGGCAGACCCCTGGTGCTGGTCTTCATGGCCACCTGGTGAGGGGCCTGCAGGGCGGAAGCGCCTGAACTCGATAGGTTCTATCGAGAAGAAGCGGATAGAGCAGGACTGCTGGCCGTAGCGGTGAACGACAGCGAAGACGCCATGCGGGAGTTCCTGAGCGAGAACGGCTACAGCTTCCCGGTGATGCTCGATGAGGACAACGTGGCTGGAGACTACGGGGTGCGCGCGATCCCTACCAATATCGTGCTGGACTCCGAGGGCGAGGTCGCGAAGACCTTGGTCGGTGGAGTAACGGCGGAGGAACTCTCCAGCGTCTTGGATGACCTTACCGGCTGAACTCGGTCTGACCGCATTCCTGGTGGCGTTGGCCGGTGGGGCGGCCAGCTTCCTCAGCCCATGCGTCCTTCCCCTCCTTCCTGCCTATCTCTCTTTCGTCTCCGGCCTTAGCGTCGAGGAGTTGCGGGCCGGAGACCGACGCGTGATCCTGAGCACGCTGGCCTTCGTGCTCGGCTTTTCCGTGGTCTTCACTGTGCTGGGCGCGGGCTTCTCTTTCGCGGGCGTGCTCATTGCCAACCAGCGCGTGCTCCAGATAGTCTCGGGCGCTCTGCTGGTCGTCCTAGGGGCGATCATCGCCGGTCTGACGGCGCCTGGCTTCATGCAGAGGGACGTGCGGCCGCTCCTTGGGAAAGTCCCCCGGGGTCCCACGGGGGCGTTCATCATGGGCGTGGCCTTCGCCTTCGGCTGGACTCCCTGTGTCGGGCCGGTCCTAGCCTCCATCCTGACCATGGCCGCCTCGGGCGGTGACCCGGCGGGCGGGGCGATGCTCCTGTTCGTCTACTCCCTGGGATTGGGGATACCGTTTCTGCTGGCGGGCTTCTTCGTGGGCCGGGCGCTGCGCGCGTTCTCCCGCGTGCGCAAGCACCTGCGGGTCATCCAGATAATCTGCGGAGTCATCCTGATACTCTACGGCGGCCTCCTGATAGGGGGCCAATTCGGCTGGCTGTCGGCTCGGCTGTCCGGTCTGGGACTGCCGCTGTTCTAGAGCGGACGATCGTGCCGGCGGGGCCGCATCGACCCCCGGGACCCGGAGGGCGTTCTCCTCTTCGGAACGCGACTTCGACTCTCCGCGTCCCAGAGGCGACAGGGTGGGGGTCACGGTGCAACCGCCTGTGACGCTCTCCCCTCTGTCCGCGGGGGGCGCGAGGGCGCTGGTGGCACTATGGTGCTCCCAGCGCCCTCAGTGTATACTCCCCACCTCGCGTCTCCGTGCGTAGGGCGGTGGACCGCCAGAGTCCTGTCCGGCGGCGCGCGTACAATTCCATACTGCACCCCTGCTCCGGCAGTGAGGCCGGGGCCGCTTGAGACCGTAGGAGGTGACCCAAACTGAACAGCTATGAGCTGGTTCTCATCCTGCGCCCCGACGTGACGGATGAAGAACGGACCGCGGTGCTCGATCGCACCAAAGAGATCATCACGGGTGACGAGGGCGTCATCGTGAACGTCGATGAGTGGGGCAAGAGACGCCTCGCTTACGAGATCAAAGACGTCCTGGACGGCGTCTACTACATCCTGTACTTCGAGGCGGCGCCCAAGACCCTGGACGAGGTGACCCGGGTGCTCGGCATCACCGACAGCGTACTGCGCTTCATGCCGGTCCGCCACGAGAAGCCGTTCAGCCTCCAGCAGCCCGCTGCCGCGGCTGCTGCACCGGCTGCAGAAGAAGCCTAGCCGAAGGAGAAGAAGATGGCTCGCGGTATCGCACACGTGACCCTGGTGGGCAACCTGACCCGCGACCCAGAGCTCCGTCAGACTCCGAGCGGCACCTCGGTGTGCCAGTTGGGCGTCGCGGTGAACTCTTCTTACAAAGACTCGTCCGGGCAGTGGGTCGAGAAGCCTAACTTCTTCGACGTGGTGGTATGGGGGGCGCAGGGCGAGAACTGTGCCCGCTATCTCAGTAAGGGCCGCCAGGTGGCTGTCGACGGCCGCTTGGATCAGCGCAGCTGGGAAGGCCAAGACGGCACCAGGCGCAGCAAGGTGGAGATCATCGCCGATACGGTCATGTTCATCGGCGGTCAGAACGAGACGCGCGAGCCGGCGTACCGAGGTGGGGCTCAGCCCTCTTCCGAAGCGGCCGCGCAAGACGACTTTCGTGACATCGATTTCGGGGGCGACGACATCCCGTTCTAGTCGTCCCAAGGAGGTAGGACAAAGTGGCGAATCCCAAGAAGCAACAACGGCGCGCGCGGCCCGCGGCCGGTTCACGGCGGCGCAAGTACTGCTTCTTCTGCAAAGAAGGCGTGGACGAGGTCGATTTCAAGGACTACGGTACGCTCCGCCGCTTCATGTCGGAGCGGGGCAAGATCCGCTCCCGTCGCACCACCGGCGCATGCCGGCGGCATCAGCGGCAGGTCGCCGTGGCGATCAAGCGGGCTCGGGAGGTCGCACTGCTTCCGTACAGCAGCCGGTAGGGGGATATCTGGGCCGTGAAGGCGCCGTCCTCACTCGCGTTCGCGCCCATTGTCAAGGCGACGGCTGCGACCGTCGTCATAGGGCTGTGCCTTCTGATCTTGCCGTTCGCTCCGATGATCCTGACCCCCTTCCTCGTCCTGCCGCTCGTTCACGTGGTGGCCGGCCGTGGGGTGACGAGCGGCATCGTCGTCGCGGTGATCACTGGAGGCCTGGTCTATCTGGTCGGAGGCACGAGTTCGGCGTTGATGGTCTTCCTCCTCATCTTGTGCGTGGGGATGAGCATGGGCCAAGCTTTGCGCCGAGGCTGGAGCTTTGGGACGAGCCTGGCGACTACAGCGGGCGCCGCCCTCGTGGCCTTCGTGCTGTGGGGAACGGCCACGTGGTTGGTTCTGGACCTCAGCCTGGCTCGCCTGCGGGAAAGCGCGTACGCCTCGATCGAGGACACGGCCGCGTTTTATGCCCAGATGGGCGTGGGAACGGCCACCACCGATTCGGTCTCGGCCCTGCTCAGAAGGTTCGTGGATATCCTTCCCTACCTGGCTCCCGGGATCCTGGGCATGGCAGTGATCCTCCTTGCCGGCTGTTCGCTGGGTCTGGCGTACCTGCTGTTCCCGCGACTGAAGGACAAAGTGGCGGTCGATCTTTGCTTGTCCAGATTCCGGATGCACTGGGCGGTGGCCTACGCCTCGATCGCCGGACTGGCCATGGTGGTGTTCGCGCGAGGCGACGGCGACTGGCATACGGTGGTGCTGTATGTTGGTATCAACATCCTGCTGGTGTCGCAGACGCTGTTCTTCGTGCAGGGCCTGGCCGTCGTAAGGTGGTTCGTCGTCACCCGTAGATTACGCCCGGGTTCCGGGGTGGCCCTGTTCGCGGCGGCGGTGGTCGGGCAGGTGCTCGTCCATCTGACGGCGTTGGCAGGATTGTTCGATACCTGGTTGGACTATCGAAAGCGCTTTGCCCTCAAGAGCCCCGGAGCGGGTTCACTTTAGATGAGATCGACAAGGAGTGAGATATGGAGATAATCCTCTTGCAGGATGTTGAGAAGCTAGGCAAGAAGGGAGAAGTGGCGTACGTCTCGGACGGCTACGCCCGCAATTACCTCTTCCCTCGCAAGCTGGCGGAGATGGCGACCCCGGCCCGCATAGCCGTGGTACGGCAGATCATGGAAGAGAAGGCCGCTCATGCCCGGCGTGAAGCCGAGAGAGCGGACGAGACCAGAGACCTCCTTTCCAAGACCGTCCTCACCATCCCGGCTCCGGTGGGATCCGGCGAACGGCTTTTCGGCTCGATCACCAACCAGGACGTCGCCGATGCCATATACGCCGCCCGTAAGATACGGGTGGACAAGCGCAAGGTCGATCTGGAAGAGCCCATCAAGACCCTGGGAACGTACATGGTGAAGGTGGATGTCCACAGCAGCGTGGAGCCGGCCGAGGTCAAGGTCATGGTGGTACCGGAGGAGCACAAGTCCTAGCCGGGTCTTCGTCCCCCGGAGAGAGAGGGGTGCGCGTGGCGCTGATGGCAGGCAGCAGAGGTAGCGAGGGTCAGGATGGGGGCGACTACGTGCTCCCCCAGAACATGGACGCCGAGGTATCGGTGCTCGGCGCCAGCATGCTCACGCCGAACGTCATCCCCGGTGTCAGCGAGATCGTCCGTCCACACCACTTCTACCGGCAGTCTCACCAGCGCATCTTCGAGGTAATCGAAGAGCTTTTCTCTCGGGGCGAGCCGGTGGACCCAATCACCGTAAGCGAGGAGTTGGCCAATCGGGCCGGCCTTGATTCGGTAGGGGGGCGGGCCTTCATCCACAGTCTGGTCACTGCCGTCCCCGCGGCCACGAACGCCCGGCATTACGCCGAGATCGTCCGGGAGAACTACTACCTGCGCTCGCTCATCAAGGTGGGTGGCGAGATCACCGAGATGGGGTACCGGCGGGAGCAGCCGCCCATGGATCTCATCGACAGGGCCGAGCAGATGGTCTTCGAGATCTCGCAGACCCGCGTGACCGGGGAGTTCGAGCCCATCGGGGAGCTGATCAGCGAGAGCTTCGCCGAGCTGGAGCGGACCATGTCCGAGGGGCACCACACCGTGGGTTGTCAGACCGGCTTTCGCGACTTGGACACCATCATCAGCGGGTTCCAGCCTTCCAATCTGGTGATCCTGGCTGCTCGTCCCTCGATGGGTAAGACTGCTTTCGCCCTTAACATCGCCCGCAACGTGGCCGTGGACCAAGGCAAAGGGGTGGCCGTCTTCAGCTTGGAGATGTCCAAGATGGAAGTGGTCAACCGGATGATGTGCTCGGAAGCCCGGGTGGACAGCTGGCGGGTGCGGCGCGGGATCCTACAGCCTCAGGAGTGGAGCAAGCTGGCAGCGGCGTGCACTCCTCTGCACACCGCCCCCATCTTCGTCGACGACAGTGCTTCGCTGAACCTGATGGAGATACGGGCAAAGGCCCGTCGCCTCAAAGCCAGGGAGAAGAACCTAGGCCTC
>CAZCCL010000055.1:0-3751 GCA_964497095.1 uncultured Gaiellales bacterium | reverse complement strand
GCCTCGTCATCGTCGACTACCTGCAGCTCATGATGGGCGACATCAGCGTCGAAAGCCGGCAACAGGAGATCTCCCGTATCTCGCGGGGCCTCAAGATACTGGCCCGCGAGCTGGAGGTGCCGGTGTTGGCGCTGTCGCAGCTGTCGAGGCAGGTGGAGCAGCGGGCCGGCAACAAGCCTGTGCTGTCGGACTTGAGGGAGTGTGTCACGGGCGGCACCCTGGTTTGTCTGGCCGACGGACGCCGGGTTCCTGTGCGGGATCTTGTCGGCCGGCAGCCGGACGTGATCGCGGTGGGGGCAGATGGTAGGCTCACCGAGGCCAGGAGCGACCGCGTGTGGTCGGTGGGAAGCAGAACAGTTTACGAGCTTCACACGGCCAGCGGCCGTCGGCTTCGGGCGACGGGACAGCACAGAGTGCTGGGTGCTGACGGCTGGGTGACCATGGAGCGACTGGCTCCCGGGGATAGGGTCGCTCTGTGTCGCCGGCTGCCTGAACCGGCACGGACACAAAATTGGCCTGACGGGCAGGTCGCTCTTCTAGGACACTTGATCGGCGATGGCAGCTATCTTTCCGGTCAACCCCTGTGTTACACGACCGGCTCTGTTAAGAACGGGGAACTGGTGGCCCAGGTCGCCGAGGACGAATTCGGAGCGAGCGTGAGATGGTATCGGGGGCCGGGCAACTGGTACCAGCTCCTGCTATCCGGCAACGGGCACCGATGGCGCCCGATGGGGATCAATCACTGGCTGCGGGAGCTGGGGATCTTCGGTCAACGCTCGTCTGCAAAGCGCATACCGGAGGTGGCCTTCACACTGAATGACCGTGGGGTCGCCGTTCTACTGCGTCATCTCTGGGCCACCGACGGAACGATAACGCCGCGTCCGGACGGTTCACGCGGCAGCGCCGGGGTGCATTTCTCCACAGCCAGTCGCGGTCTTGCGGAAGACGTGGCTGCGCTATTGCTTAGGATCGGCATTGTAGGCCGGATAAAGCGTGTGAGGCAGGATGGGTCGCGTCCTTGGTTCATGGTCAATGTCTCTGGTAAGGATTCCCTCGTTGTCTTCTTGGACAAGGTGGGCGGATTCGGCCCACGAGCCGTTGGTGCCGAACGGCTACGGTTGGCGCTCGAAGGAACACCCGCGAACACGAACGTCGACACTCTTCCCGGGGAAGTGTTCTTGCATGTGAAGGAGACCATGACTGGGAGAGGAGTATCGCAGCGGGCGATGGCGAAGATGCGAGGGACGTCCTACGGGGGCTCCGCGCACTTCCGCTTCGCACCCTCGCGGACTGTCGCGCTGCACTATGCGGATCTTTTGGACGACGAGACACTCCGGCTTCAGGCCACCAGCGACCTCTTCTGGGACAAAGTGGTCGAGGTATTTCCGGCCGGAGAGGAAGAGGTGTTCGATCTGACCGTTCCTGGGCCTGCCTGTTGGCTGGCCGACGGCCTGGTCAGCCATAATTCCGGGGCCATCGAGCAAGATGCGGATGTGGTGCTGTTCATCTATCGCGACGAGGTCTACAACCGCGACAGTCCGGACAAGGGCACGGCCGAGATCATCGTCGGGAAGCAGCGCAACGGTCCCATCGGCGAGTGCAAGATGGTCTTCATCCAGAACTACACCCGGTTCGCCGATCTGGCGGACAAGCGCCTGACGCCCTAGAAGGGCGCTGGCGGGACGTCGCAGCCGGCGGGTATCGGCGGTGCTCGCCGATCGCGCCGGGGTGGTAGGAGATTGCTGATGGCTCGAGGGGACGATCAGTACGACGTGATCATCGTGGGCGGGGGTCCGGCCGGCATCTTTGCCGCTCTCGAGCTTGCGCGCCATCCTGAGCTTCGAGTCCTCCTTCTCGAGAAGGGTGCCGACCTCTCCGAGCGTCGCTGCCCGGCGCGGGCGACGGGCTCATGTGCCCATTGCCCCATCTGCGACATCACCACGGGCTGGGGAGGGGCGGGGGCCTTTTCCGACGGCAAGCTCACCCTGGGCTCGGAAGTGGGTGGTTGGTTGGGCGAATATGTGGACCCCGCCGCCTTGTCTGGGCTCATCGCCGATGTCGATCGGGTGTACCGGCGGTTCGGGGCGCCGGACAGGCTATACGGCGATGACCCGGAGAAGCTTGATCAATGGGCCGACCTGGCAGCACGCCAGGGTCTCCGTCTGGTTCGCTCGCCCGTGCGCCACCTGGGGACCGAGCGGGCGGCTGAAGTCTTGACCGCGATGAGGGCGGAACTCGAAGACAAGGTCCGCATCGCCACCCACACTATGGTGGCGGAGGTTCTGACGGATGTAGGTACGGATGCGAAGACCGCGAGCGGCCAGGTCATCGGCGTGGTCACAGCTTCCGGGAAGACCTACAAGAGCCCGGTGGTGATACTGGCGCCGGGGCGGGAGGGGTCCGCTTGGCTCACCGAGGAGGCAGGGCGCCTGAGGATCCCCCTGGTGAACAACGCGGTCGACATCGGGGTGCGGGTGGAAGTGCCGGCGGTGGTGACCGACGTGATCACCGACGAGCTATACGAGCCCAAACTCATATACACCTCCCACCATTTCGAGGACCAGGTGCGGACGTTCTGCATGAACCCGCACGGCGTGGTCTGCACCGAGAGTTGGGGCGACGCCGTGACCGTCAACGGGCACAGCTATGCCAATGCCGAGCACAAGACCGCGAACACCAACTTCGCTCTGCTCGTTTCCACCCGCTTCACCGAGCCTTTCAAGGAACCCATCGAATACGGCAAGTCCATCGCCCGGCTCGCGAACATGCTGGGCAAGGACATTTTGGTACAGCGCCTGGGCGATCTGCGGGCCGGGCATCGGACCACTCCGGAGAGATTGGCGCGCAGCGTGGTGGAACCGACGCTGCGCGCCGCCACCCCGGGTGATCTCAGCTTCGCCCTGCCCTATCGCCATCTTCGCGACCTGGTGGACATGCTGGACGCTCTGGATGCGCTCCTTCCCGGCGTAGGGGGTCGAGATACGCTCCTCTACGGGGCCGAGGTCAAGTTCTACTCCTCCCGTTTGGCGCTGAGTCCCGATCTGAAGACGCCGGTCTCGGGTCTTTATGCCGTCGGTGATGGGGCCGGGGTCACCCGTGGCTTGGTCCAAGCCTCTGCCTCGGGACTGGTGGCCGCTCGGGCTGTGGTGGCCGGGGCCGTTCGCTGACGCCGGGCCGGTCACTGACGCTGGGGCCCCAGTGGGTGCGCGGCCGGTCGCCGACACTCGGGCCGTAGTGGGCGCGCGGCCGGTCGTCTTCGCTCGGCCGGTCGCCGACGCCTGGGCCGTAGGGTCGCTCGGGCAGTAGTAGGCGCGCGGGCCGTAGTGGGCGCACAGCCGGTCACCGACGCCCGCTGAGATCTTGGCGCGCTGGTTGCGGCAGGTCACCGACCCGCCGATCCGTGGCGGCGACGCCCCGCGGCTCCCCCGGTGCACCGGTGACCCTAGTGTAAACTGTCCTTGCGCGAAGGCCGGGCCGGTGCCCCATGGCTGAGCGCCGGGCCTCGGGGGTCGGCGCGTGCAGCGGGGCGGGCGCAAGGCTGCTGCGTTGCGACCCTATCCGGGGGCGCACCGGATGTCAGTATCGATCGGGGAGGCATCGTGCCGGTTCTCGTGGTAGTGGGTGCTCAGTGGGGCGATGAGGGCAAGGGGAAGGTCACCGACCTTCTGTGCGAACAGGCTGACTTCGTGGTCCGCTATCAGGGCGGCAACAACGCCGGACATACGGTCGAGAACGAACACGGCAGGTTCGC
>CAZCCL010000054.1:14089-17551 GCA_964497095.1 uncultured Gaiellales bacterium | reverse complement strand
GATCGAGTTCTTGTTGGCGCCCACGGTGCCGTCGCTGCCCAGGCCGTAGAACATGGCCCGGAACACGTTCTCCGGCTCGGTCGTGAACGCGGGGTCGTATTCCAGGCTGGTGTGGGTCACGTCATCGTTGATGCCGACGGTGAAGTGGTTCTTCGGAGCCGGTTTGGCCAACTCGTCGAACACGGCCTTGACCATGGCTGGGGTGAACTCCTTGCTGGATAGGCCGTAGCGCCCTCCGATGACCTCCACGTCGAGATCGGCCTCGGCGAGCGCGTTGACCACGTCCAGGTACAACGGCTCCCCGGCCGAGCCCGGCTCCTTGGTGCGGTCGAGGACGGCGATACTCTTGACCGTCCTGGGGAGAGCCTGCGCGAAATGGGTGACGCTGAACGGGCGATAGAGCCGGACTTTGAGCACGCCTACCTTCTCGCCGGTGGCGACCAGGTGATCGACGGTCTCGTGGGCTGTATCCGCCCCCGACCCCATCAGCACGATCACCCGCTCCGCGTCCGCCGCGCCCACGTAGTCGAACAGGTGGTAGCTCCTCCCCGTGAGCCCGGCCAGCCGGTCCATGTATTCCTGCACGATCCCGGGGCAGGCCAGATAGTACTTGTTGACGGTCTCGCGCCCCTGGAAGTAGACGTCCGGATTCTGGCTGGTGCCGCGGACGGTGGGGCGATCCGGGGTCATAGCCCGCTCCCGCAGAGCCAGCACGTATTCCTCGTCGATCATGGCCCGAAGGATATCCTCTCCCATCAAGTCGAGCTTCTGCACCTCGTGCGAGGTGCGGAAGCCGTCGCAGAAGTGGATGAACGGGATCCGGGATCTGAGGGTGGCGGCCGAGCCGACCAGAGCCAGGTCGTGGGCCTCCTGGACCGAGTTCGACGCGAGCAGGGCAAACCCGGTCTGGCGAACGGCCATCACATCCTGATGATCGCCGAATATGCTGAGCGCCTGAGCAGCTATGGAGCGGGCGGTCACGTGCCAACAGGTGGGAGTAAGCTCACCCGCGATCTTGTACATGGTGGGGATCATGAGCAGGAGCCCCTGGCTGGCGGTGAAGGTGGTGCTGAGCGAACCGGCCTGCAGCGCGCCGTGCACCGCTGCGGCCGCCCCTCCCTCAGACTGCATCTCTACCACCACGGGGACAGTGCCCCACAGGTTCGTCTTGCCGTCGGCACTCCAGGCGTCGGCGTGCTCGGCGATGGGGCTGGACGGGGTGATCGGGTAGATGGCGATCACTTCGTTGACCTTGTGCGCGACGTGGGCGATGGCCTCGTTGCCGTCCATCACTGCCATGTTACTTCGCATAGTGGTCCCTCCGTGAAGTAGCCTGGTCGTCGCTCCAGTCATGATTTGGAATATAGAATCTAGATTCTAACGACAGGCCGTGAAGGTTTGCAAGTCGCGCTGGTCCTGCGGCGGCCTGAACTGATTCTCCCCTTCATTGGTCGGAGATACACATGACCCTCCCCGCGAAGAGACCCGGCCACTCCAACTCGACCGGCGTCAGGGCAACGGGAAGCTTGGGGGCGTCAAGTACTCCATGGTGCATGCGACGGTTCGAGATGCCACCGGAAGGTAGTATCGCCCGGTCACGTGGTCTGTGCGATCCGAATCACCCCATTTGCAGGCTGGGGTCCTGGTCGATCAGGCTATTCGGCCGCAACGGCCTTGACCTCCGGAAGATCGAGGGCCGTCGGGCGGCCCTCGTCGTGGATGAGGACCTCGCCCACCTTGAAGGCGGCCTCTCCGATATTGTCCCCGCCGTGAAGCCCGTCCTGGTACGCCAGTAGAAGGACTTCCTCCCCTGGTTGTATCCGGGCGCAGTCGTCCAGCATATCGCTGACTGCGATGGCCGCCGGTTCAGGGATCGGACTACTCATACCACTCCGGAGCCTTGCGGTAGACCAGCGAGTCGCCCGGGGGATGCCCGAAGAAGAACTCGGCATCGTGCTTATCGCGGAGGGCCTTCAGCCTCTGCAGGGTGCTGTAGGTCTGGCCGGCGTCGACATGGAACCCCGGGACGATCATTTCCTCGAGATGCCGCGGTTGGTGGGCGGAATCGGCCGTGAACAGCATGGGCTTGCGCCCGGCCAACTCCACCACCATGCACACTTGCCCCACCGAGTGACCCGGCGCTTCGTAGAGCCATAGGCCATTGGCAAGCTCGATGTCCCCCTCGATGAACTCGTACTTGGGAGACTTCTTGACGGGGGGCTCTTCGTCCTCGGTGCCGGCACGTTTGAGGATGTCGCGGTCGCCAATGAAGTTGAGCCTGTGCAACTCCGGATCGAAGCTGAGGTCCGAATAGCTCTGGTATTCAAACGGCCACGGGTTCTTGGCGCCCTCATATTCCTTCTTGTGGACCACGATGGGCACATCGGGAAAATGCTTGTTCCCTCCCACATGATCGATGTGGAAGTGCGAGTTGATGATGTAATTCACGTCCGAAGGCCGGATCCCGAGCTTGTCCAGTTGGGCGAGCACGGTCTGGTCCGGATCCTGCAGAGGATTGTCCTGGCGGGTCCACTTGTCCATGAACTCCCAGTCGAAACCTGTGTCGAACAGGAACAACCCCTCTTCGTGATCGACCAGCACCGCGTAGCAGGCAAAGCGGAGAAGCTCACCCGTGCCCCTCCCCCAGTACATCTTGAAGTCGGGGAGAGCAAGCGTGCCGCCGTCGAGAAGAGAGACCCTGGTATTCTTCATGCTCTTGCCTCCTGTGCGAGTTCAGCGTTGCTTGCACTGTCTGCTTTCCCACGGACTACGGCCTCAGACTATGCCCGCAGACTATGAGGTGACGCCCAGCTTCCGAAGCTCTCGCCTTCCCTTCTAGCTGAGATATAAGTAGGTGCCGTTGATCAGTCGCCCCCTTCGGGAAACTCCGTCGGGCACCGGGACAGTGGGGAGGGAAACTTCTCCATCCACATCTCGTGCGGTTGGCCGGCAGGAGGTTTGTCGGTCCGGCCCCGAGTCCCGTGTCTAGGCCGCCGGCTCCTCGCTCAAGCTCCCCGCCAGGCATTGGTAGAGGATGGCCATGCGCACGGCCAGCCCCGACTCCACCTGGTGCAGGATCAGGGAGCGCTCGTCGTCGGCTAGATCGGCGGACAACTCCACCCCGCGGTTGATCGGCCCGGGGTGCATCACCCGCTGCCCCGGCTTGACTCGATACGGGGACAGGCCCCAGACCCGACTGTATTCGCGGAGAGACGGCACCGGCGGCACCTTGCCTTTGGCCCGCTCGAGCTGCATGCGCAGGAGATAGATGACGTCCACATCCTCCAGGGCCGCGAGATCGTTGTAGACGGGCACTTCCCAGTACTCTATGCCGGGCGGTATGAGGGTGGGCGGTCCCACCAGACGTACGTCGATCCCCATCTTGCGGAAGCCGAACAGGTCGGAGCGGGCCACCCGGCTGTGCAGGATGTCTCCCACTATGGCCACCTTGAGCCCCTCCAT
>CAZCCL010000054.1:0-14079 GCA_964497095.1 uncultured Gaiellales bacterium | reverse complement strand
AGGCTGTAGAGGTCGAGGAGGCACTGGGTGGGATGCTCCCCTGTCCCGTCGCCGGCGTTCACCACCGACGCGTTGGTGTATCGGGTGGCCATGCGCGACGCCCCCACCCGAGGGTGGCGCATGACGATGATGTCCGGCCGGTAGCTCTCCAAGGTGAGGATGGTGTCCTTGAGGCTCTCCCCCTTGGACACGCTGGAAGACGAGCCCTTGATGTTGATCACATCGGCCGAAAGCCGCTTGCCGGCCAGCTCGAACGAGGACTGCGTACGGGTGGAAGGTTCGAGGAACACATTGACGATGGTGCGCCCGCGCAGGGTCGGGACCTTCTTGATGGAGCGCGACGCTATCTCGAGAAAACCATCGCTCAGTTGGAAGAGGTTCTCGATCTCGGCGGCACTGAGATCATCGATGGAGATGAGGTGCATTTCAGTACCCTTTCGGCCTCACAGGACACGTTTAAAAGGTTCGCCTTCTCCCCACCGATTGTAGCGCTCCGCCGGCGGCTACTCCAGCCCCGTGCGTCGACTCCACCCTCCCCTGTGGGTGGCCGTCCTGCGGCCGGCGGTAGCGGCCTGGGCGCCCGGGGAGATCCACCTGCTGGGGCTAGTCCTCGATCACCACCTCATCGACCCCGTCGGTCTCCACCAGATGGACCACCACTTGCTCGTTCCGGTTGGTGGGTACGTTCTTGCCCACGAAGTCAGGTCTGATGGGGAGGTCGCGGTGGCCCCTGTCCACCAGTACCGCCAGGCGTATGGAAAGGGGCCGCCCGTAGTCGAACAGAGCCTCGATGGCGGCCCGTATGGTCCGGCCGGTATAGAGCACGTCGTCCACCAGCACGATGGTCTTGTCGTTGACGTCGAAAGGCAGATCGGTGGAATGTACCCTCGGCTGCTCGTACTGGTTCCCGATCCGGGTGTCGAGGTCGTCCCGATAGAAGGTGATGTCGATGGCACCGGTGGGAGGCTTGACCGCGTAGAAGGTCTCGAACAAGCCGGCCAGCCGCGCCGCCAACTCCACTCCCCGACGCTGGATGCCGACCAGAGCCAGATCGCTCAGGTCGGGGGCCTGCTCGGCGATCTCGTGGGTCATGCGGGAGAGAGTACGGCTCAGCTGTCCCTCATCGAGCAGTACCTTTGATCTGCCACTCTGATCGTCGGCATTCTCCGCCACGACCCTCACCAGCCTTTCGTCACCCGTGCTCACCCGCCCGAAACCGCCTGGGACCTGCCCCATGGCCGTACCCTACCGGGGCGCCGGTCTGCCGTCAAGATGCGGCGGGGCCATTCGCGGAGCCGGGCTGCACCCAGACTGGGGCCGGGATCGAGCCGGGCCGGAGCCGAGCTGGAGCCGAACCGGGGCTGAGGCTTATCGAAGCCCGACCCTTCACCGAACCGGACCAAAGCCGGCGCCTCCAGCCGGGGTCTCCGGCCGGCGCCTCCGCCCGGGCCTCCAGCCGGCGCCTCATCTCAGGCTCGTCCTCTTCTCGTCCAGGGCCGACTGCAAGGCCTCGAACGAGTCGGCGAAAGCCCGTACTCCTTCCCGCTCCAGTTGCTCCGTCACCTCGGCCATGCTGATCCCGGCCTTCTCGAGTGCCTCTAGGTGCGCTGCCGCCTCTTCCACACCCACGGTCACGGTCTCGGCCGGTCGCCCGTGGTCGCGAAACGCGTCCATGGTGTTGAGAGGCATTGTGTTGACGGTATCCGGTCCTATCAATTCCTGGACGTAGACGATGTCGCTGTAGGCGGGATCCTTGGTGCTGGTGCTGGCCCAGAGCGGGCGCTGCACGTTGGCGCCTTTGGAGCTGAGTGCATCCCACCGCCCCCCCGAGAAGGTCTCTTCAAAGAGCTTGTAGGCTTGCTTCGCGTTCGCGACCGCGGCCTTGCCCCGCAGGGCCTGCAGGGAGGCCGCATCCCGGCCGGAGCGGGCGGCATCCTCTATCAGCGCCTGAAGCCGCTTGTCCACGAGTGTGTCCACCCGGCTGACGAAGAAGCTGGCAACGCTGCGGACGTCCGCCGACTTCGTCGCGGTCTGGCCGGCCTCGTGCCGAGCGAGCAATGATTCCAGACCGGACAGATAGGCTTCCATCACCTCTTGGTACCGAACCAACGAGAAGATGAGCGTCACGTTGATCGAGTAACCCAGCGCCGTGAGATCTCGGACCGCGGCCACTCCCTCCTCGGTGCCGGGCACCTTCACCAGGATGTTGGGCCGATCCACCAGTGCCCGGATGCGCTTCACCTCGGCCACGGTGCCCTGGGTGTCGTAGGCCAGGGCGGGTGCCACCTCGATGCTGACCCAGCCATCGCGGGAGTCTGTCGCTCGGGCAACCGGCTCCAACTCCCGGGCAGCCGTCCGGATGTCCTCGACCATGAGCGCCTCCATGATCTTCGTGGAGGTCGCCCCCGCTGCAGCGAGTTCCGCTATAGCCTGGTCATAGCTGGAACCCTGGGTGATGGCCCGGTGGAAGATGGTGGGATTGGAAGTCACCCCGGACACTCCGTCTTCCTCGATCAGTGCCTTCAGTCCTCCGGCTAGAAGGAAATCCTTTCCGATGTCGTCGCACCAGACGCTCTGGCCGAACTCTCGCAACCTCGCCAGCGGATTGCCGTCCATACTTCACTCCCGTCTACGAGCGGCGCCGCCGTGGGCGCCGCCTATTTCACCAGTTCCAGAGCCCTTTTGACCACGTGGTCGGCGGTGATGCCGAACTCACGGTAGAGCACCCCACCGGGAGCCGACGCGCCGAAGTGGTCGAGGCCGATGATCACACCATCGTTCCCCGCGTACCTCTCCCACCCGAAGGGAGAGCCCGCCTCGAGGACCACCCGGGCCGTGACGTGATGGGGCAGCACCGTCTCCCGGTACGCCGGCTCCTGGGCTTCGAAAAGCTCCCAACTCGGCAGAGCCACGACCCGGGCCGCCAGCCCCTCCCTACCGAGCTCGGCAGCGGCCTCAAGAGCGATCTCCACCTCGGAGCCGGTGGCGATGAGGATCACATCCGGATCTCCCGCGGGCGCATCCAGGAGCACGTACCCGCCTCGAAGCAGGTCCTGAGCCGGCGCAAACCTGGTCCGATCGAGGACGGTCAGATTCTGACGCGTCAGCACGAGGGCTGTCGGTCCGTTCCTGCGCTCCAGGGCCGCCTGCCACGCCACCACCGTCTCGGCGGCGTCGCTGGGTCTTATGACTACCAGCCCGGGCATCGCCCTCAGCGAGGCCAGATGCTCGATCGGTTGGTGGGTGGGACCGTCTTCGCCCAACCCGATGCTGTCGTGGGTGAACACATAGATGACCGGCAGGCCGGATATCGCGGCCAGCCTCACCGCCGGACGCATGTAGTCGGAGAACACGAAGAACGTACCCCCGAAGACGAAAAGCCCCCCGTGCGCGGCCATACCGTTGAGGACGCCCCCCATGGCGTGCTCTCGCACCCCGAAGTGCAGATTGCGCCCGCCCGGTTCATCCGCCTGGAAGTCGCCCAGTCCGCTCAAGTAGGTGTTGTTGGAAGGCGCAAGATCGGCCGAGCCCCCCATGAGCGTCGGAACCACGGGCGCGAGAGCGTTCAGTACCTTGCCGGAGGCGGAGCGGGTGGCCAGGCTTTCTCCGGCAGTGAAGCTAGGCAGACGGTCCTTCCACCCCTCGGGCAACTGTCCCGCCATGGCCAGGGCCCACTCCCGGGCTTCTTCCGGATACTCTCTCTCGTACCCGGCCAGCAGCTCGCGCCAGCGCGCTCGGGCCGCTCGACCGTTGTCGGTCACCGCTTCGTAGCGCCGCCGCACCACCTCCGGCACCGCAAAGGACAGATCGACCGGCCAGCCAAGGGCTTCTTTGGTCAGCTTCACCTCGTCGACGCCCAGAGGCGCCCCGTGGGCCTCGGCCGTCCCTGCCTTGTCGGGACTGCCGTAGCCGATTACGGTGCGGACCTTGATCAGCGAGGGCCGTGAAGTCTCCGCGCAGGCATCCGTGATCGCCCGATCGATGGCCGTCAGGTCGTTGCCGTCTTCGACTTCGAGCACCTGCCAGCCGTACGCCTGGAAGCGCAGACTCACGTCCTCGGTGAACGCAAGCGCGGTGCTGCCCTCTATGGAGATGTGGTTGTTGTCGTAGAGGTAGACCAGCTTGCCCAGCCCGAGATGGCCGGCCAGCGATGCCGCCTCCGAAGACACACCCTCCATCAGATCTCCGTCACTCACTATCCCGAACGTACGATGGTCGACGATGCTGTAGCCGGGTCGATTGAACGTGGCCGTCAGGAAGGCCTCGGCGATAGCCATCCCCACGCCGTTGGAGAATCCGGCCCCCAGGGGCCCGGTGGTCGTCTCGACCCCGGGAGTAAGGCCGTACTCCGGGTGGCCCGGCGTGCGACTACCCCACTGCCGGAAGGCTTCCAATTCCTCGATCGTCAGCCCGTATCCGGAGAGGTGAAGCAGTGCGTAGAGCAGCATGGAGCCGTGGCCCGCACTGAGGACGAAACGGTCGCGATCCGGCCAGGCCGGGTCGGAGGGGTCGAACCGGAGGTGGCGGGTCCAGAGGACATGGGCCATGGGAGCGGCTCCCAGCGGCATGCCCGGATGGCCGGAATTGGCCTTCTGGACCGCGTCGATGGCGAGCGCGCGGATGGTGTTCACAGCCAGCGAGTCCAGATCTCGGCCCACGGCTAGATCTTCGGGGAAGATGTCGCCCATGTTCGTACCTCCTGGGTAGTGGTTCGACCGCTCCTACACGCTTCAGAGGAACACAGGCCAGCCCGACCGCTTCGCGATATCCAGAAGAGCAGGCCTGGGGTTGACTGCCACCGGATGCCCGACCGAGCGCAGAAACGCGAGATCGGTGTCGTGATCGGCGTAGGCCCAACAGGCGGAGGGATCGGCGCCCCAGCCTTCCATCAGCCGGGCTACAATCCTTGCCTTTTCGTCACCGTAGGGTGCGGAGCCGTTCAGGCGGCCGGTGTACAGAGCGCCCTCGATCTCACATGAGGTGCCCACGTAATCGGCCACGTGCAGCCGCCCACACAAAGCCCGGACCACGGGATCGAGCGCAGCCGAGACCACCACCACCCGATCGCCGTCCGCCATATGCTTGGCCAGCGCGGCCGAGGCGGCCGGGTGCAGCCTGGGCATCATGACCTCCTCGGTGAAATCACCCATCAACTGTTCGACCTGGGTCGGCGTTAGCCCCTTCAAGACCGAAGCGCTCTTGCTCCGCGACTCCTCGGTGATCTTCACCAACCCGGCCTTGTACGCAAGGAACCACAGACCTGTCCCCAGTAGAAAGGCCGTGTGGACCACCCCCGCCCGGCGAAGGAACCTCACCAGTAGCAACGTCGTCTGGCCGGCGACCAGGGTCCCGTCGAGATCGAAGAAGGCCACGGCGGGCGACCCGGCCGGGGTCTCCCCACTCCCGTCCCGCAGCTGCATGTCAGACCCTTCTATCACGGTCACAGAAGTCTACCACCCATCTCATCGGGCCCCGGAGCGAGCGGAGCGCTGCCTCCGGGTCGCCGACGTCCCTATCTCGTCCCGATACGGACGGCCGACAGCCCCTCGAGCGATGGAACAGACAATGGAGTAGTGGCCCCCTAGAGGTCGCGGGCCACGGCGAACGCCACTCCGAAGCCACGAGCTCGGCCGCCTTGCCCCAGGAGATGTGCACATACCCACTCGTGCCCCGGTTCTGGGGGTTCCGTTCCCCGTTGGGATCTCAGTCGACACGTTTCAGCGGGTAGCACACCCGGTTCTTGGACTAGACGCGCTTCTTGTAGGAGAGCCCGATAGGGCCGACGGGCGACTGCATTGGAGGCTCCGGGCTCTTCCCCCGCGCCTCGATCTTCCAAGTATTGAAGTCCTTCTTGTCGTAGGCCATCTCGTAGTGCAGGGGCCTGATCCTGGTGATCCGGCCCTCCTTGACATCAACGAGGGTCGGGGGACCCGAGTCCCCCCCGCCTATGAGGCCCGAACCGCGGATGACCTGCTTGTCGCCGTCGGTCTGGATTCTCTCCTCCCTCACCCTCTCCAGTTGCGGCCGGTGTCGATCATGGCTTTCAGGTTCTCCGCCTTGGCGTCGTCCAGCACGGCCCCATTCTGTAGGAAGAAGCCGCCGTCGGTGGCACATTGGTCGAGCAGGTCGGTCACGTACTTCTCGACCTCGTCGGGCGTACTGAGAGCAAGGAGGGCGGTGGGGACGTTGCCCGAGATGCAGGAGTGGCCGCCGAGCGCCCGCTTGGCCGCCACCATGTCGGTCTGATCGAATAACCACATGACGCTGCCCGCGGGTATCTCGGGGTCGGCGATCACCTCGAGCCTCTGGTTGTAGCCGCCCTCGGCGAACATCATGGGCACTACGCCCTGCTCGATCAAGCCTTTCATCGCGGCTTTGAGCATCGGCCAGTAGAAGGTGCGGAAGTCAGCGTCGGACATGAAGCCGTCGGCGCCCTTGTGCAGCACGAAGACGATCAGCGGAGCGTCGGCCCGCTCGACCTGACGTACACCCCACTCGACCACCACCGGGACAAGGCGTTCGCACGCCTCGAGGATCTTCTCCGGCTGCCTGAATCGGTCGACCATGATGCCTCTGGTGCCGCGAAGCGTATCGGCCAAGATGTCGTAGGGCGCTTTGCCAAAGCCACTCATCAAGCGGGGGATGCCGAGCCGAGCCGCCGCATCAGCACCCGCCGCCCCAGTGGTCATGAGCCAGTTCAGGCACTCCCGCGCGGCTTCGGTCAGGCGCTGCACGCCCTCCACCACCGCCGGGTCTGCGAACGGCAGGAGGCTGAAGAGCATGGTGGTGGCTTCCATCATGTCAGTGAAGGGAGCCAGTCCCGCCAGGGGCGCGAAGGCGGACCCGAACCGAGGCAAGAGGGCTCGGCGGAAGTAGACATCGGGATCGGTGATGAGGGCCTCATACTCGTCTTCCCGCATGTACTGAGCCTCGATATACTGCCAGGGAGCCTCATCAGCCAAGCCGCGGCTGGGCCAATCCACTAGGTTCAGTCCAAGCAGCTCGAACACCCGGGCCGGGGCAACAGAGGCCGCCTGAGAATCAGGTAGGAAATCCTCGTGATACTTGGTGATCGCCGCGGCCGCTCTCTCGTAGTCGTACATGAACTCCTTCTTGGTGAGACCGCTGTGCTTCCCCACGAAGAAGCCGCACAGTGCGGTCACAGGCACCCGCGCCGGCTTTTTCAGGCTGATGGCGTCGATGAGCAACTGGACGCGCTCCTCGTAGGCCTGCTGAGCCGTCTCGCTCTGGAACTCGACTCCCGGGGCGCTCAGCCAACGCTGGAAGCGGCGTTCGCGTCGCTCCCTCCAATCGAGCTGGTCCCAACCTTCGAACACGGGATCACGATCCTCACTGCTCATATTCGTTCCTCCTCGGTGACCGTCTCGGCCTTGTAGACGTTACAGAGCAATACTCGGAGGGTCCATCCGCCCGTCACCTGGTCGAAGGTGTCGGGATCGTCGGCCATCGTCAACACGTTGGCATTCGATTCCCAGAGACCGTCGAGCCAAGGCTCGCGGGCCGGTCGCTCGGGGAACCACCAGTGGCTTTGGACGTTTACCACCCGGGGGTCGATCTCGTCGGTGAGACCGGCGCGCTGCCTGATCACTCCTCTCCGAGTCTCCACGTAGACCCAGTCGCCCTCTTGGATCCCCAGCACTTCTCCTCCAGGGTGCCGGCAGCCAGCATCAGGGGCATTTCTGTCATGGAACACGTCCCTCGGTCGTCGATGCCGTTTGCCGCCTGGACCGAACGGCGCCGATCACGGACTGCAACACCTCCGGTTCTGCCTTCTCAAGAAGACCCCGCCTCGGGTGCTCCGGCACCGACATTCTAGCCTTCAGGTTGGACTTCCGCCGAACCGCCGGCGCGCAGGCCGGCCAGCACCGCCTCGAGATCGGCCGGCAGCGGCGCCTCCACGTCCACCTTCGCCCCTGTCACCGGGTGTTCGAAAGATAGGTGGTAGCTGTGTAGGAACTGCCGGCCCAGGCCCAGGACATCCCGGCGCCCATAGGTGGGATCACCCACGACGGGGTGACCGATGGCCAGGAAATGTACGCGGATCTGATGCGTGCGCCCGGTCTCCAGACGCACCTCCACCAAGGTGAAGTCGCCGAGGCGCTCGACGACGCGAAAGTGCGTCCGGGCCTCCCGAGCGGCCACGCCCCCGATCGCCATCGATTTCCGCCGAGCCGGATCCCGGCCCACCGCCGCCTCGATGGTGCCGCTCTTCGCGGCAAAGCCGCCGTGGACCAAAGCCACATAGCGGCGATCGATAGCCCGCCGCCTCATCATGGCGGTCAGCCGCCGGTGCACCTCGGCGGACTTCGCCACCACCAGCAAGCCGGTGGTGTCCTTGTCCAGCCGATGGACCACACCGGGCCGGGACTCCTCACCCCCGGCCAATCCGTGGCCGAGAAGCGCGTGAACCAGAGTGCCCGAGGAGTGACCTCGGGAAGGGTGCACTGCCATCCCGGCCGGCTTGTCGGCCACCAGAAGCCACTCGTCCTCGTAGAGCACGGGGACCGCCAAGGACTCGGGGGTCAGATCGGCGGCCTCCTCCTCCGGGAGAGAGACGACCACGGTCTGGCCTTCGGCCAACAGATAGCTCTTGGCCCGTTCCAGGCCATCCACAGTCACCGCCCCCGCGCGGATGAGTTCCGCTACCCGGGAGCGGCTGCCCATCTCCGCCCGCCGGCCAAGCGCGACGTCCAGTCTCAGCCCTTGCTCGTGCGCCTGGACAACGAAGGTATGGCGACGGCTGTACTGCCGCCCGCCCATCAGGACGAAGCCTGCGTCCGCCGGCCCGCTTTGTAGACCCGCACCATCTCCACGATCAGACCTATGAAGATGATGGCTATCCCTACGTCGACGAAGACATCGGCCATGTTGAAGTTGGGCCAATGCGGGAACTTGAAAAAATCTGTCACCCGGCCGTCGGCGGTGACCCGCTGGTACAGATTGCCGAGGCTTCCCCCGATTATGAGGCCCCCGGCTACCGCTGCCAGCAGATAGCGCCGCTCCAGGGTGACGTAGAAAACCACTACAGCGAGGGCGATCACATTGGCCACGATTATCAGCACACCGCCTCCACCAAACAGCCCGAAGGCCACCCCCGTGTTGGTCGTCCGTTCCAGGTACAGGAAGGGCAAGATCCTCTGCGATTCCCCCACAACCAGGTTCTGCTCCGCCATGTTCTTGGTCACCAGATCGATGGTCAAGGCGATGGCGGCGATCACTACCAGGAGAGACCACTTGAGGATGGTGCGACGCCTCGTGGCGAGCGCTGGAGATCCGAACTTGATCAATGGGGACCGCCCGTCAGCGGTTTCGCTCCTCCAGGCGCTTGCAGTCGATACACAGGGTGGCGAACGGGGCCGCCTGCAAGCGCTCTTCACCGATGGGTTTGCCGCACTTGTCACACCGCCCGTAGCTTCCGTTCTCGAGCTTGCCAAGGGCCCTATCGATCTGCGAAAGGGAGGCTCGGGCATTCTCCTGCAAGGTGAGATCGATCTCCCGATCCAGCGTGACGGCCGCCGTCTCGGCCATATGTTGGTCGTAGGGGCTTTCTTCCGACGAATCCTCCAGGGACTCCGAAAGATCGGCGTCGAGCTCCGCGATCTCGTGTTCCAATCGCTCGCGCTCGACCAGTAGTTGCTTCCTAAGAGCCCTCTTATTCATCGGGCCGTCCGTCCTCCTGCCGATCAGCCAGACCCAGCAGCCCGTTCAGTCTCCGCCTCAACTCGCCTTCCTCCATGCCGGTGAAGACGACGGTCTTGTCCCGACTTCTATGACCGACCTCGAGTCGCACGCTGTTCCGAGGCACCTCCAACCATTTCGCCAGGGCCTCCGTCAACTCCTGGTTCGCCCGGTCGTCTTCCGGCGGGGCTGAGACCGATATCTTGAGCCGGTCACCGTAGACTCCGCGCAACGCCGTGCGACGAGCCGAGGGGTTCACACGGACTTCCAACAAGACGCCGCCGCTTCCCGGGCGCAGCGCCGGTCCCGTCTCCGTGACGGAAGAGGCCGACGCGACCGAAGCCGCGCGCGCGCCGGAAATCCGGGATGCGAGGTCCGTCATAGACCGATCACCATTCGAAATCGCGGGCCTTCTCCGGTTCATCTTCCGGGGGTACGAAGGTGTCGTCGATATCATCTGGCTGCCGGCCGAAGAAGAATCCGCCCGTCGGTTCTTCCGATTCCGGCGTCTCGACCGCCCCGGTCCCGGGCACGGCCGTCTCCGGCGCGACCGTCTCCTGGGCGACCGTCTCGGCCGTGGTGCTCTCGGTCGTGCTTTCCCCCACAGGCACAGGGGCAACAGTCTCCCCCGTCGGCTCTTCGGTAGCGGCGGCCGCCGAAGGAGCTGAGCCTGCCTCGTCTCCGACAGGTCCACCCTCGGTCTCTTCGGTCGGCACAACGGGCGCTACCGGGGCCGGCGTCTCGGTCTCCTCGGTGGGCACTTCATCATCCTCGGGCGCCGCTTCCGGCTCTGTGGCCGCCTCGGCCACCGCTTCCGGCTCTGTGGCCGCCCCAGCCACCGCCGCCATCTCGGGAGCCGCCATCTCGGGCGATGCCACCACGAGCGGGGGCTCGGCTTCGCCGGCGGCCTCAGCCGTCAGAATCCGGGACTCGGTCGCGGGTGCAGCGATTGGCGCCTCGTTGAGCAGTTTGAGGTGACCCTCCAGCAACGAGCGGAACTTGAAGCGGAAGTCCTCTTCCAGGTGTTTCAACTGGATAAGGGCCTGTTGCACCCGCTGGGTCTCGCTGTAGGATTCGTTGACTATCCCGCGGGCCTTGAGTTCGGCCTCCTGCAGGATCAACTCGCTCTCCTTGCGGGCGTTGGCCTTCATCTCGTCGGACTGAAGTTGGGCCGAGATGAGCGTCTTCTCAAGCGCATCCTTCATCTGGACATGACCGGCTATCTGCTCCTCGAGTCGCTGTACGCGGTCGTTGAGCTCGATATTCTCCTGGAACAAGCGCTCGAACTCATCAGCCACATCGTCGAGGAAGACGTCGACCTCCTCGTCGGAGTAGCCCCGCATTGAACGTTTGAATTCCTTTCGCCGGATGTCGAGAGGCGTCACTTTCACTTCGCTCTCCCTTCGCTGAGGATGTCCCGCCCTTCAGACCGTTCACCCGTTTTCGTCCTGTACTATTCAACCACGTGAGACTGCTCCGCGTCTCGCGCTTCGCGGGCCCGGCGCACCGCCGCTTCGACCGCTCGTATGAAGGCCCCCCGCACGCCCAGGTCCTCGAGGACTGCAAGTCCGGCTATGGTGGTGCCGCCGGGAGAGGCTACCTGGTCTTTCAGGTCTGCGGGCGAACCGGGATGGTCTTGGAGCAGGAGGGCGGTCGCCATCGCAGTCTGACGGACGAACGACCGGGCCACGTCTCTGGGCAGGCCCGCTTTCACGGCCCCGTCCTCTATCCCCGCCAACGCCGTGGCAAGACAGCCTTTCGAAGCGCTCATCACCGCGCAGACGGCCTCCAGGGAGTCTTCGGGGACTATTTCCAAGACTCCTATGCAGGCAAGAGCCCGGGTGGCCCGCTCCACCGTCTCGGCTGCTGTACCCGCCTCTGCGGAAGCCACGAGCGCGCCGTCTCCCACTCCGTCCGGGTCCAGCACGACTCTGAGCAGGGCCGAGGCCGGACCCAGCGCAAGCCGCAGATGGTCCAACGTGACCTCCGCCGAAGAGACGACCACAATGTGATCCTCACTCAGGAAGGGGGCGAGGCCTTCCAGAGCGCCGACGATGTCCGCAGGCCCCGTCGCCAGCAAGATGACTTCCGAGCTCGCGGCGAGTGCGGGGATGGAGGACACGAGGGCCGGACCGCTCGCGGCGATGGGACCAGGGTCGGTCAGGTCCGGAGTAACAAAGAAAGTCAGATCGGCGGACTCGCACGAAGGCGACCGGCCGCGTCCCAAGGCCAGGAGGACGCTCTCCGCGCCTACTACTCCGAGGGTGGCCGGCATGGATCGCAACCCCCGGGGCACCCAGCCATCAGAACTGGTTGAAGAAGCCTTTTTCGAGCAGGCGCTGGCGCTCCTCCGCCGAGACTTCGACGTTCTTGGGGGTGAGCAGGAACACCTTGTCGGCCACACGCTGCATGCCCCCATCCAGAGCGTAGGTCAGGCCGCTCGCGAAATCGATGAGCCTCTTGGCCAATTCCGTCTCGCTTGTCTGCAGGTTGAGGATCACGGGGATATCGCCCTTGAACTTGTCGGCCACGGTCTGCGCGTCGTTGAAGTTCTTGGGCATCACAAGGTGGACGCGCACTTGGGGCTGCTCCACGGCCGCCGGAAGAGGTCTGACCGACGCACCGCGCGCCGACGAACCGGAGCCGCGCGGGGCCCGATAATCCTCCTCCGAATAGATGTCGTCGAACTCGGTAGATTGACGCCGCCTGCTGCTCTGCTCGATCTTTCTCACGTTGGCCCGCTCCCTGTATGTGGACTCGATGTCCGGTTGCGCGCTCAGGGTCTCGTCTTCATAGTAGTCCTCGTCCTCATCGGCCAGGCCGAAGTACACGAGCGTCTTATGCCATACCCCTCCGAGAGCCATCCCATCCTCCTTATGCGTGGGAGAGTAGCGCGGTGCCCAGCCTTACTATGGTCGCGCCCTCCTCGACAGCTATTTGGTAATCGTTACTCATACCCATGGAGAGTTCGGAGAGTCCGTAGCGATCGGCGAACGTGATCGCCAAGCGGTCGCGGAGTTCGCGCAAGCTTCTGAAGAAGGGCCTTACCGCCTCCGGATCGTCCACCAGAGGAGCCATTGTCATGAGACCTACGAAGTCCACCTTCCGGTAGGCCGCGACCCGCTCCAGGAAAGTCTCCGCGGCCGCCGGGAGGATACCATATTTGGTTTCCTCCCCACTCACGTTGACCTCCAGAAGTACTCGTATTTCTGTCTCTGCTCTCTTGTCAAGTTCTCCCACCAAAGAGACCGAATCGACCGAATGGACGAGCGACACGCAAGGCAGTACCTGCCGCACCTTCCGACTCTGCAGATGGCCGATGAAGTGGAACTCGAACGCCTCGTTCCATCTCCGCCATTTCTGCTCTAGGTCATCTGCCCTGTTCTCCCCGACAAGCCGGATTCCTGCTCCGTGCAGCAGCCCCATCTCCTCCACAGTGAAGTACTTGGAGGCCACCAGAAGGCGGGGGCGCCGCGACCACCCGCCCCGGAGCCGGGCCTCCTCGAGGCGCGCTTCGACCTCGGCCAAGTTGGCGCGTAGCTGCTCCAGACCGATCTTCAAGTGCCGACCGCCCAGGCGATACATCCTTGCCGTCCCGTCACCGGACCTTCCCGGCGATAGGAGTAGAAGAGGTCGGTATTGCAGGCAGTGCACAGCCTGGGGTTGACGATCTGGCCCTCTCCCACCCCCATCTCTACCAAAGCCTTCGTCACGGCCGCCCACAGGTCGACTCGGTACGCGCCTGCCGGAGCCTCGGGCGTGACCCCCTCCGGCTGAGCCACGACTTCGGTCCCGAAACGAGCGCCGAAGCCTCGAGCCACTTCTTCGCCTACGGTGAAGCAGCACGGTCCGATACTCGGACCGATGACCGCGCCCGCGGGAGGTCCGGTCATGGACCGTCCGGCCTGCTGGACGATGCCCCCCAGGATCCCCCGCCAGCCTCCGTGGACCACGGCCATGTCCACCTCGCTGGCAAGGACCACGGGGACGCAGTCGGCGAACACCAGGAGTGCCGCCAAACCCTTGTCGAGCATCGGGTTGAGAGTCAAGCCGTCACACGGAGTGTCTGCATGGTCCCGAACGTACTCGGCGGCCCCCACCACCCGCACGCCGTGGGCCTGGGCCGGGCTGACGAATCGATAGTGGGGAGCGGCGCCTTCGTAGGTGTCGCCTTCTGAGGTGTCGTCTTCGGGCGTCTTGGTGCCCCCTCTGCCGGGCAGAGCCCCGCCGTCCCGCAGTATCCGCATCACCAGGGACCGATTGTGATCCACGGCGCGAGGATCGTCGGAGGAGCGGGTATCGAGGTTGAGCGCGGCGAACCGGCCTTGGCTCACGCCTCCCAGCCGAGTGGTGAAGAACGTTCGGAATACCCCGGGCAAT
>CAZCCL010000053.1:0-17806 GCA_964497095.1 uncultured Gaiellales bacterium | reverse complement strand
TGATGATGCTCTGGACCTCGCCGTCGATGATCTCCTTCGTACGCGGACTGGTCTGACCATCTTCCTGCAGGAGACGCCCAAGGTACTGCGCCTGCTGGCCCGCGTAGCGTACCGAGCCGAGCTTGGAACTCATGCCGAACTCGGTGACCATGCGGCGGACCAATTGTGTGGCCTTCTCGATATCGTCGGTTGCTCCCGTGCTGATCGTGCCCAGCACCGTTATCTCCGCCGCCCGGCCGCCCAGCATGACCGCGACATGCTCCATCAGCTCCTCTTGAGCGAGGATATAGCGGTCTTCGGTGGGCATCTGCAGCGTATAACCGAGCGCTCCTCGCCCACGAGGGATGATACTGATCTTGGCCACCGGGTCGGCGTGGGGCATGAGTTCGGCCACCAGGGCGTGACCCGACTCGTGATAGGCCACCGTCCTGCGCTCCTTCTCGTTCATGACCCGGGTCTTTCTCTCCAACCCAGCGATGACCCGTTCCATGGCGGCCTCAAAGTCTTTGATCGTGACGGTAGAGGCCTTGCGGCGAGCAGCCAGCAGGGCCGCCTCGTTCATGGCGTTAGCCAGGTCGGCGCCACTGAACCCGGGAGTGATACGGGCGGCCCGCTCGAGATCGAAATCGCGAGCCAGCTTGATACCGCGGCTGTGGATCCGCAGGATCTGTACGCGTCCCAGGAGATCAGGGTTGCCCACTTCGACCTGGCGATCGAAGCGCCCGGCACGGAGCAGCGCCGGGTCGAGGACTTCAGGCCGGTTGGTGGCTGCCATGATGATGACCGGCCGGTTCATGTCGGTGCGGAACCCATCGATCTCGGCGAGCAGCTGATTCAGTGTCTGCTCCCGCTCATCGTTGCCGCCCCCATAGACGATGCCCCCTCCCCGGCTTTGACCGATGGCATCGATCTCGTCGATGAACACGATGGCGGGTGCGCTTCGGCGGGCTTGCTCGAACAGGTCACGAACCCGGGCGGCGCCGACGCCCACGAACATCTCGACGAAGGCGGAACCGCTGCTCTCGAAGAACGTCACGCCGGCCTCGCCGGCCGTGGCCTTGGCCAGCAAAGTCTTGCCGGTTCCCGGTGGACCTACCAGCAGCACGCCTTTGGGGATGCGTCCGCCCAGGCGGGCGAACTGCTCCGGGGCCTTCAGGAACTGGATGATCTCCTGCAGTTCCTCGATAGCCTCATCTGCGCCTCCCACGTCCGCATAGGTGACTCCCACCTGCTCGGGCGTCACCTGGGTGGCCTTGGTCCGTCCCACGCCGAAGATCCCTCCCCCCGCGCCTCCCATCGCGCGAGCCGCGCGCCGGTAGATGAAATACCAAAGCACTCCGAACAACAGAAGAGGCACGAAGTATAGGAGCACCCCGCCTATGGGGCTAGACGGACCTGTGAACGAATAGTCCACCCCTGCCGCCTGGAGCTCCGGCACCAACTCGGGGTCTGCTCCCGCCTGGATGTTGGTCTTGAAATCGAGGGGGCTGGTGGCCTGCGGATCGGTGTTGGTCATCGTGCCGGTGATCTGGTTCTGACTGATCTCCGCCGTCAATATCTGACCGGCCGACAGCTTCGCCTTGAACTCGCTATAGGAGAGCTCGGTGGAGGGTGCGGTCATGGGGCCGATCACGAACTGCTGGAAGAGATAGATCAGAACCAGAGCGAGCAGGATGTAGCCTATCCCGTACCAGATCTGGTGGTGGGTGCGCCGGCGTCGTTCCTCAGGTGATGGTCCTTCCGGAGGTTGCGAGCCTGCACGGCGACCGGTGCCGCCTGGGGAACCGGGACTGCCTGCGCCCGATCCCGAACGACCGCGGTCGGTTGGCTCCGGGTGGCCCCCGCGCGTTCCGGGAGAAGGATCACGGCGTGATCGCCCGGCGCCCGTAGCTTCAGTTCCTTCATCGGCGGAACTGCCGGCACTGTGTCTATTTCTGTAATGCTGGTCGGCAGTCACCCGGCCCCACCTCTTCTATCAAAGGCACGCCGTCCTTGCGCTGGTCGAGTCCTCTATCCGCTTTCAAATACCCGGTTTGTCGTGCGTGCAACCGTGATCAGAGCGACCTCTCCACTCAGCGAAGACTGAAGGCCGCCAGCCCGGTCCCATCCGCGACGAAGAGCCGGCCGCCTGCGGCGGCGAGAGACACAAACCGCGATGCCGGCCTTGTCAGGTGCGTGCTGAAGAGAATGTCACCACTTGCGGGATCGACTGCTCTGAGTTCCCCGTCATAGGCCAGGGACCATACCGCCCCAGCAGCCACGATCGGCGGACCGGCTCCTCCCGAAACCGTCCAGGCGACCTCGATCGCTGCTTGGGACACCTGCAGGCCAACCAGTGCCCGGCTACAGGGCACGAAGACCATCGATCCCAGGGTGGCAGCCGCCCCGAAAGCGCTTGAACCCACTTCCGCGGAGAAAAGCTGCCCGCCTATCTGTCCAAGATCATCCGCATCCAGGAGGTAGGCAACCCCGTTCTTTCCGACCGCAAGCACCCGATTGACGGAAACCAAGACCGGACCAAGGGAGCCGAGATCTACGTCACCCGCGTTCAGGGCGGTCCAGTCGCCGGGTGCGAAATAGTCGAGGACCGACAGCTGCGGGTTCAGGCGAATGACAGAGTTCCCGTAGTCAAAGTTGTCGCGCGAGGCGCTATTCCCCGTCGTGACCCAGAGGTCGCCATTGGAGTCCACCACCGGTCCCGCCGGATTCCAGATCCCACCCATCCGGCTGGTCGGTACAACGTAGCCAGCGAGGTCTCCGGTCCCGTCAGCGGCAGCAGATGCGACCGCACCCTTGTACTGGCCACAGTCCCCATAGAGGCCGCCGAAGGGGACGTATACGCGTCCTCCCGAGAGCGCCAACGCTCCCCGTTGCTGCTCGACCGCCGGGGACAGCCCCGGCGCATCGATCGGCCGATGCCAGAGGACCGCCCCATTCGCAAGATCGAGCGCAAAGAGCTCGTGATGCGGGCCGGCGCGGAGGTTGGCCACGACGTAGACCGTGCCGGCGGCCACGTCGACGACTGGGGTTCCAGTGATCCCAGACGGGTCGATATTGCCGCACGGCAACTCGTTCCCCGGAACCGGCTCCCCCAGGTTGATCTTCCAGGCCACAGCGCCCGAGGAGGTGTCGAGCGCATAGACCGAGTTCGATTCCGCAAAGGCCAGCACACGATCTCCTACCACCAGCGGCTGTGCGTAGAGTGCGCCGTCCAGCAGCTCCGAAGTCCAGACCTTCTGCACATCACCGAGCGGGAGTTGGTCGGACGACACACCACTGCGAAGAGAGTCATGGTGGTAGGTGGGCCAATCGCCGGCGACGGTGGTGCTCGTCGTCGACAGGGGCAAGGATGTCGGCTCAGAAGTGGATGAACCTCCTGGTGAGGAAGACGCAGGCGTGGTCGACACAGTCAACGTCGTGGCTCCACCGGTCACCGAGCTTGTCGGAGTCCCGCTCGTCCCGCAGGCCGCGAGACCAACCGCGACGCCCACGAGCGCCGCGGTCCCGAGGATCCACCACTTTCTGAGGCGCGCCTCACGAGAACGGCCCACAACGAACCCCCATGAAGAACCCGCGTGACCTTCCGAAGCGTCTCTCGTGGAGAATCTGCGCCGTGAGCCATAAACGACTGGCGGGGGCTCGGATGCTGCACACCCCCTGCCCACTCACTCCTGCCGCCGCTTCTCTCCCTCGCACCGGCCTCTGTGCTTTGCAGAGGCCCGTATCCAAGTGAATACCTCCCGCCGGGAATTCCCTAACCTGTATCAAGGTCGACAGGGTCCAGTGGTGAGCGCGCGCCCAATCTCCCGCAAGAAAGGTGAAGGTGGACCCCCGGCAGAGCGAGTGATAAAGTCTCATGAGCAAGCATGGTGCCTCCGCAGTCAGGCCCCGGATGAACCGGGGCCGAAAGGGAAGCCGGTGAGATGCCGGCGCGGTCCCGCCACTGTGACCGAGGCCGTGCTCCAGCGGATGGCGAGGCGGCATGTGGACTGCCGCCCTGTCGCAAGCTCGAGCAGCGGGCTTCGGGAGTCAGATACCTGCTGTAGAGGAGGAGCAGACGCTTTCCGCGGAGAGAGCGCACTCCGCCCTGATGTCGCGGGGCGCCGACTCGGTTCGACCAGGTTATGGTCCGGCCGGGGAGTAGCCAACCTGCTCTCCACCATCTTGCGGACCAGTGACCATAGGTTGAACCGAAAGGAGTCCGCATGAACGGACACCGGACGCCGCGCCGCGCATCGGCGAGGCCCCGCCTACTGCCCTCTGGGCAGGCCCCCTCCAAGCCCGCCAAGCGACGCTCGTTCTCTCCGATCCTCTTGCTTCTGGCCGTCCTGAGTGTCGCCCCTCTCCTGTTCGCTGTGGGCTGCGGTTCCGATGCAGCGGAGACTACCGCTACCACCGTCGCCGCCACCACTACCACGGCCGAAGCCGCCGAGGGTACCTTCCCGGCGACGGTCACCGACGACAACCAAGAAAGCGTGACCATCGAAGCGAAGCCCATGCGTATCGTCTCCACGGCGCCCGCCAACACCGAGATGCTGTTCGCTCTCGGGCTCGGCGACCGCGTCGTCGGGGTGACCTCGCTCGATGACTACCCGCCTGAGGTCGCCGCCATCGAGAAGATCGGGGACTTCCAACCCAACCCAGAGGCCATAACGGCGTTGAGCCCGGACCTCGTGGTGGGCTACTCGGGCAACGAGGAGGCGCTCGCTCCCATCAAGTCCGCCGGGACTCCGGTGCTGATCCTCAACCCGGCTACTGTCGAACAGATCTACGCCAATATCACCACCCTCGGCATCGCGACCGGCGCCACCGGCAAGGCGGCCGAGTTGGTCGAATCGATCAAGGCCCAGATGACGGAGGTCACTGAGGCCGCCAAAGCCGCAGGCGGGCAGCCCAGGGTCTTCTATGCGCTGGACAACACCCTGTGGACCGCGGGTCCGGGCTCGTTCGTGGATGAACTCCTTGGTCTGGCCAATGCCGCCAATGTGGCCGCAGACCCGGGGGCCGACGGCGTGGCCGCCCAAGCCTACTACCAGTTCGCCCCCGAGCAACTGGTCGCCGCGGACCCGGATGTGATCCTCCTGCCGGGCTCCATCTATATGAGCGCCGAAGAGTTCACCAGCGATCCGCGTTTCGCCGGTCTCAAGGCGGTCAAAGAAGGCCGGGTGGTTGTGATCGACGACGTGATCGTCACCCGGCCGGGTCCGCGTATCGCCGAGGGCGTGAAGATCCTCGCCGCGGCCATCCACCCCGAGGCCTTTTAGGATCCTAGTCTTGGCCACGCGGACGCCGCCGGCTCCCAGCGCTCGGAGAGCCGGCGGCGTCCGGAGCGGCTCAGGCGCGGAGATCCTCGACCGCCCGCAGCCCCGGGGGGCCTCCGCCGGACAGGAGATGCGACCGTGACGACAAGCAGGGATCGTCGCAGGGTCTACCGCCTCACGATGGCGGCCTTGGCGGCCGCCCTGTGCGTCGGCGTGATCGCCGCGGGGGTGGTAGGAGCGGCGGGCCTGTCGCTCGGAGAGGCCTTCCGCGCATTCGCCGGGCTGATCCGACATGGTACCGGCGCCACCGGGAACTTCCCCGACTGGGCTCCCAGGCTCCTCCTCGATCTGCGCCTCCCCCGGATAGCGCTCGCCCTGATCACCGGCGCGGCCCTGTCCACGGCCGGCGCGTCGTTCCAAGGCGTGTTCCGCAACCCCTTGGCCGAGCCCTACCTGCTCGGGGTGTCGGCCGGCGCAGGCCTCGGCGCAACGGTCGCTATCGTCTGGAAGCCGCTGCCCGCCTTGGGCATCTACACACTGCCCATTCTGGCGTTCATCGGGGCCACCTTGGCGGCGTTCCTCGTCTACCGGCTCGCCACCTTTGGAGGGCTCACCGGTGGGGCTTCCCTTCTACTCTCGGGGGTGGCGGTGGGCTCCACCCTCACCGCAATCATGTCTTTTCTCATGGTGGCGACCGAGTACGACCTGCACACGGTGGTGGTCTGGCTGATGGGTGGATTCACCACCGCCACCTGGATGAAGGTGGCAATCACGCTGCCCGTGGTCGCCGCCGGCTTCACCTTCATGATGCTGATGTCCCGGCGGATGAACCTCCTCCTCATGGGTGAGGAGAGAGCCCGCGAGTTGGGCGTCGACAGTCAGCGCACCCGCCGTAACCTCATGATCGTGGCAGCGCTCACGACCGCGGCGGCCGTGGCTTTCTCGGGACTCATAGGTTTCGTCGGCCTGATGGTGCCCCACATCATGCGCCTGGTGGTCGGTCCGGACCATCGGCGCCTGCTACCCGCGACAGCGTTGTTCGGCGCCCTCCTGCTGTTGGTGGCCGACACGGTGGCCCGCACCGCCCTGGCCCCGGCGGAGATCCCTGTGGGCATAATCACGGCGGCCACCGGCGGGCCCTTCTTCCTCTACCTCCTGCGGACGCGACGGGGCGTATGAGATGACTGGATCCGCCGTGACACCCGTCTTCGACCTGCGCGGGCTGGAAGTGACGCTCGGCGGTCGTCGCGTGCTCGGCCCCCTCGACTTGGAGGTCGCCGCCGGCTCGTTCCTGGGCATCCTCGGCCCCAACGGCTCGGGAAAGACCACCCTGCTCCGAGCGCTCACCAGAGGCGCACCTCCTTCGGCCGGCGAAGTCCTTCTCGAGGGTCGGCCCCTCCGCGAGTATCACGCCGCGCAGTTGGCCCGCATGATCGGTGTGGTGCCACAACAATTCAACCTCGACTTCAACTTTACTGTCGAGGAGATGGTGGCCATGGGCCGCTACGCCCACCGAGGCCAAGGCGTTGCGACGCACGCGGGTGCGGCCGACCATGCAGACGCGGCCGACCACGCAGACGCCGATGGCGTGGTCGTGGCCGCGGCCCTCGAGGCGACCGGTGTGACCGCCCTGGCCGGGCGACCGGTCACCGAGCTTTCCGGCGGCGAACGCCAGCGGGCCCTGATCGCCCAGACGCTGGCGCAGGAGACACCTATCCTGCTCTTGGACGAGCCGCTCAACAACCTCGACCTCAACCATCAGCTCGAGATCATGCAGCTTCTCACCTCCCTACACACTGCCGGCCGGACCATCGCCGTGGTGCTGCACGACCTCAACATCGCCGCCCAGTACTGTGAGGAACTGGTGTTGCTCGACGAGGGCCGGGTGGCCGCGCGGGGAGAAGCGACGGACATTCTCGACCCAAGACTCATCCTGGAAGTGTTCGGGGTACGGGTGACCGTCCACCGGCAGGGGCAACGACCCTACCTGACCCCGCTGTGGTCCAGCTCCCATGAGGCGGCGCTCGAACATGAGGGTACCAAGGTGCACGTGATCGCAGGCGGGGGCGCCGCGTCCGAACTGGTGGAAGAGCTCGTGCTGCATGGATACGCACCTACGGTGGGCATCGTGAGCGTCTTCGACACCGACTACGCCACGGCCCAGCGCTACGAGCTCGAGGTCGTCTCCGCACCTCCTTTCGAGCCCTTCCCGGCCGAAGCGGTGGCGGAGATGGAAGCCTTGGTCACAGAGACGGACGTACTGGTCGTGGCCCCGGTCTTCTTCGGCCGAGGCAATCTGGAGCCGCTGCGGGTAGCCCTTCGCTCAGCCCAGGCGGGCAAGAAGGTCTTGGTTGTAGGACGGCCGCCTATCGAGGAACGCGACCTCAGCGGAGGAGAGGCCACCTCGCTGGTGAGGCAACTGCTGGCTGCGGGAGCGATCGAGGTCGGCGGCAACGCCGAGGTCGTCGACAGGATCTAGAGCCGCAGGCAACACCGCGCCACGGCTACAAGCGCCACGGTGCGGGCGCAGGCGCCGGCGCCGCTCAGCTCCTCAGCGCCCCACAGGTTTCCGCCTCGTAACGGAACTTGGAGCAGCGCAGTTGCTCGGGGACCTCGCAGGGATAGTCGCCGGTGAAGCAGGCCGCGCAGAAACTGGTCTCTTCGTCACCGACCCCGGTGGCCCGCATCAGTCCTTCGAGCGACAGGTAGTAGACCGAGGTCGCCCCCAGCTCCCGGCCGATCTCTTCCACCGTCTTGCCGAAGGCGATGAATTCGTCCTGGTCGGCCATATCGATGCCGTAGAAGCACGGATAGAGGATCGGAGGCGAGGTGATACGTAGGTGCACCTCCCTGGCCCCGGCCTCGAAGAGCACCCGAACCAGGCTGCGGGTGGTATTGCCCCGCACGATGGAGTCATCGACCATGACCAAGCGCTTGCCCTTGATCGCCGATGTGAGCGGGTTGAACTTCATGCGGATGCCGAGCTTCCGCACCCGGTCCTCCGGGTTGATGAAGGTCCGCCCGATGTAGCGGTTCTTGATGAGGGTCTCGCCATAGGGGATGCCGCTTGCCGCCGCGTAGCCGGTGGCGGCGCAGATGCCGGTATCGGGGACCGGGCTCACCAGATCGGCCTCTACCGGCGACTCCAGGGCCAGCTGCTCTCCCATACGGCTGCGGGCTCCGTATAGGGTCTGGCCCTTCATCATCGAGTCGGGGCGGGCGAAGTAGATGAACTCGAAGACACACAGCGCCGAGCGTTTGCGGTCCACCACCTGCTCGATCTGGTAGCCGTTTTCGTCGATCACGCAGATCTCTCCCGGCTCGATCTCGCGCACCAGCTGGGCGCCCACGATGTCCAGGCCGGCCGATTCGCTCGCCAGGCAATAGCGCCCTTCCAATCGGCCCAACACCAGCGGGCGGACGCCGTAGGGGTCGCGGAACCCGATCACCTCGTCCTTGGTGAGGAGCACGGCGCTGAAGGCACCACGCAATCGGGGGAGGATGTCCCGCAAGGCCTCCCGGATGTCGTGCGAGGGGTGCTCGGCCAGCAGAGCGGCGATTATCTCCGTGTCGGAAGTGCTCTCGAACACGTGGCCGTTCCGCAGTAGATGGGCCCGAAGCTCGTCGGTGTTGACCAGGTTACCGTTGTGGGCCAAGGCGATGAAGGAGCCGTTGCGCGTGCGGGCGAAAGGCTGGGCGTTTCGCATCTCGCTCGAACCCGTGGTGGAGTAGCGCACGTGACCGATGGCCAGCTGCCCGGGGAGGGTCTGCAGGGTCTCCTCCTCGAACACTTGGGAGACCAGGCCCATGTCCTTGTGGACGATGAGCCGGGAGCCATCGGTGACCGCGATGCCGGCCGATTCCTGACCGCGGTGCTGGAGTGCGAAAAGGGCGAAGAACGTGAGACGGGCTACATCCATCTCCGGGGCGTAGATCGCGAACACGCCGCACTCCTCGCGGGGAGAGTCATCGTGGAGCGTGGCGCCACGGGGCAGGTGGCAGGGGAGTGAACGGTCGTGCCGGAAGTCCTGCATCATGCCCCCATGATCGCAGGTATCGCCGATTCGTAAGTGCGCGCGAGGGCAGCCACATCCGCGCGCAGGCTTCGGCCGGCGACCGTGACCACGAACTCCGGGCCGCCCACGGTGCCCAGCCGAGTGCTGGGCACGCCGGCGGCCTCGCACAACTCCTCGAGCTGTTCGGCATCCTTCGCGGCCGCCGAGACCACCACCAACGTGGGCGTCTCCCCGAACAGTGCCAGATCGGGCCGGGATGCCAACGGCCCGATCACGCTGGCAGGCGCTTCCGCCGCCCCCGCGGAGGCGGCACATCCCGGCCTACCCCCGACCCAGGGCACGTCGTCGAGGGTAAGAGTGGCCCCGAGACCCCCGGCCATGCAGCTCTCGGCCATAGCCACCGCCAATCCCCCGTCGGAGCAGTCGTGGGCGGAGCGCAGCAGCCGGGCGGCAATCGCTTCCTGAAGCGCCCCCTGCAGAGCCACCTCGGCATCGAGGTCCACGTCGGGGATGCGACCGGCGGGCCGTCTCGCCTTGCCTCCGTACCAGCGCTTCTGGTACTCGGAGCCGTCCAGGACGGGACTGGCGTCCCCGAGGAGGTAGACCACGTCATCGGCAGCCTTGAAGGCCACTGTGCAGTGGGGGGCGACGTCGTCCATAAGACCCAGCATCCCCACCACAGCCGTAGGGTAGATGGGTTGCTCGAAGCTTTCGTTGTAGAGGGACACGTTGCCGGATATGACCGGCGTGCCCAGCGCCTCGCAGGCCTCAGCCATGCCCTCGATGGTGCGGGCCATCTGATAGGCGATGGGGGGGTTATCGGGATTGCCGAAGTTGAGGCAGTTGGTAATGGCGATGGGCTTGGCCCCTACGCAAGACACGTTGCGGGCCGCCTCGGCTACCGCCGCCTTGCCTCCCCGGTAAGGATCGAGGAAGATCTGGCGGCCGTTCCCGTCGGTACAGACGGCTATACCGGCCCCCGTCTTCTTGATGCGCAGAAGTGCCGCGTCGCCGCCCGGTACGATCACGGTGTTGAGCTGCACCTGGTGATCGTACTGCCTCCACACCCAGCGGCGGCTCGCGATGTTGGGCGACCCGATGAGGTCGAAAAGGACCTTCTCGAGCGGGACTTCAGGAGGCGGATAGGCCGCCGGGGCGAGAGGTTCGTCTACCTCGTGAGCCGGCCGTTCCCGGGGGATGTCGTAGGTGGGCGGCTCGGCCAGGGCGCCGGCATCCATGTCACCGACCATCTCGCCGTGCCAGAAGACCCGGAGGCGCTTCGTTTCGGTAACTTCGCCGACGATGGTGGCATCGAGGTCCCAGCGCTCACAGACCGCCTTCACGCCATCCCATCTGTCTGGTGCGACGATAGCCAGCATCCGCTCCTGGCTCTCGCTGATCATGATCTCCCAGGGTTCCATGTCGGCTTCGCGGAGCGGTACCCGATCGGCATAGAGATCGATGCCCACCTCGCCTTTGGCCGCCATCTCGCTGGAGGAGGAGGTGATACCGGCAGCCCCCAGGTCTTGAAGGGCCACCAGCAGGTCTTCGCGGAGCAGTTCCAGGCAGGCCTCCAGCAGCTTCTTCTCCGTGAAGGGATCGCCCACCTGGACGGACGGGCGCTTCTGTTCCAAGGTCTCGTCGAAGACCTGGCTGGCGAGCACGCTGGCTCCACCGATGCCGTCCCGGCCGGTCTTGGAGCCGATGAGCACCACGCGGTTCCCCACTCCGGCCGCCTTGCTGCGGATGATCTCCCCGTGCTTGACGAGTCCGACGGTCATGGCGTTGACCAGGCAGTTGCCGGCGTAGGGATCCTCGAAATAGACCTCACCGGCCACCGTGGGGATGCCCATGCAGTTGCCGTAGCCGCCGATGCCGGCAACCACATGCTCGAAGAGGTAGCGCTGTCGGTTGAGCGCGGCTGGATTGGCCGTCGTCCCCGAGGCGGAACCGGGCTCCGGGTTGCGGTCGGGCTCCGGAGCCGCGTGGGGGCCCCGGACGGCGCCGGGCTCCACGCCCGCGCCTGCCGACGCGCCCGCGCCCGCCGACTGGGCCGCCGCCACAGCGGTCGACGAGGCCGCCGCCGCGGCCCGCGCCGGCGGCGGCTCGATCTCGCCGAAGCGAAGGGAGTCGAGTCCACATATGGGCCGTGCCCCCATGGCGAAGATGTCGCGGATGATGCCCCCCACTCCCGTGGCGGCTCCCTGGTAGGGCTCGACGGCCGATGGGTGGTTGTGGCTCTCGATCTTCATGGCCACGGCCAGACCGCCGCCGATATCGACGATCCCGGCGTTCTCTCCCGGTCCTTGCAGGACTCGCTCGCCTTTCGTGGGAAAACGTCTGAGCAAGGGCTTGGAATGCTTGTACCCGCAGTGTTCGCTCCACATGAGCGAGAACACCGCCAACTCCACGTGCGTGGGTTCCCGCCCCTGGATGGCGCAGATCTGCTCGTACTCCCAGCCGGAGAGACCCAGTTGCTCGTAGAGTTCGGCCACGCGCGCTACTGCTCCTCGTCCCCGCGTCCGTACACTGCCCGGTCTTCCCCGGCCCCAGTGGCGTCTTCGTTCTCGGTGTCTTCCCCCTCGGCGATCTCGGCCGATTCGGTACCCTCGGTCGGAGTAACGACCTCGGTCGGCTTTGTGGCCTTCAGCGCGTCGGCCTTCAGCCGGCGGGCAGCCGCAGCCAGCGCGTCGGTCGCTGACGATGCGACGGTCGAGGCTACGTAGGACGGAGCCGAAGGCTCGGGCGCGGGCTCAGGTTCCACCGCCTTGCAGTCAGGCCCGCACCCGGGGATCTCGCGCCAATCGAGCTGGCTCTGACACACGCGGCACGCGCATGTCTCCGGCAGATATCCCCTCATGAACGAATCCCGCGCCCCGCAGCGCGGGCACACGGTCTGGACAGCCATCAGTCGTCCCTCCCCGTCTTGGGCGTATGTACCTCGGGCACGCCCATCAGTTGCACCTCTCCACCACGTGATCGATCATCGACCGGAAGATCGCCCTTCCGTCCACTCCACCTAGAATACCCTCGCACACCCGCTCGGGATGCGGCATCATGCCCAGTATGGTGTAGCTCTCGCTCAGGATCCCGGCCACGTTGCCAGTAGCCCCATTGGGATTGGCGGCGTCGGTGACGTTCCCCTCGGCGTCGCAATAGCGGAAGGCCACCAGGCCCCCATCCTCGATCTCCTGCAGGCGCTCGGCACCCGCCGTCCAATTACCTTCGTTGTGATTCACCGGGACCTGGATCACCTCTCCCACCCGCAGGGCCCGGGTGAACGGAGTGTCGTTGCGCTCTACCCGCAGGTATTGGGGATGGCAGATGAAACGCAGTCCTCGGTTCCGCCGCAGGGCACCGTGCAGGAGATGAGCCTCGGTCAAGGTTTGAAAGCCGTTGCAGATGCCGAAGGTCAATCCCCCCGCCTTCGCGAAGGCGGCCACTTCCTGCATGATCGGACTGAATCGAGCGATCGCTCCGGTACGCAGGTAGTCACCATAGGAGAAGCCCCCAGGGAGGATGATGCAGTCGGCATCTTTCAGATCGGGGTCTTTGTGCCACAGATAGTAGGGTTCCGCCTCCGGAAAAGTGGACAAAGCGTGGAAGGTGTCGTACTCGCAGTTGGATCCGGGGAACACCACGATGCCGAAACGGACCCGACCCGCCGTCACGTCAGGCTCCCTCCCCCGTCGCCGCGGTTTCGACCGCAGAGATCTCGAAGCTGTAGTCCTCGATGATCGGATTGGCCAGTAGCCGGCGGCACATGTCGTCGACGTCCACCTTGGCCTTCTCCGGGTCGCTCCCTTGCACCGTGAGCGTGATGTAGCGGCCCACGCGGATGTCGCCGGCCCCCGAGTGGCCCAAAGCCGGCAGGGCCCGTTCGATGACGGCGCCCTGAGGATCCACCACGCCACGCTTGGGAGTCACGTAGACCGAGACTTTGAACATTCTCGAGCCTCCCCTTCCAGAGACGGGAATGTCTTTGTGCCGGAAAGCGGCGCAGCACCTCAGCTGACGCCTCCCCTGCCCTGCCGCCTTCGCGTCCGGAATGGTCCCTGCCCGGCCGGTCACGTTCGTTCTTGCGCGCCGCGACCACCGGCAACGCGCGTCTTGCGGCGGGGGACAAGCCTGGCTTCGATTCTAGCAGCTTGGGCGGACCGGCGCGCCGAGGGTGTGTCCGGCTCCTGCCTACCACTCCAAAGCGGCCACCCGGTCGAAGATCACGCCCACATTGCGGAGCTGATAGCCGGGATCGAACAGTTCCTCGATCTCGGACGCCCGTAGCCGCTCGGTCACCTCCGGGTCGGCTTCCAGCAACTCCCGGAACGACGTCTCCTCTTCCCAGGCCTTCATTGCCGTGCGCTGGACGATCGCGTAAGCATCGTCGCGCAGCATCCCGGCTTCCACCAGGGCCAGGAGCACCCGCTGGCTGTAGAGGAGCCCGAGGCTCTTCTCCAGATTGGCGGCCATGTTCTCCGGGTAGACACTCAGCTTGTCCACCAGCCAGCAGGACTTCTTGAGCATGTAGTGGAGGAGGATGGTGCTGTCGGGAAGGATGATCCGCTCCGCGCTCGAGTGGCTTATATCGCGCTCGTGCCAGAGGGCCACGTTCTCGAAAGCAGCCAGCATGTTGCCCCGGATGATCCGAGCCTGGCCGCAGAGACGCTCGGAGATGATGGGATTGCGCTTGTGGGGCATGGCCGAAGAGCCCTTCTGCCCGGGAGCGAAATACTCCTCCGCCTCCAAGACCTCGGTGCGCTGATAGTGGCGCACCTGCAGGGCGATCTTCTCGATGGTCGTCGCCAGCAGTGCCAGAGCCGCCATGAACTCGGCGTGGCGATCGCGCTGCACGATCTGCGTCGAGATCGGAGCTATGCCCAGGTCCAGTATGGACATGGTGATCTGTTCCACCTGGGGATCGACGTTTGCATAGCTGCCCACGGCCCCAGAGATCTTGCCTACAGCCACCTGTCGGACCGCCCGCTGCAACCGCTCCAGACCGCGCTGCACCTCGAACGCCCACAGCCCGAGGACCATGCCGAAAGTGATCGGCTCGGCGTGCACCCCGTGGGTGCGGCCGATCATGACGGTATCCCGATGCTCGAGAGCGCGGCCCTGGAGGATCCGGCCCAGCCTCCTGGTCTCTTCCTCGAGCAGCGCCCCTGCCGCCCGCAGCTGAAGAGCCAGCCCGGTGTCGAGCACATCGGACGACGTGAGCCCGTAGTGAACGTACTTGGAGCATTCCCCCACGTTCTCGGCCACGCAACTCACGAAGGCTATGACGTCGTGCTGAGTGGTCTCCTCGATCTCGTTCACCCGATCGACGTCGAAAGCGGCCTTCTCCCTGATCTCGCCCATGGCCTCGTCAGGGATCTGTCCCAGCTGGGCCCAGGCCTCGCACACGGCCAACTCCACGTCGAGCCAAGCGGCCATACGAGCCTGGTCGGTCCAGATAGCGGCCATCTCCGGCGTCGAGTAGCGCGGGATCATGATGCGCCTCCATCGGCGCCCGTGGTCTCTGCCGCGTCCACCGTCAGTCCGCCCACGCGCAGGATCTTGGCTGCCAGGATGGCGGCGTTCCGAGCCCCGTTGATGGCCACCGTGGCTACCGGCACCCCGGCCGGCATCTGCACCATGGAAAGGAGCGAGTCGAGCCCCCCAAGGTCCGATGTGCGTATGGGCACCCCTATCACCGGCAATTCGGTCATAGAAGCCACGACGCCCGGCAGTGCGGCGGCCTTACCGGCCCCGGCGATGATCACCTTCAGACCGCGGGACTCAGCAGTCAAAGCGTATTCCCGCACCGCTTCCGGGTCGCGGTGGGCCGAGAGCACGTTGACTTCTGAAGGGATGCTCCTGGCTTTCAATTCCTCGACTGCGTGGTCCATCACGTGGGCATCGGACTCCGAGCCCATCAAGACGCCTACCAAGGGATGATCAGGCATGTCCTTCCCCTTCCCGCTCATGGCCCGTCGCGGCGCGCTTCCCATTCCTCCGCCCGCAGGGCGATATCGCTCCTATGGTGTGCACCCTCGAAACTGATGGCGGCCACCCCTCCGTAGGCTCGGGCTCGGGCCTCGGCGAAAGTGTCGCCCAGACCGGTCACGGTGAGCACGCGACCGCCCGCGGTCACCAGCCGGCCGTCGGCGGCCCCGCCGGTGCCCGCATGGAAGACCTCCACCGCCTGCATGGCCGCGGCGGCGTCCAAGCCGCTGATCACGTCACCTTTCGAACTAGAAGCCGGATAGCCCCGCGAGGCCATGACCACCCCCACGGCCGCGCCGTTTCGCCAGCAGGCCTTGCCGGGCAGGTTCTCGCCCCGTGCGGCTGCCAAAAGCAGGTCCAACAGGTCGGATTCCAACCGGGGCAGCAGCGCCTGGGTCTCCGGGTCCCCGAAACGGCAGTTGAACTCCAACACCCTCGGTCCCTTGGCCGTCAGCATGAGACCCGCGTACAGCACTCCTCGGAAGTCGATCCCCCGCCGGACGAGCTCGGCCACCGTGGGGCGCACCACCTGGTCCACCAAGCCCTCGAAGAGGGCATCATTCACCGCCGGTACCGGGGAGTAGGATCCCATCCCCCCCGTGTTGGAACCCCTGTCTCCGTCCAGAGCCCGTTTGTAGTCTTGAGCAGGCGCCAGGGGCAAGATCTGGTCTCCGCTCACAATAGAGAGCAGCGAGACCTCTTCTCCTTCCAGATACTCCTCGATGAGGACCGTGTCGCCCGCATCCCCGAAGCGCCGCTCCACGAAGCACTCCGTGAGAGCGGCCTCCGCTTCCTCGAGAGTCTGAGCGACGATCACTCCCTTGCCGGCCGCCAGGCCGTCGGCCTTGACCACCACCGGCGCCCCGTGCTCGCGCAGGTAGGCCAGAGCCCGCCCATGCTCGGTGAAGGTGGCGGCCCGCCCTGTCGGCACGGCTGCCGCCTCCATCACTTCCTTGGCGAAAGCCTTCGAGCCTTCCAGTCGGGCTCCGGCTGCCCCGGGACCGAAGACGGCGAAGCCGCGGTCGCGCAACTCGTCGGCGAGACCGGCGACAAGAGGAGCCTCGGGGCCGATCACGGTGAGATCGATCCCCTCGCGCTCGACGAGGGCTATGAGGGCGGGGGTGTCCTCGGCGCCGACACTCACGGCGGTGGCATCGCGCTCGATGCCCGGATTGCCGGGCGCACCGAGGAGCCGCCCGATGCGGGGACTCTTGGCCAGGCTTCGGACGAGCGCATGCTCGCGAGCGCCTCCTCCGACCACCAGGACGTCCAGCTGGTCAGAAGCCACGGTCTCCTCCCCTGTCTCGGCCCGCGGCGGGCGTCCTAGTGCGCATGATCAGGCGCATGTCCACCGTGGCCTTGCTCTTGCCCCGGGCCGGACTGCCGGCCGACATTCGGGTAGGGCACCTTGATGTGCTGCTCACGCCTCGGACCGACGGATATCAATGAGATGGGAACGCGCACGTTCTTGATGACGAAGTTGAGGTAGTCGATGGTCGCGTCTGGAAGGTCTTGGATGCTGGTAGCACCGGAGATGTCGGCCTTCCAGCCGGGGACTTCCTCATACAAGGGCTCGACTTCGGCGAAGACCGCCTGCGCGGGCGGCAATTCCTCCAAACGCTCTCCCCGATAGCTGTAGGCCGTACAGACCTTGATGGTCTCCAAGTCGTTGAGCACGTCCAGCTTGGTGATGCACAACCCGGTCAGCCCGTTCAGCCGGGCTGCGTAGCGGAGCGCTACCAGGTCGAGCCAGCCACAACGACGCGGCCGTCCGGTGGTCGTGCCGAATTCCTGACCCCGTTCGCGCAAGGCGTCACCGGTGTCGTCGGTCAGTTCGGTGGGAAAGGGGCCCTCACCTACCCTGGTGGTGTAGGCCTTGGTCACTCCCCAGACCTCACTCAGCTCTATCGGGCCGATCCCCGCGCCCACACAGGCATATCCGGCGACCGGATTGGAGGAGGTGACATAGGGGTAGGTCCCGTGATCGAGATCGAGCAAGGTGCCCTGGGCGCCTTCCAAGAGTATCGCCTTCTCCTCCCGCAGAGCCTGCCAGAGCAGGAGCGCGGTGTCGTCCACGTGCGATAGCAACGATTCGGCCGCCTCGATGTAGCGCTCGCAGTCGGCCTCCAGGCTGCTCACGTCCTGGTCGTAGGTACGAACCATGACCTCGGCTTTCGCCCGCATGGTGCTCATGACCCGCTCCCGGAAGCCCGCCGGATCGAGAACGTCCTGCATACGCACGCCTTGACGAGCAGCTTTGTCGGAGTAGGCCGGGCCGATACCGCGGCCCGTGGTGCCGATCTTGCCCTTGCCCAGCCGCGTTTCCTGCACGTGGTCGAGCATGATGTGGTAGGGCATGATCAGATGCGCCTGGCCCGACACCTTCAAGTTGGCGGTGGAGACACCCCGGCTCTCGAGATCGTCTATCTCCTTGCGGAGCACCGTGGGATCGATGACCACGCCGTTCCCGATGATGGCCACCACACTGCGGTTGAAGATCCCCGAAGGGACCAGATGGAGGGCGAACCTGCCGTGTTCGTTCTC
>CAZCCL010000052.1:0-18251 GCA_964497095.1 uncultured Gaiellales bacterium | reverse complement strand
GGCACACCGCCGGGATGGTGGAACTGGCAGACACGCTAGGTTGAGGGCCTAGTGAGTGAATAACTCATGGGGGTTCAAGTCCCCCCTCGGACACCTCGTCGTTGTTGTGAGCCTCGGCTCGTATCGGGCTGCGCCTGGCATACGGTTAGTCTCGGTCCGCCCTTTCTGTGCCTCTGTCAGGTTGCCCTCGTTCCCGGTTCTTCGGCTCCACCCCGAGCCGGTGATTACCTCGGCAGGCGAAGAGGTAGACTGGTACTGACAGGCGAGCAAGACCGGCCTGGGTCTGAGGCAACCTTTCGACGATGCGGAGGAAAAGATGGTCAGAGCGCCCGCAGAACTCCGACCCGACGAGATATACCGGCTGTGCGACGCGTCCGCGTTCTCGTTCGAGAGTACGGCAGAACTACCCGAGCTCGCCGACATCATCGGACAGACCCGAGCCGTGTCCTCGGTCGAGTTCGGGATGGGGATCAACAACGACGGGTACAACATATTCGCCGTCGGCCCGGCCGGAACGGGTAAATCCAGCACGGTTCTGAGCTTCCTGTCCCGGGAGGCGGCCTCTCTTCCTGCGCCCGACGACTGGGTCTACGTCCACAACTTCGCCAAGCCCTACCAGCCCAATGCCATCCGCATGCCTCCTGGTCGTGGAGACGAGTTCCGCAAGGACATGGAGAAGCTGGTGGAGGACCTGCAGGCTGCGATAACCCAGGCCTTCGAGAGCGAGGAGTACGAGAAGCAGAAGCGGGAGATCGCCCAGCAGGTCAGCGAAAAGCAGGAGAGCAAACTGAGCGCCCTCAGCCAGAAGGCCGAGGAGGGCCGATTCCAGATGGTGCGGACCCCGGCCGGCCTCGCCTTCGCGCCCAAGACCGCCGACGGCGAGACCATGTCGCGAGAGGTGTACGAGGCTCTGCCGCCCGAAGAACAGAAGCGGATCGACGACGGTCTGGAGAGCCTGAACGAAGAACTCCAGCAGGTCATGCGTCTTGTGCGCCAGGAGGAGCGCGCCGGCCGCGAGGCTTGGAGGGAACTGGATCGTCAGGTGACCACCTTCGCCGCGAAGCACCTGGTGGACGAGGCCTGCGAGCGATGGTGCGAGGTCGAAGAGATGGTGGGCTACCTCCACGCCGTTCTCGACGACGTGGTGGACAACGCCGACGAGTTTAAGAAGTCCGATGAAGAGACGCCGGTCATGTTCATGGGCATCCCCGTCGCCCGGCAGAAGGGCGAAGGCGTCTTCCGCAAGTACAGGATCAACGTGTTGGTCGACAACTCGAAACAGACCGGGGCCCCGGTAGTCACCGAGAGCAATCCGGTGATGGGGAACCTCGTGGGCCGGATCGAGCACCAGGCTCAGTTCGGGGCTCTGCTCACCGATTTCAACATGATCAAACCCGGGGCCTTGCACAAAGCCAACGGTGGTTTTCTCGTGCTCGACGCCCGGGACGTCCTTCTGAAGCCCTATGCCTGGGACGCCTTGAAGCGCACGCTCAAGACCTCCGAGATCCGGGTGGAAGACATCGCCCAACAGATGGGCTTCGTCACCACCGCCACCCTCGATCCAGAGCCTATCCCTTTCAAGGCCAAGATCGTGCTCATCGGCGAACCCTTCATCTACTACCTGCTGTATACCCAGGACCCCGAGTTCCAGGAGCTCTTCAAAGTCAAAGCCGATTTCGACACGGTGGTGGATCGTACGCCCGAGAACGAGCAACTGTATGCACGCTTCATCGGCCAGGTCGGCCGGCAGCGCGGGCTCCCCCCCTTCTCGCCCGACGGGGTCGCGCGGGTCATCGAGCACTGCTCCCGTCTGGTCGAGGACCAGCGCAAGATGACCACCCGGTTCGTGGACGTCGCGGACCTACTGACGGAAGCCGGCTACTGGGCTCGTCACGGTCGCGGAAAGCGGGCGAAGCCCGTGGTCCGGCGCGATCACGTCCAGAAGGCCATAGAGCAACGCATCTACCGCTCCAACCGGGTGGAGGAGCGGGTGCGGGAGATGATCACCGAAGCCACGGTGATGGTCGATACCCGAGGCGCGGTGGTCGGCCAGATCAACGGCCTTTCGGTCTCGTCGATCGGGGACTACGTGTTCGGGCGCCCCAGCCGTATCACGGCCACTCACCGGCTGGGAGACGGCGAACTGGTGGATATCGAGCGAGAGGTCGAGATGGGTGGTCCCATCCACTCCAAAGGCGTGCTGATCCTAGCCGGCTATCTGGGCGCCAAGTACGCTTCGGACCAGCCCCTGTCGCTCGCCGCCCGGCTTGTCTTCGAGCAATCCTATTCCGGAGTGGAAGGCGACAGTGCCTCCTCGGCGGAGCTGTACGCGCTCCTCTCGTCGCTTGCCGGCCTCCCCATCCATCAACGTTTTGCCGTGACCGGCTCAGTGAACCAGCGCGGACAGGTACAGGCTATCGGAGGCGTCAACGAGAAGATCGAGGGGTTCTACGCCGTCTGCAAGGCTCTGGGTCTACGGGGCGACGAAGGGGTGCTGATCCCGAAGGCCAACGTCCGGAACCTCATGCTGAGCGCTCAAGTGCTACAGGCGGTCGAGAAGGGGCGGTTCCATATCTACCCGGTGGCGACCATCGACGAAGGCATAAGCCTGCTTACCGGCGTCCCTGCCGGCGTCCTCAGCGCCAGGGGCACCTATCCGAAGGGGTCGGTCAACCGCCTGGTGGTCGAACGGCTGGCCTTCCTCACCGAGAAGGCGCGGGAGAACGATCGCAAGAAAGAGAGGACCGGAGGACGAGGCGGCTCGCCCTCCGAGACAGCGTAGACGTAGGGTGCTCTAGCCTCGTTCTACCCGCACCGCCGGAGGGTTGGAGGCCCCCCGTTCGAGGAGACGCGAGACCGGGGCCGTCGCCGAGAAGCCGGGGGCGAACAGCACGCCCGCCGGCACGCGGCCGGTGACCCAGGCTCCCAGTTCTATGGCTCCCTGATTGCGGGCGACGACCTTCACGCGGTCGCCGTCGGCTATGCCGAGGCGGTCGGCGTCCCCGGGGTTGATCTCCAGCCTGGCTTCCTCGACCAACTGCGTGAGACCGGAAGCGCGCCGCGAGCGCACCCCCGTCCCATGGTGCTCGAGCACACAGCCGGTAAGCAACAGGAATGGGTAGTCGGCGTCGACCGTCGTCTCGGAGACGCCGCTCTCCACCGCCGCGAATGCGGCTTTGCCCCGGCTGAACTGATCGACGTGCAGGATGGGGGTACCGAGATGGTCGATCGCCGGACAAGGCGGCTGCATGCCTTCTTCGTCGATCCGATCGTAGGAGATGCCCTTGTAACACCAGACCACATCCGAGATCTCGCGCATGACGTCGGCGGGGTCTGCATAAGCCCAATCAGCGCCGAGACCATTGGCCAATCGCTGGACGATCTGCCAGTCGGGAAGGGCCTCTCCCAGAGGGGGTGCGGCAGGGCGCACTCGCTGGACGAACCGTTCGACATTGGTGAACGTCCCGTCGTCCTCGCTGCTGACCACCGAGGGCAGCACTACATCCGCGTAGGCGGCGGTATCGGTGAGGAAGCTGTCCTCCACTACCAGGAAACCCGCCTCTTGGAGAGCCGTGCGCGTCCTGGTCTCGTCGGCCGCGGAGAGCGCGGGGTCGGCGCCGACAACGTACAGGAAGCCGATCTCACCCGCCTCGGCGGCCTCGAGCGTCCGGCGCAGGGTGTGGCCGGCGGCCTCCGTGGGCAGAGTGGCGCCCCAGGCCGCCTCCACCCTGGTGACGGCCTCAGCGTCGCTGGGTAGCGCCCCGCCGGGCAGACGGTCGGGGCGGACTCCCATGTCGAACAGACCTTGCGAGTTCGCACCGGAACGCAGAGGGTAGATCCCGGTCCCCGGGCGTCCGATATTACCGGTGAGCAGGGCCAAGTAGACCGCCGCCTTCACCGAGGCTACGCCCTTGGCCCCCTGGGTCAGACCGGGCCCGTAGAGGATGGCGGCCGCGGCGGCCTGGCCGAAGGCCTCGGCCGCCGCCCGCAGCACTTCGACATCGAGTCTGCAGGTCTCGGCCTCGGCCCCTACATCGACCCCCTCGAGCGAGGTCTTGAAAGCGGCGAAACCCTCGGTGCGATCGGCGATGAAATCTTCATCCTGCATACCCAGGTCCACAAGGTGGCGCATCACACCCCGCAGCAGTGCGAGATCCGTTCCCGGTTTGACCGCGAGGTGCATTCTGGCCCGCCGGGCGAGTTCGGTGGTCCGCGGATCCACGACGATCACGGTCTTGCCTTTGCGCATCGCCCTGATGACGTCGAGGGCCAGAACCGGGTCGGACTCGGTGAGATTGGCTCCGACCACCAGGATCACGTCTGCCTCAGACAGATCTTTGCGGGAATTGGTGGCCGCAGCCACCCCGAGGGTGGCCGTCAGGGCCTCCTCCGAGGCGACCTGCCAGCCGTGGTCGATGGAATCGATGTTGTTCGAGGCGAAGTGGGTCCGCACCAGCTTCTGGAGCAGATAGCCTGCCTCGTTGGTACAGTGTGTACCGCAGACGGCCGCCATGGCCTGCCCCCCCTTCTCCTTGCGGACGGCCGTGGCTTTCTCAACCACCCGAGCCAGGGCTTCTTCCCACGAGGCCTGCTCGAGGTCCCCGGCGGCGTTTCTCACCAAGGGAGTGGTCAGCCGGTCGGCGGCGTTCGCGTACCCGAGACCGAAGCGGCCCTTGACGCACAGATTGCCCACGTTGAGGCCCTTCTCCAGTTCCGAGGCCACGCGGACTACTCTATCCCGATACCCGTGCACCACCAGACGGCACCCGTTGCTGCAGTAGGAACAGGTGGTCGTCGTCTTCGTCGTCTGCCATTCGCGCGCGCCCTGCGGAGTCCGCTGACCGACGATCGCCCCCACCGGACAGGTGCTCACGCACTGTCCGCAGGACACACACCCCACCTGCTGTAGGGGCAGGCGATAGGGCGTGTCGACCTCGCTCTCGTAGCCGCGGTTCAGGTAACCCCAGCACCCGATCGACATGACTTCCCGGCAGATGCGCACGCATCGTCCACAGAGGATGCAGCGGGCCCCGAAATGAGCCACGTTCGGGTGCTCGCCCGGATCGCCGGCCAGGGGGCCGCGCCAGCCCCAGGGCACCATGTCGACCAGGTACTCGTAGGCGTAGTCCTGTAGACGGCAGTCGCCCGCTGCCTCACACACGGGACAATCGAGAGGGTGGTTGGTGAGGAGCAACTCCAACACGAACTTGCGCAACTTGAGGATCTTCTCGCTATGCGTCTCCACGACCATGCCATCGCGGACGGCGGTCCCGCAGGCGGCCATGGGACCACGGGCTCCTTCTACCTCCACCAGGCACATACGACAGGCCCCGTAGGGTTCCAGACGGGGATCGTGACAGAGAGTGGGGATGTCGACGCCTGCTTCGCGCGCCACCTCCAGGATCGTCTTGCCAGGGAGTGCCTGGATCTCTCGCCCGTTGAGGGTGAGAGTCACCGGTTGGACCCCGGTCGGCTCGGCGGCGGCGGGCATCACGACCTCCTCACAGCGTCGAATCGGCATTTCTCATAGCATGCTCCGCATTTTATGCAGAGCTCTTGGTCGATCACGTGGATCTCCTTGCGCTCTCCGGTGATGGCCTCGACCGGGCAGACCCGCAGACATGCCCGGCACCCGGTGCAGGTCTCCGGGTCTATGGAGTACGTGGTAAGGGCCTCACAGGCTCCTGCCCGGCATTTGTGCTCGACCACGTGCTCCTCGAACTCCTCGCGAAAGTACTTGAGGGCGGTGAGGACCGGGTTGGGGGCCGTGGTACCCAGCCCGCACAACGACCCCGTCCGCACCTGCTGGGCGATCTCCTCCAGAAAGTCGAGATCGGCCAGCGTCCCCTTGCCCTCGCAGATCTTGTCCAGCAGGTCCAGCATGCGCTTGGTACCTATCCGGCAGGGCGGGCATTTGCCGCAACTCTCGGACTGAGTGAAGCGCAGGAAGTACCTGGCGGTATCGACGATGCAGTTGTCTTCATCGATGACAATCATCCCGCCCGAGCCCACGATCGCACCCGTTTGGTTGATGGTCTCGTAGTCGACGGGCAGGTCCAGCAGCGACTCCGGCAGGCAGCCGCCCGAGGGACCTCCCATCTGCACGGCCTTGAAGGCCTTGTCGTTCTTGATACCGCCCCCGATCCCGAAGATCACCTCCCGGAGGGTCTTGCCCATGGGGACCTCGGCCAGTCCGGTGCGGTTCACCTTGCCGGCCAAGGCAAAGACCTTGGTACCTTTTGACTTCTCGTAGCCCCGGGCGGCAAACGCCTCCGCCCCGTTGAGAATGATCCAGGGGACCACCGAGAGGGTCTCGACGTTGTTGATGTTGGTCGGGCGGCCCCAGAGTCCCGATTCGGCCGGATAGGGCGGACGCAGCCGAGGCATCCCCCGTCGGCCCTCGATGGACTCCATCATGGCCGTCTCTTCCCCACATACGAAGGCTCCAGCCCCTTCTTTGATCTTGATATGGAAGCAGAAGTCGGAACCCATGATGTTGTCGCCGAGCAGCCCACGCTCTTCCGCGGCCGCCAGGGCGATCTTGAGACGTCTCATGGCCAAGGGATACTCGGCCCGCACATATACGTAACCCACGGGAGCCCCGATGGCGAAAGAGCCGATGGTCATACCCTCGAACACCGCATGCGGGTCGCCCTCCAGCACCGAGCAGTCCATGAAGGCGCCTGGGTCGCCTTCGTCGCCGTTGCAGATGAAGTACTTGACTCCGTCCGGCGACGGGTAGCCGGCGGCGAACTCCCATTTCAGGCCGGTGGGGAAACCCGCGCCTCCACGCCCGCGCAGCCCCGAGCGCTTGATTTCGTCTATCACCTGCTCGGCCGACATGCTCGAGAGGACCTTGTACAGCGCTTGATAGCCGTCGGCCTCCAGGTAGTCATCGATGTCTTCGGGATCGATGATCCCCACGTGCCGGAGGGTGAGCTTCTCCTGCGACTCATAGAAGGAGTCGAAGTCGGTCGGGCCGTCCTCGGTCAGGACCAGCCATTTCTCGATCGGCTCTCCGCCGATGATGTGCTTCGCGATGATCTCGCCGACCATGGCCGGGGTCACCTGACCGTAGGTAACCTTGTGGGCAGACCCATCGCGCCTCAAGATGACTTCCACGAGCGGGTCCATAGCGCACAGGCCCTGGCAACCGGTGCCCGTGATCGAGGCGCACTGCCCCTCGCACTCGTCCTTGCGAGGACGTATCACCGCGTAGATGCCGGACTGAGCGAGCCCCTCTTCAAAGGCCTTCAACACCTCCCGGCTGCCGGCGGCCACCCCCCCGGTGCCCAAACAGATACGGACCTCGACTTCAGGGATGGTAAGGCGGGGATTGCGCGGGGCCGGTCTCTCCAAGACTTTCGCCGGCACCATCACTCCTCGCTCTCCTGCGTGTTCGCGGCGGGAGAACCACCGGTCTCCCCCTCTACTTCCGCCTGGAAGGCCTTGACGATCGCTACTGCCTTGTCGGGGGTGAGTTTGCCGTGGGCCCGGTCGTTGATCATCACCACGGGGGCCATGCCGCAGGCACCCACGCAGTGCACCTCTTCTACCGTGTAGAGCATATCCGGAGTGTTCTCGCCGGCGTGGATGCCTAGATGCTTCTCGACCTCGCGGGAGATGAGCGGTGCGCCCGAGACGTGGCAGGCGGTGCCGTGGCAACAGCGGATGGTGTTCTGGGCGTGCGGCTGCAACCTGAACTGTGAATAGAAGGTGGCAACACCCAGTGCTTGACTGAGCGGCTCGCCGGCCCCTTCGGCCACCCGGGCCATCACGTCTTCGGGAAGGTAGCCGAAGATGGCCTGTGCCCCCTGCAGAAGGGGGACCAGGGCGCCGGGTTGTCCTTTGTAGTGATCGAGCAAGTCCTGGAACTGCTCTTCCAGCTCCGGCTCGAATCTCGCCTCAACCGCTATCGCACTCGTCATCGATATGGCCTCCGTAGGTCCGGGCTATTGTAGCTCGGCGTCCGAGACAGGATACAAGGATTTGTGGGCCGCTGTCCGTCCTCGGTACCCCGTTGCCTCGTCGATGCCTGTGGTCCCAGAGTATCGGCCTAAGACGAACAACGACCCTCCTTGTTGGTGCATCCCTTGATCTGGGCGAAGCTCTGGCCGGCATTGAAAGAGCTACGCACGAACGGCGCCGCATACACATGCAGGCCGAGAGCTTCGCCCCACTCCGCGTAGCGAGCGAAGACTTCAGGCTGCACGTACTCGACCACCGGCAGATGGCGGGCCGAGGGCCGCAAGTACTGCCCGATGGTCACTACGTCTACGCCAATTTCTCCCACCTGCCGCAGAAGGTCGGCGACTTCCTCCCGCGTCTCCCCCAGCCCCACCATCCAGCCGGTCTTCACGATGCTCTGTCCCGAAGAGGCGGCCCGCCGGAGCACCGCCAGTGAGCGCTCGTACACTGCCTGCGGCCGCACGTGTGCATACAGACGGGGGACGGTCTCGACGTTGTGGTTGAAGACCTCCGGCTTCTCGGCCAGCACCTTGTCGAGGCGCTCCATTTTACCGGCAAAATCGGGGACGAGTACCTCGATGCTCACTCCGGGGGCCTTGGAACGGATGGCCCTGATGGTAGCCACATAGTGAGCCGCCCCCCCATCTTCTAGATCGTCTCGAGTGACGGATGTGACGACGGCATGCCGCAGGCCGAGGCGGCTCACGGCTTCGCCCACGTTCTCCGGCTCACAGGGATCCAAGACGTCGGGCCGGCCGGTGGTGACGGCGCAGAAACCACAATCGCGCGTGCAGACGTCGCCCATGATGAGGAACGTGGCTGTGCCTGCGGCGAAACACTCACCCAGATTGGGGCAGAGAGCGCTTTCGCAGACGGTGTGCAGCTGCTTGTCGCGGAGAAGGGCCTCCATCCTGCGCAGACTCCCGGAATCGGGCAGCGGCTTCTTGAGCCAGTCGGGCTTTCGGGCCGGTCGGTCGGATCGGGGGTGAGGCATGTCGATCGGTTCCATGTGGCGGGTGAGGCCGACCTATCGGGGCGGATGCTCGGCCGCCAGCAGAGCGGAGGCGGCCTCGGTAGCGCGCTGCATCACGACCCTCAAAGGCAGGCCGATAGCCCCTGCTGCGGCGGCCGTGTCCTCGTACTCTGGAGCCACGCTGACCAGGCGGTCGCGCCACCGGCCCCATTTGACCCTCACCTCGCGGCCCTCGACCTGCACCGTCACGGTTCCTCTGGCCGCCAGCCAACGCGAGGCCGTCTGCCGGCGCACGCCCAGCGTCCCCGTCTCTTCCAGAAGCAGTTCCACCGCCGCGGCCTCGGCTTCAGGGCGGACCAGGGCGTGGACGACCACCCCAGGGCGGGACTTCTTCATCTGAGCGGCTACGGTCCATACGTCCAGCGCTCCGGCTTCGCGCAACCTACGGCAAACGTGGCCTATCACCTCGGGCGAGACATCGTCGAGATTGGTCTGCAACTCGACGACCGTGTCCGTTCCCCCGGCGTCTTGCCCGGACAGACCCGGCTCCAGCGATGGACGACCGAGCAGGACCCGGAGGATGTTCGGACCACCGTCCAGTTGCATGGTACCGGCGCCGTGCCCCACCTTCTCGATGCGCATGGGCGGCAGAAGACCGGGCACGGCACCCAATTGCCCTACCAGCAAAGCTCCGGTCGGTGTGGTCAACTCCCTCAGCTCCGGACCCCCCGATACGGGATAGCCCTTGAGCAAAATGGCGGTCGCCGGCGCCGGCACACCCATGCGCCCGTGCGCGATCTCCACGGAGCCCCCTCCCAGAGGGATCGGCCCCACCATGACCTGGGCTACCCGAAGAGCCTCCACCAGGACGAAGACTCCGACGACGTCCACAAGCGTGTCCACGGCCCCCACTTCATGGAAGTGGATATCTGTCACCGGGCAACCGTGGACCTCGGCTTCGACCGCGGCCAGACGCCGGACGGCCTCCAGGCTGTGGGACCGCACCCAGTCGGAGAGGTCAGACCTCTCGATGATCGCCTCCAGGTCGGCGAGGCGTCTGAGAGGAGCGGCCTCAGGGGCGTGCACGCGCACCCGCGTGCACGCGACCCCCCCCTCCACGTCGGACGTCACTTCCAGGGTGTACCCGCCCAGGTCCAAACCGGCCAGGGCCCGGCGCAGCCCGGCCTCGAGCTCCCTGTCCGCCCGGTCGGTGTCAAGCAGAGCACCCAGCAGCATGTCTCCGGACACGCCCGCCCATGGGTCCAAGTACAGCAGTGTCCGGTCTATCGCCGATGCCTTATCTCGGGGGACATCCACCATCCCGCTCTCCTCGCCCGTTGCCCATCACGCCGTAGTTGCATTCTCGCATGCCACCTCATACACTGCAGGACGTAGACTCCGGCAACCTTCGGACTCGGGTGCGAGACAGTGACACAGAGGCGCCTGGCCGACTACATAGGTTTCACGGTCCGTCGCTTGCGCGCCGACCGCGAATTCACCCTGCAGGCCCTGGCCGACGAATCCGGGGTCTCGAAGAGCTACTTGGGCGATATCGAAAAGGGTCGCAAGAACCCCACCACCGACGTGATCGAAGCCATCGCCGACGCGCTGGGCGTGCCCGCCCGAGAGCTTCTGTACCATGCCGCTCTCGACGAGGAAGACCCGTTCCTAATGCCGGAACAGCTGAGCCTGGAAGAAGTAGCGGAGGAAGACGCCGAGCAGCGGGAGTTGACGCAACTGGCCAGGCGCATGCGGCCCATCGACCGCCGGCTTCTGCTCGACCTCGCCCGCAGACTCTCGCGCTAGAGGCGGCGGGCCGCCTCGAACGCCGGCCGGTCCTGCAAACGGCGACCGCGGCCCCAGGCGTTCTCACCACCCTAGCTCGTCCAGGCGGTCATCATCGATCCCGTAGTAGTGCGCGATCTCGTGGATGACAGTTTGGCGCACCTGCTCTTTGATCCTCTCCTCATCTCCTCGGGCCACCGCCTCGATGGGTTTCTGGTAGATGGATACCCGGTCGGGAAAAGCCACATAGAAGGCTCCTCGGCCGGTCAAGGGCACGCCGTGGTACAGGCCCAGGAGAGAGTATTTCGACCCGGGCGGCAGACCGGCGGCTACGAGGTCCTCGCGCGTCGGCCATTCCTCGATGTCCACCTGGATGTTCTCGAGACCCTCGCGGAACTCTTCCGGCAGCGAGTCCAGCGCCTCGGATACAAGCTGGGCAAAAGCGTCAAGATCCATCGGCGATGACCTGGGCTTCGCGGAGGCGGGCAAGAAGGGCCCTGGCGGCCGCCCCTCGATGCGACACCGCATCTTTGTCGTGTGGCCTCGCCTCGGAGAGGGTCTCGCGCCAGCCGAGAGGCTCGAAGACCGGATCGTAGCCGAAGCCGTCACGACCTCGGGGGAAGGGCGTTATCGTCCCCTCCAACAGACCTTCCACTGTGAACAAGCGCGGCCTTGCTGCGGGTCCCGGCGGCTCAGGTGGAAGGATCAGGCAGAGTGCACACACGAAACGCGCCGTGCGGTCTGTATACCCCCCGAGTCCGGCCAGAAGCTTCCGCACGTTCTCCTCGTCTGTGGCGTGAGCACCGGCGTAGCGGGCGGAATGGACCCCAGGCTCACCACCAAGAGCCGTCACCTGCAGGCCGGAGTCGTCGGCCAGCACTCCTGTCTTCCCCCCGAGGGCGGCATAGACGATGTCGACTTTCAGGCGCGCGTTGTCGGCGAACGTCTCCCCGGTCTCCTCGGGCAGGGAGACCCTCTCCGGTACCGTGCGCAAGGCGAAAGCCTCTCCCAGAAGCCGGGTGAACTCCCGGGCTTTCCCCGAGTTGCGCGTTGCCAGGACCACCGCAAGGGGGGCGATCACGGCCGGGACGCGCTCCCGGCACCGTTAGCGTATGCCTTGGCGACCACCTGCATCTGGGCCGCCTTGACCTCGGCGATGCCCTTCTCGGCGAGATCGAGCAACTCGTCCAGCACGTGCCTTGCGAACGGCTCGGTCTCCGCGGTCGCCTGGACCTCAATGAGGCGCCCGTTCCCGGTCATGACGACGTTCATGTCCACTTGGGCGGCGAAATCCTCTTCGTACTCCAAGTCGACCACCGGCATCCCTCCGATCACGCCCACGCTCACGGCGGCCACCGAATCGTTCAGGGGCAGTGCCCGGAAGAGTTTGTTGTCGACCGCTCGCTTCAAGGCCAGATGAAGCGCGATGTAGCCGCCGCTCACCGCCGCGCAGCGGGTGCCTCCATCGGCTTCCAGGACGTCGCAGTCGACGTACACCGTCCGCTCGCCCAGGGCCTCCAGATCGACCACCGTCCGCAAGCTGCGCCCGATGAAGCGCTGGATCTCGATAGTCCGTCCCTCCTGCTTGCCCCGGACCGCTTCCCGGGGGGTGCGGTCGCGAGTCGAACTGGGCAGCAGAGAATACTCGGCTGTGACCCATCCGGCGCCGCTCCCTCGCCTCCAACCCGGGACCCCATTGACCAGCTGAGCGGCGCAGAGCACCCGGGTGCCCCCCAACTCGAGGAAGACCGAGCCGTCGGCGGTGCGCACGAAGTCCGGGGTCATCTTCAATGTGCGTATCTCCGAGGGGCCGCGTGTCCCGACTCCACCCCTCTCTCTCATAGTTGAGTCACCTCCCGGATGGGGAGCTGGAGGAAGCGCCTGCCCACTTCTCTGAACTCCTCGCTGTCCCCGGTCGAGAAGAACTGATAGATGCCTTCGCGCTGAGGGTCGTTGCCGATCGCTTTGCGCTCCAGAAGCTCCCGGACTTCGCCGGCCGTCTCCTCCGCCGAATCGATCAGGGCTACCCCTGGACCCAGCAGCCGCCGGAGCATCGGCGCTATCAGGGGATAGTGCGTGCAACCCAGGATGACCGTGTCGACTCCCGCCGCCTTGAGAGGAGCCACACACTCGCGGGCGGCCTGCTCCGTCTGTTCCGAGAACACGTCACCTTCCTGGATGAGCGGAGCAAGGCGCGGACAGGCGACTGGGAACACCTCGACCCCGGCGTCGAGCGTGCTGAGGGCGAGCTGATAGGCGTTAGAGCGGACGGTGGCCTCCGTGGCCAACAGTCCCACTCGCCGGTTGCGCGTCAACTGGACGGCGGCCCGGGCTCCCGGCAGCACGACTCCCACGATCGGCGTGGCATAGGCCGTCTGCAATTGCGACAGCGCCGCGGAGGCGGCGGAGTTGCAGGCGACGACTATCAGTTTGACCCCTCTCTCCGCCAAAAAACCCACAGCGGCGAAGGCCAAACGGCGGACTTGCGCCAGAGATTTCGATCCATAGGGGAAGTTGCCCGTGTCACCCAGGTAGACGAAATCCTCATAAGGCAGGTGCACCAGACATTCGTGCAATACCGTGAGGCCGCCGACCCCCGAATCGAAGACTCCGACGGCCCGCGTGTCCGGGATGTGCGCGTCCGGTGCGGTCATCGTCAGCCGATTCTACCAGACAGCGGACGGTCTCCCTGCCGACCGTGTGCCCGCCCCATGCGGGCCAGAGCTACGCTGGAGATCGTCATGGGCGGGCCCTGTCGAAAGTCTCGGCTCCCCTGCGGCGGATGCCGAGGCGAGACGGGCACTCCTAGTCGGTATAGATGCGCACGCCCGGGTACCTGCAGGCGTAGCTTGGAACAAGCGTATTGAGGCAGGCGACCAGATTGAGCGTCACCAGCCCGGCAAGAGCCTGCTCGACGGCCGGTGCCGGACACGAGACTCTGAGCATTATCTGTCTTTGTGTCAGTCCGGTCCCGGCCTGTTGGAGACAGTCGAAGACCATCTCCTGTTCGTCGCTCAGCTGTACGAGAGAGGACGCGCTTGCCGGCCCGCCGTGTCCGGCGAGTTCCTCAGCCGGCTTGTCCCGGTGCCGCTCAGCTCCGGTTTGGCGCTTCACGTAGGCCCTCCTTATACCTGCGAAGACTTCGCCGCGGTGCGGTCCACAAGGTTAGGTTGCCCGGGGGCCGACCCGCCTAAACGTTGAGCGTCTCCGCGTTTTCACTGCCTCGGAAAAAGAAGAGCGAGATCACGATCATCAGCGCCGAGACCAGCCAGATCACGGCGTACTCCCGGCCCTTGCCGACGAACGTTCCGGCGATGTCGATGGCCGCGCCGGCGATGATGGGGGCGAGGATGTTGGCGAATCCCCGCGTCATGGAGAACATGCCGGTGAACTGTCCTATGTGCTCTTTGGGCATGAGTCGGATGAGAATGGCGTACGGCAGCGTGAGGACTATCGATCCGCCCAGGCCGAAGATGGGCAAGAAGATGAACGCCCACTTGATATCGGTGAGGAACACGCCGAGCAGACAGCCGCCCAGATACACCCACAGTCCGATACGCATTATCCGCAGGCGTCCATACTTGTCGGCGAGGAAGCCGCTCGCCAGTCCGGCCACCATGTAGGTGACCCCCACCAGGCCGAGGAGCAGAGCGCCCGTCTGCGCGGTCGCTCCGAGCGTGTAGATGAAGTACAGCATGATGAAGGGGCGCAGGCCGGCAAGAGTAGACTCCCAAAGGAAGCTGGCGACCATGAAACGCCGGATACCTTTGGTCTGCCGGGTGGAATCCCAGACTCGCTTGACCTCCACCCAGAGACTGGCCCGTGGCGGCAACGCGGAGAGTTGGGGTTCGGGCTCGCGGATCTTGATCACCGTCAGATAGGTGAGCACCATTATGAGCAGGCTACAGAGGATGAAGGGCAGCGGCTCCCACCGGTAGAAGAGGACCCCGGCCACGACCATGCCCAGGAACATGCCCCCTCCCCGCATGAACGTCTGGAAGCCCTGAGCCCGACCCTGCATCCCGGAGGGCGTGACGTCCGGGAGGAGCGACTGATACGGGGCGGTGTAGAAGTGGTAGGCGGCGAAGAACACAAACGTGGAGATGGCTATCGGCACGTATCCGGGCTGAAAAGGGGCCAACATCAACGAGGCCGCCATGAACGGGGCGGCGAAGATCATGAAGGGTTCCCGGCGGCCCCAGCGTTTCGTCCAGATGCGGTCGCTCATGACCCCGGCCCAAAGCGGGATCAACGAGGAGAAGATCCCTTCACCGCCGATGGCGAAACCGATCAGCGTAGCCGACGGAGTGTAGCGCTCTAGGATCAGCGGGAGGTAGGTGGTGACCAGCGAAAGGCCGGTGGCGAAGCCTAGCGTCGGAAGCGTCAGGGTCATGAGGAACCTGACGCCCACCTTCTGCTCGCTACTCACACTGCCGCACCCTTCCGCCTCCTCATAACTCGTTTCAGAATGACATCTCGGGCACCGAGGCCGCGCTTGGCGGCCGGACGCTTCGTCCACAGTCGCGTCCGTAGTTCCGCTACGCCCGCTTCTTGCGTCCTTGCCTCTGGCGTGCCAATCTCACCCTGGTGGCGAAAGGTCATTCTAGAACGAGCCCTGAAGCACGCTTCGAAGGACTTCAAGGCCCTGGTTCAGTGCAGACCAAAGCGGATTCTATCAAAGGGCCGAGCGGCAACGCGAATGGGCACGTTCTTCGACCGCCGGGAGCGACCGGGTCGATCCAGCGGGCCATGCCGGCGCCGCTCTGCTGTGGGGCGGACCGGGGTGATACGGCCTCAGGGTAGCTGAGGCAGGCCGCCCTCGCCGATAGGCCAGAAGGGGTCGTAGGCTACCTCCCAGGCGTGACCGTCCGGGTCGGCGAAGTATCCGGAATGGCTCGGAATTTCTGGGCGCGGGTTACCCCGAAGGTAAGCCGCCCGAAACCTGCGCCCGGCGCCGTCCAGAGCGGCTCGGCGGATATCAGTCGGTGAGTTCCATCTTCCGCAAGAAGGACCGGAGGAAGTCGGAGAGTCTGGGCTCGCCCCGCTCTGCCATTTCGTAGCCTACCTGCACCAGAGGCTTGTCCACCTCGATCACGCTTCTCAGAGAGAAGGGCGTCGCGCTGACCACCAGGTCCGCGGGGACAGCTTTGAGGGTAGCCTCCAGGTCGCGTCGTTGGCCTTCGTAGTAGCCGAGGGCCGGGAGGATGGGGCCCAGATGCGGATAGGCAGCGTACATCTCGGCTATTTGCCCCTTGGCAAACGGCCGGGGATCGATCATTTCGGCCGCCCCGAATTCCCGGGCCGCCTCCACTCCCGCCCCGGTCGCCATGCCGCCGTGGGTGAGCGTGGGGCCGTCTTCCACGACGACCACCCGTTTGCCACGGATCTGCTCGCCGCTCGGGACGCTGATGATGGAATCGGTCTTGATGACCACTGCTTCGGGATTGATCTGGCGGACGTTCGTCACCACCCGGTCGACGTTCGCGGGCGGCGCCGTGTTCACCTTGCTTATAACTACCACGTCCGCTCGCCGGGCGTTAACCTCCCCCGGATGGTACGCGAGCTCATGCCCGGGCCGGAAGGGATCGACGATCACAATCTCCAGATCCGAGCGGAGGAAGGAGAAATCGTTGTTCCCGCCGTCCCAGATGATGATCGGCGCCGCCTTTTGTGCCTGCTCCACGATGGCTTCGTAGTCCACTCCTGCCCACACCACCAGGCCGCGGCGAAGGTGCGGCTCGTAGTCCTCGCGCTCCTCCACCGTGGTCTGATAGCGATCGAGATCCTCCAGAGTGAGGAAGCGCTGGACCTTCTGGCGTACCAGATCTCCGTACGGCATGGGGTGACGAACGATCGCGGGTCGAATGCCCTCCGCGATCAACAGATCGGCCACGAACCGGGAGGTTGGGCTTTTGCCAGCTCCAGTGCGGACCGCCAGCACCGAGATGACCGGTACGGAGCACTGGACCTGAGTGCTTCGCGGGCCCAGCATGGCAAAGTCGGCTCCGGCGGCGAGAACCCGGGAGGCTTGGTGCATGACGTACTCGTGGGCCACGTCGCTGTAGGCAAAGACGACCTCGTCGACACTCTCCTTACGGATCAGATCGTCGAGCGAGTCCTCGGGAATGACGGGAATGCCGTCCGGGTAGAGGGGGCCGGCCAACTCTCGGGGATACATGCGCCGGTCGATACCCGGTATCTGGGTGGCGGTGAAGGCCACGACCTCGGTCTGGGGATCATCGCGGTAGACCACGTTGAAATTGTGGAAGTCACGCCCAGCCGCCCCCATGATCACGACCCGCTTGCGCCCCACGGAACCCCCTCTTCTGCTGTCGCAGTCACTTGCTTCCTGGGTATGGCTGAGGCCCCTCCCGGTAGGAAGGAGCCCCTGCGGTAGCAGCCCTGTAAGCCGGATTCTGTCTGGGGTAGCCATCTATCTCTGGCCGGCCGTTGCCGGACGGCTCATGCGGCCAACCCGGAGACATCGGGCGAGCAACCCTCGAACGCCTCCCTATTCGGCCTTGCACCGGGTGGGGCTTGCCTGGCCGCCGTGTCACCACGACGCCGGTGCGCTCTTACCGCACCATTTCACCTTCGCAGCCGGACGGACCGGCGTGCTGTGTAATTTCTGTGGCGCTTTCCCTAGGGTTTCCCCCGCTGGACGTTATCCAGCACCCTGCTCTACGGTGTCCGGACTTTCCTCAAGAACCCGCATTAAGCGCATCCCTGCGGCTACCCGGGCTGCATGCCGAGTATACCAGTATGCAGTCCACCGAGGTCCGGCGCCTACGCTGCGCCCTGCATGCTCTTCTCGGGGATGGGAAAGGCCTTGGCGAAATGACAGGCGGCTCGATGGCCGATGGCCACCTCGTTGAGCGGCGGTTCCTGCTCTTCACAAATGGGGAACTGCGCGATTGGGCAGCGCGTGTGGAACCGGCATCCGCTGGGCGGGTTGATGGGACTGGGCACGTCACCCCGCAAGATTATGCGGGCCCGCTGCCGCTGTTTCTCGGGATCCGGCACCGGCGCCGCGGAGAGCAATGACTGCGTGTAGGGATGGTTGGGGGTGTTGTAGACCTCCTTCCAACCGCCGAGTTCCACCACCTTGCCCAGGTACATCACAGCCACCCGGTCGCAGATGTGGCGGATCACCGCGAGATCGTGGGCGATGAACAGGTAGGTCAGGCCGAACTCGTCCTGCAGCTCCTCGAGCAGGTTGATGATCTGAGCCTGGATGGACACGTCCAACGCCGATACCGGTTCGTCGCACACGATCATCCTGGGCCGAAGCATCAGTGCCCGGGCGATGCCGACCCTCTGGCGCTGACCGCCCGAGAACTCGTGCGGATAGCGGTGGATGTGCTCCGGGTTGAGACCCACCACCTCCAGCATCTCCTTGCAGCGCGTCTCTCGCTCCTTGCGAGAGCCGATGCCGTGGATGACGAGGGGCTCCGACATGATCTCGCCGAAGGTCATGCGCGGGTGAAGGGAGGCATAAGGATCCTGGAAGATGAACTGGACGTCA
>CAZCCL010000051.1:0-18473 GCA_964497095.1 uncultured Gaiellales bacterium | reverse complement strand
AAATCACCTCCACTCCGCCGCACAGCCGTTGTTGGTTGGGCATCGCGCGCACCTTTCAATTGGTGCGGCCGCTTCCGGAGTTGTCGGTGCTGGACAACGCGGCCATTGGGCGGGTATACGGACGCAACCCGACAAAGAGCAGGTCCCGAGCGGAGAAGGAGTCGATCGAATTCCTCGAGATCGTTGGGCTGGCTCCCCGCGCGGATGAGAAGGCCAAGGGCCTGACCCTGGTGGATCGCAAGCGTCTCGAACTGGCCCGTGCCCTGGCTGCCAAGCCAAAACTACTTCTTCTCGACGAGCTCCTTGCCGGGCTGAACCCGTCTGAGGTCCTAGCCTCGATGGAGCTCATCAAGAGCATTCGCGACACAGGCATCACCATCATCATGGTCGAGCATCTGGTCAAGGCGGTCTTCGGGATCGCGGATCGGATAGTCGTCCTCACCGCGGGCGAACTGATCGCCGAGGGAACACCGGCGCAGATCTCTTGTGACCAGAACGTCATCGATGCCTACCTAGGGAAGTCCCTGCGTGTCTGATTTCCTCATGATAGAGAGCGTCAACGTGGCCTACGGAGACATCCAGGCCTTGTGGGATGTCTCGCTGGAGGTCCACGTGGGCGAGATCGTCGCGCTCATCGGGCCGAACGGGGCGGGCAAGACCACCCTGATGCGCGCGATCGCCGGTCTTCACCCGCTCAAGTCCGGGACGGTCCGGTTGGGAGACAAAGCCCTGAACACCCTCGCAGCTCACAAGATCGTCGAGCAGGGGTTGATCCTGGTTCCCGAGGGACGACGGCTCTTCGGTGGGCTGAGCGTGTTGGACAATCTTGTGATGGGAGCATACTCCAAGCGGGCCAGAGAAGTGCGCGCCGACACTTTGAAGCTCGTCTACGAGCTTTTTCCGCTGCTCGAAGAGCGACAGGACCAACGCGCGAACACGATGAGCGGCGGGCAACAACAGATGCTCGCCGTCGGTCGTGCGCTCATGGGAGTGCCCAGAGTCCTCATGCTCGATGAGCCGTCACTGGGGCTGGGGCCGATCATTGTGGAGAACATCTTCGATACCGTCCAGAAGATGAACCGGCAGGGTGTGACCGTGTTCTTGGTGGAACAGAACGCCCGGCAGGCGCTCGAACTCGCCCATCGCGCCTACATCCTCGAGCAGGGAAGGATCGTGGGCACGGGTACCGGACAGGAGCTCCTGCATGACGACCGAGTGCTGGAAGCCTATCTGGGCATCTGCCCGGCCCCGACAGAGTGACCTGATGACCCTCTTCATGCAAACGCTCGTCTTCGGTATTTTCGCGGGCGCGATCTACGGCATCGCCGCGATGGGGCTGGCGTTAGTCTTCGGGGTACTCAAGATCCTCAACATCGCCCACGGCGAGCTCGTGATGATCGGCGGCTATATAGGTTTCTGGGCCTTCACCGCGCTCGGATTGGACCCCTTTATATCCCTCGTTATAGTCATTCCTGCTTTGTTCATCTTCGGAATAATCCTCGACCGAGTGCTCTACCGCCACATCGTGCTCCTCCACGGAGAGGAGAAGATCAAGAACTCGCTTCTTGTGAGTTTTGGCTTGGGACTCGTCTTGCAGAACCTGGCCCTGTGGCTTTTCACCGGAGACGAGCGATCGGTCCAGCCGTCCTATGCGGGAGAGGGATTCAATGTATACGGTGTGGTGCTGCCATATACACGGCTGATGACCGTGGCAGTGGTACTGGTCGTCACGCTGGCACTTCACCTCTTCCTTCGCAAGACGTATCCGGGAAAAGCCATCCTCGCAACAGCGGAGGACTATGAAGCAGCCGAGCTGGCCGGGGTCAACATCAAGCGTGTCTACATGCTGACTTTTGCGCTCGGAGCGGCACTCGCCGGCATCGCGGGGCAGTTCGTTACCTTCACGTACGCTCTCTCTCCCAACATAGGCATGCTCTGGACTCTCACCCCTTTGATCGTGATCGTACTGGCCGGCACCGGCAGCATCTTGGGCGCGCTGCCGGCGGGGATCATTCTGGGAATCGTGCAATCGTTGGCCGGAGCGTACATCGCCCAGACCTACAAGGAAGTGGTCGGCCTGGTTCTGTTCCTGGCTGTGTTGATCCTACGCCCGCAGGGTCTGTTCGTGAGGAAATGATGACACCGACTCCGCGAAAATCGTCTTCTTCTCGCTCTTTCCGACGCTGGCTCGCCCCGGCGGGGATCGTCGTCGTACTCCTTTTCGCCGCCCTCTTTCCCCTGCAAGTGGGCCGGGACAACATATGGAATCTCTTCTTCCTGATGTGCCTCGGTATCAGCATCGGTCAAAGCTGGAACATGCTGGGAGGATTCGCCGGGCAGGTCAGTCTTGGTCACGCCGCGTTCTTCGGCATAGGGGCACTGATCACACGCACCCTATGGCTCGCGGAGATCCCCTTCGTGGTCGCGCTCATCGTCGGGGGATTGACAGCGGTCGCTTTCGCCATGGTGATCGGCGCACCCACCTTCCGTTTGCGTGGCGCTTATTTCGCGATCGGCACCTTGGCCGTGGCCGAAGTGATGAGGATCACGGTCGGTCAGAACCAGCCATACATAACGACGATGCCCGGCGACATGATCGCGAACTACAGTCTACCCACGCGCTTCTATGTGGCACTGGCGTTGGCAGTGGTCACGACCGCGGTGGCCTACCTTTTGATGCGCTCCCGGTGGAGTCTGGGCATTCTCGGGGTGAGGGAGGATCAGGATGCCGCCCAGTCCATAGGAGTCCACGTCCTCCGGCACAAGTTGCTGGCTCTCGGGTTGAGCGCGCTCTTCATGGGTCTGGCCGGAGGCGTGTTCGCCTTCCAGCAGATCGGCTACTACCCCGAGGCACCTTTCTTCCCTACTTGGACGTTCGATGCCCTGATGATCGCCTACATAGGTGGAGTGGGCACGGTTGCGGGTCCTATCGTCGGCGGCGCCTTCTATATCCTGGTGCGCGAACGATTGGCGGCCAACCTGACGTCCGCTCACCAGGTCATCTTTGGGATCTTGTTCATCCTGATCGTCCTTCTCTTCCCCGGCGGGTTGCTGGATATCTTCGAACGCGTCGCGAGGCTTGTAAGGCGGAGGACCAAACGAGGAGCCGGGGACGGCGGGGCGGATCCGGGCGGAGCGGACCCAGGGGAGGCCGATCCAGGAGGGTAGCCCGGTAACGACCGTCGCGTTGGCGCCCCCCGGTAAGCGCTTCCCAACCGTCGAAACGGACGGTATCGTCCCCTATCGTTCCGATGCGTCGAACACCACCAACTCCTCGTGCCTGTGGGCCTCTTCCGTCAGCGGACCTCGCGCGATGAAACCCGGACCCAGGCCACTTCCTCGGACCACCAACAAGAGATCCCCGGGCCGGAGGCCGTAGCCTTGATCTTCGGTGATCGGGACGCTGAACGATCCAAATCGGAGCGCAGTCCTCGTATACAGTCGGCCCTTCCATTCTCGAACGGTCCCACGAGCGGCGACCTGGTTCAGCGCCGGGCACTCCTCGACAACGACGCCCAGAGGTGACGCCTTGATCACATCCTCTCGTATCAGCGAGAATCCGCCGGAGGTCTTGCTACCAGATACGAGAAAGACGTCGAGTTCGCCCTGCAGCCCATATTCCTCCATGGCCTCGGGGGGAACGAGGATTCCTCCGGCCGGCCCGATCCTGGACCAGCCAAATACGTGTTTCCCGCCTTTGACGAGTTGTGGCATCACGTCACCTGCCATAAGTCATGGCCCTGAGAACCGAGCACACGCACTGGGCGGGCTCTCCGGATAGAATGAGTATGCAGCCATCTGGGTGATCTCGCCACTCCTATGCGGCTTCGCCCCAACCTTCGATCCGAGGAAAGATCATGAAGACTCACACCGCTTACATGACCTTCAACACCGTCCAGCGCCGTGAGTTCGTGCGCATCACCTCCGATGTTCAAGAAGTGGTGAACGAGGCGCAAGTCCAGGAGGGAATGGCCTTGGTCAGCGCCATGCACATCACAGCCGGGGTTTGGGTGAACGACGATGAGCCGGGTATACAGGCAGACGCGCTTGAGTGGTTGGACAAGCTGGCCCCACCCTCCTGGAAGACACCGCAGAACTCGGTCGCGGCCGAGCTCTTACCGGAGGGTGGCGATTATCGGCACCATCGCCTGGGTGAGGACAACGGCGACGCGCACCTCAAGAACATGCTCGTTCATCACCAGGTGATAGTGCCCATCACCGGGGGCAAGCTCGACCTGGGGCCCTGGCAGGAGGTGTTCTACGCCGAATTCGACGGCCGGCGCCCCAAGCGCCTGGTGATCAAGGTCATGGGCGAGTAGCGGGGCGATGCACATGCGCAGCCCGCTCTGCGTCTATTCCTCTATGATCGCCACCAGCCTCACCATAGAACCGTCGCCCCCGACCCACCTGATCGGAAAACCGGCGATCGTCACGCGCTGACCCAGTACCTCGTCGATGTCGCCGCCGACGTTCTCCCACCCCATCACGTGGTTGCCCAGGAGGATGTTGTGGCACGGCTCCCAGTCGGGGAAGTCCTCTTTGGCCGAACGGCCGGTCTCGGCCTCGTATTCCGCCACCACATCGGGTAGCAACGGGCCCGGACCGTGGTAGCCGATGGCCGTGGCCAGCGGATGATCGAGCGCCTGCTGGTCGACGCCCACGGCTTTGACGCCCTTCTCCACCAACCACTCCGCGGCGCTCGGTACTAGTCCCGGCGAACGGGCGAAGTAGTCCTTGTTGTCGCTGAACTGGGCGTGCATATGGGTGTGGATGATGACGATGTCGCCCTTTTCGATTTTCGGAGTGGCCTTCTCGAGATCGTCAGCCGTGATGAACTCCCATTTACCTTTGGGGCTCACGTCGACTATCACCCCGGTGCCGAAGTAGTAGTCGAGCGGGATCTGCTCGGTGGACCACTCGTTCGGTATCACGTGGATAGGCGAGTCCGCGTGGGTAGCGATGTGCATGGGATGCCAGAGCCACTGAGTGAACACCCCCGACTTGGCGTGGTAATGAAAACGTTCGATCTTGATATCCGGAAAGTATGGCCAAAGCGGCGTGCCGTGGCCGAAGGGCTGGCTGAGATCGACGATCTTCTTGACTTTCATCCTTCCTCCATGGTCTCGCTGGTGATCAAGTCCGGGGCGGCGTCGGCCAAGCTCCACGCCGCAGTTGGTTACTGATAACCAACCAACAGCACAACACACACTATCCCGCCCGTACCGGCCGTTGTCAAGAAATATGGGCTTCAGCGGCCGCGCCGCTCGCAACCCGGTCATCCTCCCGGGTACCGGGGCGCGACCTCGGGGAGGCGAGTTCCGCGGTCTCCCGCCAGACTGAGAGTGATGATGCCGGCTATCGCCACGCCCATGCCTACCAACTTCTGAGTCGGCGGGATGTGGGCAAAGACCAAGAACTCGAATATGACCACCAGGACGGAGTTGGAACCGCTGATGGCCGTCGCCGGTCCTCCGGGACCGTTGGTCACAGCCAGCTTGATGAACAACATCCCCAGCGCCAGCGTGATGCCGGCCGCGACGGCCCAGAGGATCAGGGAGGGCCGCTCCATGCCGGGCAGGCGTCCGTGGCGGAGCAGGCTGTACCCGAGGGCCAGGACACCACATACCCCGGCCGATAGCCAAAGGATGGCAGTCGTCGTGACCGAATCGCTGCCGTGGTGGCCCGCGTACTTGAGCAGAAAGTTGGTGATACCGAAAAGCACCATGGTCGCGAGACCGAAGAGCAGACCGCGCGGACTCGAGCCTGCGCCGTACCCCAGCGCGATCACGGCGATCCCGCAGATGATGACGAACATGCCGAGCAGCTGGCTCTTGGTCAGCTTCTCGTGAAGAATAAGCCAGGCACCCAGAGCTACGATCAAGGCATTGGTGGAACTGACGGCCACGATAGGCCCCTTGGCATCGGGGTCGCTCGCCAGTCCAAGCTTCAAGGTCAGCATGGCGAGGGAGAGAGTCACACCGGCCGCAGCGGCGATCCAGGCGAACCGGCGGGAGGGCAGACCCTTGAAGCCTCGACCCGACAGCTTGAAGAGGGAAGCCGCGCCGATCCCGACCACCCCCATGGTCGCCCACAGAACGAAAGGAGCGTTGACCGGGGTGCCGGGATCGCGGCCGCTCCATTCATAGATGGCACCAAGGAGTGAGTTGGTTATCCCGTAACAAAGGAAGGAGCCCAAAGCGTACCCGACCCAGAGGGGTAGGCTCGGCCGCCTAGTCATGTCTCGATAGGGGGTCGATGCGGCACTTCGCCATTCCCTGGGATAGCTGGTCGATCCGCCCGCACTCCGTGTCGGGCTACTCTTCTTCCAGAGTGCTCGTATCGCCTTCCGGAAGGCCGAGTTCGCGGGCCTTGAGCAGACGACGCATGATCTTTCCGCTCCTGGTCTTCGGGAGGGAAGGGATGAATTCGATCTCCCTTGGGGCTATCCCCGCCGCCATTCTCCTGCGGGCAAAGCCCAGGATCTCGCTTCGCAACTTGTCTGTAGGCTCGAATCCATCGTTCAGGGCCACGAAGGCTTTGACGACTTCCATCGCGATCGGGTCGGGTTTGCCGATCACGCCCGCCTCAGCTACGGCCGGGTGTTCGATCAGAACATTCTCCACCTCGAAAGGCCCGACCAGATGCCCCGCTGTGTTGATGACATCGTCGGTCCGCCCCACGAACCAGAAATAGCCATCTTCATCAAACCAGGCCCGGTCTCCGGTGATATACCAGCCCTTGCGGAAGCGGGAGTTGTATCTCTCTGAGTCTCCCCAGTAGGTGCGGAACATAGAGGGCCACCCGGGACGGATCGCCAAATGCCCCTCCTCTCCAGCAGATAGGGGGTCGTAGTGATCGTCAAGGATCGCCGCTTCGACGCCAGGGATAGGCTTGCCCATGGACCCGGGACGAACATCCATGGCTGGGTAGTTGGCGATAAGGATGGCCCCGGTCTCCGTCTGCCACCAATTGTCGTGTATCGCCTGTTGGAAGACAGGAAGGCCCCACGTGATGGCCTCGGGGTTGAGAGGCTCCCCGACGCTCAGGATATGGCGGAGGCTCGAGAGATCGTGCCGCTTGGGTGCGTCCGTTCCGGCCTTCATCAACATGCGGATCGCGGTAGGGGCCGTGTACCACACCGTGACTCGACGGTTGTCGATCAGTTCGTACCAGGCGCCCGCTCGAAATCCGCCCTCGTAAATAACCTGAGTGGCCCCGCAACTCCACGGGGCGAGGATCCCGTAGGAGACTCCCGTGACCCAGCCCGGGTCCGCGGAACACCAATATATGTCGTCCTCGTGCAGGTCGAGGACCCATTTCCCGGTGGCGTACTGTTGCACGATAGCCTGGTGACAGTGCACGGCCCCTTTGGGTTTGCCGGTCGTCCCGGACGTGTAGTGCATGACCGAGTAGTCATACATGGCGGTCTTGACGATCTCAAATTCTGGTGACGCTTCGGACATGAGGGCTTCGTAGCTGAGATCGCCTTCGGCAAGAGGACTTGGATCCCGCAACGCGGTGTTCACGACGATGACATGTTGTAGCTGCGGCAGATCGGGAATGATATCGGCGATGCGGCTCCGCAGCGCCGGCTGCGTGACGAGGATCTTGGCGCCGCTGTCAAGAAGGCGATCCTTTACCGGTTCCGGGCCGAAAGCAGAAAAGAGAGGACCCACGACCGCCCCCGTCTTGAGCCCTCCGAAAAAGGCGATGTAGAGTTCCGGCACCCGCTCCATGAGCATGAAGACGCGGTCCCCCTTCTCTATCCCAAGCGCCTTGAGCACATTGGCAAACTTGTCGCTTTCCCGCTTGAGATCGGCAAACGTGTACGTCTCCGACTCTCCGTTCTTGCCTTCCCAAATCAGGGCCTTCTTCGCTTCGCGAGGTCCGAGCGCGTGGCGGTCGACGCACTCGTGGGCCTTGTTGAGAAAGCCTCCAGGAAGCCAGTCCAGCTCCCTTTGAACATCTTCCCAGACGCTTCCACGGTAGGAGTGATCGGGATCGGACGGATCCAGCAAGTGAGGTTGCACCGCAGACTCTTCCGCCCTAGGCTTCCGGATGATTTGGTAGTCCACTGGTTGCCTCCGTCGCAATGACCACGCGCGGCTCGAGCTCCTGCAAGGATCGACCCGTGCTTTGTCCACAGGCCGATCCCTAGAAGTGTACCAGGGAGACTCAGGGAGACTCAGGGAGACTGAGGGAGTCTCAAGGAGACCCTCACACTGCGTGAAACCGGGTTTCCTCGCCGACTCCTGAAGCGGTTGCTTGTATCATCGCGAGGGTACTGGTCCGACGCGCGGAGCCATCCCTAGTACGTTCCGTACTCCTTGGTCGCGTCCACCCAGACCTTGACGAGTTCCGGGTCGCTGCCGGCCAACTCACCCACGCCGGTGCACATCATGAACCCGCCGTTCTTCCCGACCGTCTCGCACACTCTCTTCGTGTGGGCGCGGACGTGTTCAGCGGGTCCGGCCGCGAGCAGCGAGTTCGGCATGCCTCCGACGATGCACATGGTATCCCCGACGACCTCTTTGACCTTGAAGATGTCACTCGCCTGGAACCAGCCTACCGTCTTCCCCTTGGGCAGCTCCGCCAGGTATTCCAGGCGCTGGTCCCAACACCCCTCGTAGAACACGATCGGGGTGATGTCGTTCTCGACCAACGTCACCAGGACGTGCTTCAAATGCTTCCAGTACAGGGTCTCGAACTGCTCCAGCGACATGAACCCGTCGGAGCCACGATGCAGGGGGAGAAAGGCCCTGGTCGCCCCCGTGGCCTTGCAGAAATCGATTGCGTACTCCAGTTCTACGCGCGCCATCTTGTCTTGGGCGGCAAGGAGCTTCTCCGGCCGCCTGCGGATATCGAGCATGATGCCGCGCATACCCCGGAGGGCGTCCGACATCGCGTCGAAGGGTGCGGTGATGGTGGGTCCCTCCAGGAAGCTGTCGGGGAAGCCGAGGGTAGCCATCCGCTGGTGGTTCTGGATCATCCGTTCGATGTTGTCCGCGACGGCCTGCGCGGCTCTGGCGAAGGCCTTGAAGGATTCTCCCAGCGCTCCTGAGGTGAGACCCCCGATGCTGCCCAGGTAGTAGCTGCCGAAGACGAAGAGGCTGAGCGGAGGCATCAGAGCGAACCCGTCCAGCGCCGCGAACGCCCGCGGGAGGTATGTGCGGATGACCCAGTCCGTCGGGTCTTCGAGAAACGCGTCGTACTCCTCCGCACCCATGAACTCGCTCTCGACGAACTGGAACTGGGTGTTCGGATCGGCGCCGTGACCCGGCCATACGGTCATGCGGTCACCGAGGATGAGGAACGGGGTCGGGTCAGAAGGTACGGGACCGTGGATGGAATCCGGCTGGAAATCCAGGGCGGCCTTTTCGAGCAGCTGCTGGGCCTTGTCCGGGTCCTCGAGCAGCTCCTGCTTACTGATGCCCCCCATCTCGGCCAGCAGGTAGCCGATCGACATGATCAATGGTACCCTGTCCGGCTGCTTCAGCTGCATCGCGTCGCTGATGCGCCGCGCTCTCTCTTCCCCCACTATTTCCGGCGTCTTGGCCATGTTCATCGCCGCCCCCTCACACGCCCATCCACTCTTTGGAAAGGGACAGCGCCGCCATGGCGTCCTTGCCGAACGCGTCGGCCTTGGCGTACCTGCTGACCTCCTCGTCCATCTGACCGCCGCCGATCATGATCTTGATATTCTTGCGTAGACCCGCATTCTCGAGGGCCTCGACGGTCTCTTTCATGGCGTCGAACGCCACGGTGATGAATCCGCTCAGGCCGACGACCGCGGGCTTCTCTTGCTCCACGGCTTCCACGAACTTCTCCGCGGGTACGTTCACACCCAGGTTCGTCACGTCGAAGCCGTTGACGTCCAGCACGAACTCGACGATGTTGAGCCCGATGTCGTGGATGTCACCGGCGACCGTCCCGATGACGATCTTGCCGTGCTTCTTGAGCTTGCCGCCGGCTTCGTCGCCTGCGAGAAGCGGCTTGACGATCTCGGCACAGTCTTTGAGCAGCTCACCCGAAAGGATCAGTTCCGGCAGGAAGTATTCCTGGTCGGCGAAGCGCTTGCCGACGATGGCCATGCCTTCCCGCGCGTCATCGAGGATGCTCATCGGGTCTTCGCCCGCCTCGATCCTCTGCCGGGTGAGCTCGAGGACGGCGTCCTCGTCCAGGTCCGCGAAGAGCCTGACGTACTCTTCGGACATACCTCCGCACTCCTTCTAGTTAAGGTTTACCAGGAGACCGTACCCGTGACGCGTGGGGCTCTGGCAGCCGTCCAGGATTGATACGATACGCCAGCGCGAGAACAATCTGAAGTAGCTTTGGCCACAAGCGTCGGGACCGCCAACACCTCGCGGCGAGCTATCGAGGGCTCCCGAAATCAGGAGCCCCTGCCCTGACCTGGGCCCTTGACTCGCTTCAAGCGCGTGAAGGGCAGACATCGGGGTCGGCGCAGACATGCCGCGACGCACTGCTGGTCCGTCGCACCGTCGCTGTTTCCGCGGCGGGTCACATATCCGCGGCCGCGTCCTTGATCAGCCTCCAGGCCGCGCGTACGTGCCGCTCCTCGGTGCTCGCCTGCCCCACGCACAGCCGTAGGACGAGGCGGTCGCAAAGGCGCGTGTGACTCAAGAAGGCACGCCCGGAACGGTTGATACGGTCCATGATGGCCTGGTTCGCCTCATCGCCCGCTCGGTGGCGGAAGCAGACCAGGTTCAAAGGGACCGGAGCCACGAGCTCGAAATCCGGGTCGTCTCTTACCCAAGAGGCGAACTCCTGCGCCAGAGCCACGTGCCTGCGGATGTAGTACTGAAGACCCTCCACCCCGTAGTGACGGATCACCAGCCACAGCTTGAGCGCCCGGAAGCGCCTCCCCAGGGGGATCTGCCAATCCCGATAGTCTATGACCGCCCCCGACTCGGTGGGCTGGTTGCGTAGGTACTCGGGAAGGATGCTTAGGGTCCGGATAAGGCTCTCCCGATCGGCCACGTAGAAACAGTCGCAGTCGGAGTTGGTGAACATCCACTTGTGCGGATTGAAGCAGTAGCTGTCGGCCAGTTCCAAGCCCTCATGGATGAAGCGGTATTCCGGACATACCGCGGCGGTGCCGCCGTGAGCCCCGTCAACATGGAGCCAGAGCCCGTGCCGCCGGCAGATGTCGCCGACGGCCGGCAGGGGATCGAGAGCGGTGGACGAGGTGGTGCCCACTGTGGCCACGGCGAAGCAGGGACGGAGCCCCGCCGCTTCGTCGGCCGTTATGGCCTCCTCCAGGAGATCCGGGCGCAGGGCGTAGGTGTCGTCGACGTCGATGAGGCGGAGATGCTCGCTTCCCAGCCCGGCGACCCGCACGGCCTTCTCTATGGAGGAGTGCGTCTGAGTGGAGGTGTAGGCGACCAGACTGCCGTCGCAGCCCCGTCGGTTCGCGGCGTACCCGGTGGCCTTCTCTCTAGCCGCAAGGAGCGCGCACAGCGCGGCGTTCGAGGCTGAATCCTGGATGACCCCGCCACCGCGGGATCCGGACCGGAACGTGTCCGGCAGGCCCAGGAGGTCGACCCCCCAGTCGAGCACGTGGGTCTCCAGTTCGGTGCAGGCGGGACTCGAAAGCCACAGCATGCCCTGGACGTTCAGGCCGGCGGAAAGCAGCTCCCCCAGGATGGACGGTCCCGAAGTGTTCCCCGGGAAATATGCGAAGAAGTTCGGTGACTGCCAGTGAGTGATCCCGGGCAGGATGATCTCGTCCATATCGCGCAGCATGAGGGAAAACCGCTCGCCTTCGACCGGAGGCTTCTCGGGGAGCCGGGAGCGGATCGACCCGGGTTCGACCGAGGAGAGGACCGGCAGCTCCTCCACCTTCTCCATGTAGTCGGCCACCCAGTCGACGGTGGCGTAGCCCCAACGGCGGAACTCGTCGGGCGTCATGTGCCGACTCACCAGTCCCTCCCTTCGTGGCCCGAAAGCTGCGGCGAAAATGTCGCCGCTCACTCCTCGCTTTCGGCTTCAGCCTTATCCGCCGGCTCGGCCCGGCCCTCCGCCCCCGTCTTCCCTGCCTTGTCACGCAGCGGCTTGGAGGGTGTCAGGTAGTTCCTGTACTTGAGCGTCTTCGGCCCCACCTGGTCCATGTCGGCCGGGGGCTTGAGCGAGACGTCCCGGAGTTCCTCCAGGTGGTGGAACTTGCCGGAGAGGAGCACGTGCGAGTATGGTCGGTCCTCTTCGGACACGGTGAAGGAGGCTTTGCCGTCGGCCACGCTCAAGGTCCCCCGCACCCCGCAGATGCCGCAGATGGTGGGATAGACATCGCCTTCGTGGCGGACCTCGACCAGCTTCGAATGGCAGATGGGACAGAGACCCGGCTCCCCGATGTACACAGCTTCTTCCAGGGGCTTTTTCAGGGTCTCGACCACGTGGCGGCCGGAGCGGTGAGCCCGCTCCAAGAGGTCGTCACGGAGGGCGACAACTCGGGGCAGGCCGATCCAGTTGACCAGGATCCGGTCCACCACCTCGATCTGCATGGAGAGGGTGAAAAGACTCATCATAGGCAGGGCCAGGGTGTCCCACTCGCTGCCGCCCACCGCGATGAGCGAGGCCGCCCGCGGTTTGAACGAGCGCTCGTCCGGGCCTTCACCCTCGGTGATACCCATCTCTTCCCGCCGCTTCTTGGTGATGAGACGGAAGCCTTGGTCGTGCGAGGGACCCATACGATCGTTCAGGGTCTTCAGCTGGCCGGTGGGGGTCTTCTCGTAGATGGGAGAGCCGAGAACGAGGCCGTCACACTCCATGATCTTCTCGTCGATGAAGCCGAGGTCGTCGTTCTTGATGACGCAGCGGCCGGCGCCGCAGCGTTCGAAGAGATCGATGACGCAGGAGTTACAGCCCGTGCAGGGTTTGATGTTAAGATCCTGCAGGCGGACGAACTCGACCTCCGCTCCCGCCTCCTCCGCTCCCATGAGGGCCTCTTTGACCATGATCTCGGTGTTGCTCATGCGGCGTCCGCACGAGATGCCCAGAACTTTCACCTTCCAGCTCCTCCTGTTGACTTCTCTCGCGGCGACTCTATGACGCGCCGCTTAGGCCAGGAACTCTATCAGCTTTCCGCGGTTCTTCTCCACTTCGTGCTCACCGAGGAAGGGCGCTTTCAAGAAAGCAGGGCCCCTTGGCCGATACAAAGATGAGAGATTATCCCCGGAAGGTCTAGGGTATCAGCCGAAGAAATCATTAGACTGGTCCAGAACCCAACCGGGCGGGAGTCGACTGTGAGCTTCGGACTACGGCACAGATCTGTTCGATCCCTGGTGGCGCTCGCCGCCGGGTCCTTCTTCATCGTCGCTCTGCTGGGCGTTCTCCCGGCCACCGCGCAGGCGCAGCCGGCGACGACCGCCCCGACCGCCGTGGCGACGCCCGCCCCGACCGCCGTCGCCGCTCAGACCTTCACCGACGTACAGGGCAGCGAGTGGTTCGCGGAGGCTGTGTACGCTCTGGCCCGGGTGGGAATCGTGGAGGGGCGCCAGGATGGATCTTTCGGTCCCAACGAACCGGCGACTCGGGCACAGATGGCCGTGTTTCTGGCCCGGGCGCTCGGGTTGCCGGAGTTTCCCGGTCAGCCGTTCTTCGACGTGAACCAGCCGGATTGGTTCGCCGGCGGTGTGGGGGCTCTCTACCAAAAAAGGCTCATCCAGGGCACCAGCCCGATCATGTTCTCGCCCGACCGGCCGCTCAGCCGGCAGCAGGCGGCCACGCTGGTGATGCGTTGCCTAGAGTTCTTCCTCGAGAGCCGTCCCGGGTCCACAGTCCAATACGATCTGACGAAAGAAGAGGCGGCTGGGTGGCTGGTGGGTTTCCGCGACCGGTCGCTGATAGCCCCTTCTCACGCTGTTTCGGTCGCCAACGCGTACCGCCTGGGAGTGATCGAAAGCTCGGTCGACGGCTGGTTCTATCCCGAGTTCAATCTCACCCGAGCACAGATGGCGGTGATGCTCTACCGAGCCTTCCTGCAACCCATCGAGGCCAAGAACGCCTACCCCGTAGAACTGCCTGCCGTCTCGGCCTATCCCACGCAATCGGTGGGTTCTGAAGGGACCCTTGTGTCCTTCCTCGAGGCTAGGCTTACCGCCCTCGACTACCCCTGCGGCCCCGTGGACGGAGTCTATGACCGCCGTACCAGGGACGCGGTGATGGCCTTCCAGAAGGTCGAACGACTCAAGCGGGACGGCAGCGTGGGGGCCAAGGTCTGGCAGCGCCTCTTCACCGCCCAGACACCGAGCCCACGCCGCTCTTCGGCCGGCACCCGATGCGAAGTCGATCTCACCCGGCAGGTGCTCTTCATGATCACCGACAACAAGGTCTGGAAGATCGTACACGTGTCGACCGGGAAGCTCGGCACCCGGACCGGCCACCACACGGTGGGGGTCAAATACGAGGGTTGGGTGGAGTGCGTCACCCTCGAGGGCCGGATGTACTACCCCTCGTATATCGTGAGCAAGACGGCCATCCACGGCTACGAAAGCGTCCCTAGCTACCCGGCCAGCCACGGGTGCATTCGTGTTCCCGTGTGGACGGCGGTCGACCTGTACCGGGACCTGCCGAAAGGCACGCCCGTCGACGTCTACTACTGAGTTCGCCAGGGCGGGCGATGGCGCCGCTCGTCCGAGCGTATCCATCCCCTAGTACATCTCCGCGCAAGCCGACGGATCCACCCAGCGCGCGGTCAAACCTTGGTATGACAGACGAGCAGCAAGGGGAGGGCTTATGCTGAGGACATCGTGCAGAGGCTCACGGAGAAAAGTGCTGGTTGACAAGAATCTCGTGTTACACTAGAATAGTGTTCATGAAGAATGTCACTGTTACTCTCGATGAGGAGGTTGCCCGCTGGGCGCGGATCTGGGCGGCCCGTCTCGAGACGAGCGTCTCCCGGCTTCTTGGAGAGTTGCTGCGCGAGCGCATGCTTCAGGAGGAGAGATACGAGGCGGCCATGCAGCAGTACCTGGCCGTCACCCCCCGGGAGCTCAAGACTACCGGTCGGTATCCCGCACGGGATGAGATCCACGACCGCTCGATAGGATGAACTCCGGCCTCCACCCTACTCCCACGCGACCTGCACCCGAGCAAAGCGCGGTTCGCGCATGAGCGCTTCCTACTTCGTCGACACCAACGTTCTCGTGTATGCCCGCGACGCGTCGGAATCACGAAAACAGCAGGCGGCCGAGCGGTGGTTGCGGTCGCTCTGGGCCGCCCGCTCCGGACGAACAAGCGCCCAAGTGCTGAACGAGTACTACGTGGTGGTGACGGAGAAGCTGCGGCCCGGGCTCGATCGCGAACAGGCACGCGCCGACCTCTGCAACCTGATGGCGTGGAGTCCGATACCCACGAACCGTGCCGTGATCGAGGGAGCCTGGATCGTCCAAGATCGCCACAAGCTGTCCTGGTGGGATTCGCTAGTGGTCTCTGCCGCTCAGACGGCCGGCTGCCGCTGGCTACTGACCGAAGACTTGGAGCACGATCGTCTTTTCGACGGCGTTCGTATCATCGATCCCTTCCAAGTCGATCCGGAAGAGGTCTCCTCCCAAAAATGAATTAGGAGCAATGCCTATGGCCTCCGTTCTGCAGTTGAAGCTGACGCTACTTGAGGTCAAGCCGCCCATTTGGCGAAGGCTCCGTGTACCCAGCGGGATCACCCTGAAGAAGCTGCACCAGTTGATCCAGGTCCTCGCCGACTGGGATGACGCTCACCAACATGAGTTCGTCATTGCCGATAAGCGCTACGGACAGCCCGCTCCCCGGGAAGTGGTGCCTGTCTACGACGAAGACCTGTACCGCCTACACGGTCTTCCTTTGACGGCGGGCACTGTCTTCACGTACGTATATGACTTCGGTGATCATTGGGAGGTCGAAGTCAAGGTCGAGGAGGCGCTCGCCCAAGCACCGGGCGGCGCCCACCCCTTCGTGCTCGAGGGCGCCCGCGCCTTTCCTCCGGAGGATTCGGGGGGAGTGTCAGGCTACGAGAGCCTCCTCGAGGCCCTTTCCGACCCCGCCGATCCCGAATACGAAGAGTCCCGGAGCTGGGTAGGACCGGGTTTCGATCCGAAACGCTTCGACCTTCGAGAGACGAACGAGCGGCTGCGCTCGCTGATCTGACCGCCGGCGGTCACGCGGCCACGAGATGACTGCTGCTGCACGCGTGGGCGCTCCCCGCCCGCCGATTTCGAAGAAGATGCCCCTTGGAATGAGAAAGTTGTGCCCTCACCACTTCGGGATCACCGGCAACAGCAGGTATGACGGATAGTCTGCGTTGTGGTAGACGTTGTGCAACACCGTCTTGCTCGAGCATACGTGGTTGGGGATGTACTCCACGCTCGTCTCGCCTGCCACACCTTCGGTCAGATCGAGGCAGGTGATATCGAGGCAGATCCGGTGCCCCTCCTTGAACAGGTTGGCCGTCGACAGGATCTCTATCTGATACTCGTTCACCTCCCCGGGGATCACCGGCTGGATCTTGTCCGGTGAAAGGTAGTGCCAGGGCTTCCAGGGCTTGGAGCGCTCCGGGTCGATGGCCCGCCGGGAAGCCTTGAGCCAGCCCCGGGTGAGCTCCCGTTCCGGCAGGTCCGCAGGGACCTCGCGCTCACCCTTGCGGGCGGTCTGCACCGAGACATCAGGACCGACGTCTTTGAGTATGACGATCCAGTTGGTGTCGTCCTGGTCGAGGGAGGCGAAGAGGGTGAGGGAGATGGGCCCTATCACCAGCGTATCCTCCGCTAGAGGCTCGGTCATATAGCGGAGCCGCTCGATCTTGTTGGTCTGGGTGGGCGGCATCTGCACGAAAGCGTCGGGAGGCTCGTTCACAAAGGTCTGCGTCGCCGGCAGATGTCCCCTAGTGTCCAGTTTCTCCCAACTGTGCAGGTAGTACTCGGTCCACTGCGTCTCCGGAAGCGGCCAGCCCGTGCCTTCGCGCCACTTGTTCGCACCCATGACCCAGGTCTTCACCGGGGGCTCGTCAATCACCCCGTTGTCGATCCCCTTGAGCCAGTGGTCGTACCAGCGGATGATCTCGTCATGCCATTGGTGGAAGGGCCGTTCGGCGTGGGCCGGTGGCGTGAGTAGAAGCCTCTTGTGGGGCACGTCCACGCCGGCGAAGAAGTGCTGAGCCCCCTGCCAGTGCATCTTGTAGGTGTAGGCACCGGCGAACGCCCCGGTAGTGAAGGGGATCTTGATCTTCTTGAGCATTTCTTCCGTGTGCTCGACCGTGCCCGGGCGCTCGAAGGGGAAAAGGAGAGGGTAGAACATTCCCGCGTCCCGCTGCCCACGCAGGGTGAGGATGTTGTACAGATTCACGTACATCATGTAGTCGGGATTCTGCATGGCTTCCTGCCAAGCGGCCTCTACCGGCGGGGGAAGCTCCGGGGGCAAGCCGATGTGCGTATGGAGGCTGTTGTAGAGGCCGATGTGGTAGGGCATGGTCTGGATGACGCCGCCTGGGTGCTGGTCACGGAAGCCTTCCAGGCCCCCGTAGCATCCCCCCGCATCGAGAGGGAAGATGGCCTTGAGCGCCGGGTGCCCTTGAGCGGCCGCCCGCCACTGCTCGGCCGCGAACGCGGACAGCCCTACCATGCCGATGTTGCCGTCACACCAGGGCTGGGCCACGATCCACTCCATGGTGTCGAAATGGTCCCAGTCGTCGTTCGTGAAGAGGTCGCCCTCGCTCTTGTGCCCGCCCCGCACCTGGCCGATGACGTGCACGTAGCCGTTGGCCACGAAGCGCTTCGAGTCACCGCCCTCGAGGACGCCGTACCACTGGGTCGACCAAGCCGGCTGCCCCACTTTGAGGTTCTCTGCCACCTCCACCCGCTGCAGGTCCTTGTTGTGCATGGCGCAGGTGTAGAGGACCGGGAACTTGTTCGGGGCATCGGGACGATAGACGTCTACGTACAGCGTGATGCCGTCCCGCATAGTGACCGGGAGGTCGTATTCCTTGATCATGCTGTCGTGCTGGAGGGGGTCGTCCGACATGGGTGCTCCTTTCCTCATGCAAAAGAGGCTATTCCGCCTCGTACACCTTGCAGAGGAATCCTCTCATCTTGGGCGAGCCTATCTCGGGGCTGTAGGGTGGGCCGTCATCGGTGAGAACGTTGAGGTTGGCCTCGTCCCAGCCGTACATCTCTGAGGCTCCTCGTTCCGGGAACCACCAGCCGTAGCCTACGCTCACCACCCGGGGGTCGATCCCGGTCGTGAGGGTCGCCTTCTGCTTGATCCGGCCGCGCTTGTTCTCGATGAACACCGGGTCACCCTCAGAGATGCCGAGAGCGGCGGCGGTCTCGGGGTGGATGCTCACGAGCGGTTCGGGCTCCTTCTTGCGTAGTCCCTCGAGGTAGCGGTCCTGGGAATGCACGTAGTTCGCCCCGTGGACACTGGTGACCACCAGCGGGTACTCCGTAAGCATCTCCGGGGCGCTGGCCGAGGTCTCCTCCGGTTCGTGG
>CAZCCL010000050.1:0-18735 GCA_964497095.1 uncultured Gaiellales bacterium | reverse complement strand
CTGAAGTTCGGCGAGCAACTCACCTTGGTCGGCAAGCACGGTCCTCGAGTAGCAACTGAACCCGTATTCGAGGAGCGCCCGGCCCTCCTTCCAGCGGAGATCGTCGTTCGCTGCCCCCAGCAGCACGGCAATAAGGGAGACCCCTTCTCTCGTGCCCGAGGCGACAAGACAGTAGTCGGCGTAGGGGGTGGATCCCGTCTTCACTCCGGTCACCCAGGCCGCCCGCTTCAGGAGGGCATTGTGATTCTTGAGCTTGAGCGGTGCGTCCTCGCCGGGCCGGAACAGATCGTACTCACGGGTGCCCACTATGCGCCGAAAGACAGGGTTCTTCATCGCGTACTGCGTCAGGGTCGCCAGGTCTTTCGCGGAAGAGAAATGCTTCTGATCGTGCAATCCATGGGGGTTGACGAAGTGGGTGTTGGTGAGGCCGAGGGACTCGGCTTTGGCGTTCATCTTGGCCACGAATTCTTTCACGCTTCCGGCTGAGGCCTGGGCCAACGCGACAGCGGCATCGTTCGCACTCGGGACCAGCAAGGCGTACAGGAGTTGCTCGACGGTGTACTTATCACCCTGCCGGAGTCCCAGCGCCGATCCACCGGTCGCCGCAGCTGCTCCGGATATGGTGACCTTCTTGTCCAGAGGGAGCGACTCCAAGGCTACGACCGCGGTCATGATCTTGGTGGTCGACGCCATCTCAAGTCGCGCGTTGGCGTTGTGCGAGAAGACGATGTTCCCGGACTCCATGTCGATCACGATCGCCGCGGTCGCGCTGAGAGTCGGGGGGGCGAGTGGATCGAGGGGCGGAGCCGCCTCTATCTTCTCCCGCGAGACTACGGTGGAGGCGGAGACGGACGGCAGAGGGCCGACCAGCTCGACCAACGTGACGATCAGGACCGCCGACAGAAGCAGGACCCCGAGCAGGGGATCGCCCAAGGGAAGCGACCACCGAGAGATCGTCGATCCACGCCCTTTCAGCGACCGCCTCATACCAGCGTCCTTTTTATTCTCACCGATCCCACACAAATGGTCCTAGCCAACGCCGGGTCCTAGTTAGCGCCTGACGGTCGCTATTCCACCAGGCTTATTCTTTCAATGACCACCGGCTCCTTGGGGACGTCCGAGTGGGGCCCGGATGTTCCGGTGGGTACTTGGGCGATGGTGTCCACCACTTCCAAACCTGCGACCACTCTGCCGAACACCGCATATCCCCAGCCTTGGGGGCTCTTTGCCTTGTGGTCGAGGAAGTCATTGTCGGTCAGGTTGATGAAGAACTGACTGGTGGCGCTGTGCGGGTCGGAGGTCCGGGCCATGGCGAGGGTCCCCCGGTCGTTCTTGAGGCCATTGTCGGCTTCGTTGTCGATGGGGGAGCTGGTGGGCTTCTGGCTCATGTCGGCCGTGAAGCCGCCCCCTTGGATCATGAAGCCCGGGATGACCCGGTGGAACACCGTGCCGTCGAAGTGGCCGGAGGCTACATAAGCGAGGAAGTTCTCGCTGGTGACAGGGGCCTTCTCTTGGTCGAGTTCGACGGTGATGTCTCCGCGCGAGGTGCTGAGGAGTACGCGAGGATTCGCTTCCTGCATCGGTCCTACCTTTCTCTGTGACGTCAAAGATCGTGGAGTCCCACAGACTGCGGGTCCAATGTTCTCACGTTCGCCCTCCCTACAGGGTACGATGCATGAATCCGTCGGTCGGCACCTATGGGCAAAGGAGCGGAGAATGCTGGAGATCCCGGAGCTCGACCCCGGTTCGCTTTCTGATCAAGCGGCCACCAATCGCGACAGCTGGAATACAGACAGCGATACCTACCAGGCTGATCACGGCCCGCAGCTCGCGGCTTCAGGCGGTCTGGCGTGGGGGGTCTGGCAGATCCCGGAGAGCCAGTTGCAGGTACTGGGAGACGTGAAGGGGCGCGACATCTTGGAGTTGGGGTGCGGGGCGGCGCAGTGGTCGATCGCCTTGGCCAGCATCGGTGCCCGGCCGGTGGGTCTCGATCTGTCTGAGAATCAGCTGGCCCACGCCCGCAGACTCATGACGGAAGCCGGTGCGGAGTTCCCCCTCGTGCATGCGAGCGCGGAAGCCGTGCCCCTCGCCGACCAGAGCTTCGACATCGTGTTCTGCGACTACGGCGCCATGACGTTCGCCGATCCCTACGAGACCGTGCCGGAGGCTGCCCGTCTGCTGCGACCAGGTGGACTGCTGGCCTTCTGCGGGGCGACCCCCATCATCCAGATGTGCTATCCGGAGGACAGCGATCACCCCGGAGACCGGCTGCTTATGGACTATTTCGGGATGTGGGCTCTACCCTTCGACGGGTATGTGGATTTCATGCTCCCCTACGGGGCTTGGATCAGGCTTTTCCGGGCTCACGGTCTCGTGATCGAAGACCTCATCGAGTTGCGGCCCCCTCCGGACGCCGTGAGCAGCTTCCGAGATTACTCGGACCGGGAGTGGTACAGGCGCTGGCCGGGAGAACAGATCTGGAAGGTGCGGAAGGCGGGATAAGCAGCCTAACGGGCCGGGCCACCCAGCCTACCGGGCAGGGCTGCCTAGCGGGGCGGGCCACCTAGCGAGGCAAGCCGCGCAACCAACTGTAGCCTGCAATGAGGCCGGTGAGGACCAGTCCGGCCAAGATCAGGATGATCCCCCGCTTCGATCCGGTGGTTTGTCTGCTCTCACCCTCTCCTCTCGCCTTCTCAGCCATCCGCGCCGCCCCCGTCGCTGCTGCGGACGTCGGTCGCGTCGCTCAGTTGGGTGGCAAGCTCATCGAGGAAGAGCCCCACGTCGGTCACGATCCCGATGGCCTGGAAGGTCCCCCGGTCTGAGAGCTTGGTGACCACCGCCGGATTGATATCGACGCACACCGTGCGCACGGACGCGGGCAGCAGATTGCCGGTGGCGATGGAATGGAGCATGCTGCAGAGCATCAGACAGAGCCCGGCGTCGTGCACGTGCTCCCGCATGCGCTGCTGGGCCTCCACCGCGTCGGTGATCACGTCGGGTAGGGGCCCGTCGTCGCGGATGGACCCGGCGAGCACGTAGGGCACGCCCTGTCTTACGATCTCGTGGAAGAGTCCGGTGGTCAGCACGCCCTGCTCTACCGCTTGGCGGATGCCGCCACAGCGGCGAATGCGGTTGATAGCGCGCAGATGGTGTTCATGGCCACCTTCGACCGATTCGCCTTTGGTCAGGTTGATGCCGAGTGAGGTGTCGAAGAACGCCGACTCGATGTCATGCACCGCGACCGCGTTCCCTCCAAAGACCACGTCGATCCAGCCGTCGGCCACCAGTCGGGCGAAGGCCGGGGCGGCTCCGGTATGCACCACAGCCGGCCCGAGGACGGCGATCGTCTTCTTGCCTTCGGCTCTGATATCCCGCATCAGGCGAGACACTCTGGCCACCACCAGGCGCTTCGGTTTCTCCGACGACACCGCCGAGCCCATGAACCCGAACGCCCGAGAGGCTCGATCGCGGCCCAGCGGTACCGTCCGGATGCCCCGGGTCCCCACGACGATCGGGTCCCCGGCCTGGACCTGTATCAAGGGCACGGTGCGGGCTGCGCCCTCCATGGCGTCCACGGCGATGCCGCAGTCCATCTCCGGCCACTGCACGGGGATCCAGTGCCCATCGAGGCGGATGAGGGTCTCGAGGTTGGTGGTGGAATAGAAGTCTTCCGGAAAGACGCCGTCCAAAGGAGCCGGTTCCAGACGCACGTCGTCCTGTTCGATTATCTCCACCCCGTGCTTCTGTAGATCGCGCAGTATGCCCTCCAGGTGCTCCTGGGTCGAAGCGGTGACGCGAAGAAGAGCGAGGGAGCGGTCGTCCTTCTGCCGCCCCAGACGGAACCGCAGGATGCGGTACTCACCCCCTCGCTCCAGGATGTCGTCGAGGACTCGGGGCAACACAAGCGTGTCGATGATGTGGCCTTCCAGTCTGACGTCTTCGTAGACGCTCATACCGGCCATTATCGCGTGCATCGGTGGCCGTGCCAATCTCAAGTGGGGTTGGTTTGGGGCCGATATCGCCAGTAAGCGAAATAGTCGTTCTAAGCCGTTCTTCTGGAGTCCCCTTGTCGCTTCGCTGGAAGACCTACTTGATTGTCGGATTCACCTTGATCGCGGCAGTGGCAGCGATCCTCGTGGTCTCGCAGACGGTGCTGATGCGCGGCTTCACCAAAGTGGAGACCGCTGAGGTGCAGGAGGAGGTCGCCCGCGCGAAGGCGGCGCTGAACCGAGAGCTGACGGAACTGAGCGCTACCGTCTACGGATACGCCTCTTGGGACGATACGGTGGCCTTCTTGGAGGGGCGGAACCAGGCCTACCCGGAGACCAATCTCAGCGATTCGTTCTTCACCGGATCCGCTGTCAACCTGGTGGTCCTGGCTCGAAAAGACGGGACCATGGCCTTGGGTAGGGGCTTCGACCTGAAGACCGCGAAGACGACCTCTCTGCCCGTAGGGCTCAGTGAGTATCTGGGGACGGAAAGCCCGCTTCTCAAGCACACAAGCGTGGACAGCCGGCTCTCCGGCCTGCTGATGCTGCCCGAAGGTCCGATGCTCATCGACTCCCAACCGATACTTGCGAGCAAGGGCGAAGGTCCGGTCCACGGGGCTCTCATCATGGGTCGGTGGCTCGATGCGGCTCAACTAGCCGAGCTCGAGAACGAGACAAGACTCTCGCTGGGATTCCTTCCCCTGTCGGCGGAAGAGCTCCCGGCCGAGGTCGGACAGGCGGCCGCTGCGGGGGACCGGCCGGCTGAAGCGTTCATTGCGGCGTTCGGAAGCGGTGCCGTGGCCGGCTACTCCTTGCTCGAGGATGTCTTTGGGAAGCCCGTCGGAGTCCTGAGAGTGCATATCCCCAGGACGGTCTACGAGGAGGGCAGTAGGAGCGTACTCTACTTCATGTTCGCTCTGATCGGCGTGGTCATAGTGTTCGGCTTGGCTGCAAACAGGCTTCTGGAACGGTCGCTGTTCCGAAGACTCGCGCAACTGACGGCCCAGGTGCGGCACGTCAAGACGGGACAGGGCGACCTCGCCCCGCTTGCCGTCGGTGGAAAGGACGAGCTGGCGGTCTTGGCTCGGACGATCGACTCGACTCTCTCTCAACTCGAGAGCACCCGCAACCAGCAGGAGAAGCAGGCCCGGAGCCTCTCTGGGACCCTTGAAGAACTCCAGGGAAGACACCAAGATCTGGAAAAAGCCCACCGTCACCTCCAGCACCTTCAACAGGCGAGCGTCACCCTTGGGGGCAGCCTGGAGATAACGGATGCGTTGGCACAGCTCGAGATCGTGGCCCTGGACATCTTCGAGGCGGACGAGGTGTGGTTGCTCCGGCTGCACGGTGAAGAGCGCCAGTTGCAGGGATTGCGGGCATTCTGCCGCCAGACGCCCGGCTACGCCACTCTGCCCGGATTGTTCGGTTGCGACCAGGCGGACGGTGCACTCGATCAGGAGGCGAACGGACTTCTACGGGCGGTATTCAGTGGCTCCCCCGCCTTGTTCATCGAGTCGGTCTCGGAATTGGCGTCGAGCGAGCAGGAGCGTCTGTTCGGTCGGGCGCAGCCGGATCTCGGGGGTTTCCGCTCGCTTGCCCTGGTGCCGCTGTACGCCGATAGCCAGCCGGTCGGGCTCATCATCTCTGCGTCTTTCAGACCCAGCGAGTTCCCCGCCGACAAGCGATCGACCATCATGCTCTTCGCCAGCCAGGTCGCTCAGGCGCTCAAGAACACGCGCCTGTACGAGGAGATAAAGGCCTTGGGCGAGATCAACTCGCTGAGCGGTCTCTACAACCGCCGCAGATCTCTGGAGCAACTCGAGATGGAAGTGGGGCGGGCCCGGCGTTACCAGGGGACCTTCTCGATCCTCATAGCAGATGTCGATAACTTCAAACTCTTCAACGACACCTATGGGCATCCCGTGGGGGATGAGATCATCAAGAGGGTGGCCGGTCTCCTCGAACACAGGAGTCGGGCCTCCGATTTCGTGGGCCGTTTTGGTGGCGACGAGTTCATCTTGATCCTTCCGGAAACCTATCGGGCCGGCGCCCGCACGCTGGCCGACCACCTGCGGGCAGCCCTCAACTCCCTCCCCTACATGGCTCCCGACGGCGCCTCGATCCCCTTGCGCATGAGTTTCGGTGCCGCTTCGTTCCCGGAGGACGGGCAGGACGCAGCGTCATTGATTGCCATAGCCGACGCCAACCTCTACGAATCCAAACGCTGGGGGGGCGACACCGTCACCGTACGCAGCGAGTCGATCGGCGGAGAGGCTGTAGACGCTCAAGCTTTCAGCACCTTGGACGCGCTAGTCAGCGCCGTCGACAACAAAGATCACTACACCAGGCGGCATTCCGCACAGGTGGCCGAGCAGACTGCCGCTGTCGCCCGCGCCCTCGGTCTCAGCAAGGAGCAGCAGGAGATGCTACGAGTGGCGTCTCTACTGCACGACGTGGGGAAGATAGGCGTACCGGATCGCATCCTGCGCAAGCCCGGGGCGCTCACGCTGGACGAAATCGAATTCATGAACCAGCACTCATTGATCGGTAGCATGATGATTGCACAGCATCTGCCGGATCTGATCGAGGTGCGGGAGGCGGTCGTCTCCCATCACGAACGTTGGGACGGCGCGGGCTATCCGGCTCGGCTGCGGGGAACGGAGATCCCCGTGTTCGCAAGGATCCTAGGGGTGGCGGACGCCTATTCGGCCATGACCACCGACCGGCCGTATCGCGCCGCTCTGGATGCGCGAGAGGCCCTTGCGGAACTCGTCAAAGGGAGCGGCACTCAGTTCGACCCCGAGATCGTCCGGGTGTTCGTCAGTTGTCTCTCCGGGGGAGCGGGTTCCTCCCCTCTACCCAGCACTGCCGGCCAGCCACGATCGAACTGACCGTCTCTCGATCACCGTCCGACCGCGGACGTGCCTCCACTCCCGGGCTCAACCGGGAAGTGCTGTCAATAGGCCTCGACCCAGAGCTCGTAGTATGACTGAGCGTGCTTGCAGGCCGGGCAAACCTCGGGGGCAGAGGTGCCCTCATGGATGTACCCGCAGTTCCGGCAATGCCATCTGACGACTGTGTCGCGTGCGAAGACCCGACCGCTCTCGACGTTGGCGAGCAGTTTCCGGTAGCGAAGCTCATGTTGTTCCTCGACTTCGGCGATCTCCCTGAACGAGGCGGCGACTTCAGGGAAACCCTCCTCGTCAGCAATGGCCATGAAACCGGGATAGAGCTCTCCCCATTCCTCTTTCTCGCCCTCGGCGGCGGCGAGAAGGTTCTCGGCGGTCGTGCCGATCCTGCCCGCAGGATACGTGGCGACGATCTCCGCCGGCCCGCCTTCCAGATGCTTGAAGAACATCTCGGCGTGCTCCTTCTCGTTGTCAGCCGTCTCGAGGAAGATGGCGGCGATCTGCTCGAAGCCCTCTTTCTTCGCCTGGCCGGCAAAGAAGGTGTAACGGGTGCGGGCCTGGCTCTCGCCCGCGAATGCCTTCAGCAGGTTCTGTTCCGTCCTGGTCCCTTTGATGCCCATCTACGGGATCTCCTTTCGGTCGGCGGCGGTGAACCACGGTGACCGGACTATTCCCCCAAAGGCCGAGGCCCAATCGGCACCGCGCGGGGGCTGCGCCGTCTGGGTGAGAACGACGAAGGGCACCCCGAACAGGTCCGGGGTGCCCTTCGCTCGAACGAGCGACTAGAAGCTGCTATTTGAACTCGAGCGACACCACGTCTTTGACCCAGGCCTTGCTCGATTGCCCGGGTATCGCCAGGTTGAGTTTCCCACCATCGATGGCAAGCAACGCGTCGGGAGCCGCTTCGATGTCCGTCACCTTGACGGTGAACGTATAGCCGTCGCTCGCGACAGCGACCATGTCGACAGCGCCAGCCTGCACTCCCAGCTTCTCGAAGAGGACGCTGAAGCGCACCCCCGTATACTCCGTGAGTCCGTTCTTGGGGTGCTCGAGCATCAGGGTCACGGTTCCCATGTTCTGTAGCCGCCCGACGCTCAGTCCCATGGGGTTGTCCACCATCCCGCTCACTTTGATCGCTCCGCTGGCCCCCTCGGCCGGGTTGCCGATCTTGCCGAGCAGTTGGTTCAGCAGGTAGGAAGCCTCAGCGCGGGTGGCAGGGAGACCGGGATCCCAGTTGTAGATATCCTGGATGCCTGCCAGGAGGCCGTTGTACTCGGCCTTCTTGATGTTCTGGCCGTGGGCTGGGTCGGAGTAGTCGAAGATGCCCTGCCAGCCGACAGGAGCCTCCGTGAGTGTGTCGCCTGCCGCGCGGACGACCACGCTGATCACCTGCTGCCGGGTGACATTGTCATAGAAGCCGAAGGTGTTGTCCGGATAACCGAGGATGATCTCGTTAGCGGCGGCGACAGCCACGTAGCTACCGGGATAGAGAGGATTGGCCGGATCGATGGCCGGCGCATCCTTGAAGGTGCAGACATCCGCGGTGGTCACAGGGTAGCCCGCCGTGAGAACGGCCATCTTGGCGAACTGTTGGCGCAGCAGGAGGTTGTCGGGCTTGAAGGTATGATCGGGATATCCGTTCACGATGCCCCACCAAGCCAGGTTGTCGATGTCGGCGGCGTAGGGACCGTCGACGTCCGTGAACTGCGACGCCGAGGCCGGCACCGCCAGTGCCAACACCAGCACCATTGCGATCAGCAGCCCCAAAACCAGATGCCTCTTCTTCATCTCCGTTCCTTTCGCTTTGCGTTCCGTCCACTCTTGATCACCTGAAGGTCTCGCGCTAGTGGACCTCGATGCGGGCCACGAGCTTCGCCCAGTTGCCGCTGTAGGTCACTTGATCGTTCATGGGGCTTACGAATCCGATGCGTAGCGCGCCGTTTTCAGAAGGCAACGGGTCTCCGTTCACCGAGTAGGTGAGGATCATGGTGAGTTCACCATCGATGTCGGTGATCTCATCGCCCGTAGTCGGGTCGTACATCGTCACCACGCCGTCGACCGCGTCTTCGTCGAATTCGAGTTCGTAGTTGTCCGAGGCGACCACGGTGATCGCGGTCCCGCCCCCGACCAGGCCCATCAGGTAGTCGATCGCCGCCCCCCTGTAGACATCGGGTCCGACGATCGTGCCGACCCTGTTCTTCCAGCCCCCGTAGCCCTCAGTGGCCGGAAGGGCCTGGAGTTCGGCCATGCTGAATTCCTGAGTGCCCGCAGGGCCGGTCAGCGTGAGCACCTTCCCGGTCCGGTAGAGGAGTTGAGCCAGGATCTCGGCCACCTCTCCGCGGGTGGCGTTCTTGTTCGTGTCCCAGCCGGCCAACCCGGGCGCGGAGAGGTCGGCTCGAATGCCATCGAGGAGACCGTTGTACTCGGCCTTGACGACATTGGGTCCGTGCGGGGGACCGGGGTCGCTAAGCACTCCCTTCCATCCGGCAGGCACGGCTTCGAGGGTGCCGGGGGCGAGGTTATCGGCCGCCCGCACCACCATCGTGATCACCTGCTGGCGGGTGATGTTGCGGTAGGGCGAGAAATGTGTGGCGTCGGTTCCATTGGTGACGTTGTTAAGGGCGCAAACGGCCACGTATTCATGGGGGTAGAGCTTGGACAGATCGTCGGTATCCAGGTCGACGAAGGGCTTGGTCGCGTCCTGCCAGTCGGCCTCGGTCACCGGCAGACCCAGGGTGAGCACGATCATCTTGGCGAACTGCTGGCGGATGACCGGATCGTCGGGACCGAAGTGATCCGAGTCATAGCCATTCACGATTCCACGGTCGGCCAGCGCGAGGATGCTGGCTTCGTACGGGTGGCCGTCGGTGTCGGGGAACCACGCGGCAAAGGCCGGTGCCGCGGTGGCGACCACAAGCAGAGCGGCCAGCAACACGGTTGTAACTAGTGTTCTGGTTCTCACGGGCATTCCTTTCACTCTCCTATCTCACCGTGATCCGATTGACCATGCGTACCCACATGGCGCTGTCGGTGACCTGGTCCTTCGCGGGGCTTACGAAAGCGATGCGGAGCGGACCCTCATCGCCGGTGATGGCACTCCCACCCTTCGCGTAGGCGACGATGACGGCTATGCTGCCGTTGATGCCGGTTATCTGCTCACCGGTAGCGGGGTCGTACGTGGTAACGGCGCCGCTCAGTTCGCCGGCAGACAAGGATTGCTCGTAGCCGTCGGAAGCAGTCACCACGACCGAACTCCCCCCACCCACGAGGTCGATGAGATTCGTCAAAGCCACGCCCTTCCAGGACACGGGGGGAGTGATGTTGCCCAATTGGTTCTTCCAGCCGCCGTAGCCTGAGGTGGCCCACATGGCCTTGAGGTCCGCCATGCTCAGTTGCTCCGTGCCCGAGGGTCCGACGACCGTCAGGACGATCGGCCCCTTGGCGGTGGTGGTGGTGGGCTTGGCAGTGGTGGCAGGGGAGCTGGTGGTGGTAGTGGACTTGGCTGTGGTGCCCGTAGGATTGCCCGTGGTCGTCGGATTCTGGGAGGTGGTGGTCGTCCCGCCGGCGACCGTCGTGTTCGTTTGGGCGCCTGTGGTGGTGACGGAGGCCGTCGGGGTACTGCCTGTCTGTTCCTGCTGGATCCTGTCATGCAGGGACAGACTGCCTGTGGTGGCCGAGCCGGTCGTAGTGCTGCTTGCCGGGCCGGCGTCGCTCGATACTGTGTCCACCGCAGAGGTCGCCGTCGAGTCGTCGCTTCCCCCGCAGGCGCTTACTGCGACGGCCAGTGCCATGACCGTGACCAGAGCCAGCATAGGCGCAAATTTTGCGTGGCTCTTCCCAAAGATCCCCATTCGCCTTCCCTCTCCGTGCGCTCGGCCACTCTGCCCCACGAGTCGGGTGACTTGTTCCCGCTCATGTAGTATTTGAATCCATACAATGGTATAAGAAAACGTCTCACACCCCAATCGAAGCGTCAAGGAGCTGGAGCATGTGGAAGTCGGCTAGGGACCGTCGGTGGCTGGGCATTCTGGCATTCGTGCTTGTTGCAGCCCTGGTGTTCGCCGGTGCCTGTGGTGAATCAGATGAGGAAACGACGGCTACTACGGATGGCTCGGGGTCGACCGCCAGCTCTGCCGCAGGTGGGGCCGGTGAAGCCGTTCTGGAGGTCGTCGGCCCCGATGGCACCGCTTCATACTCGCTCGATGAGATCAAAGACATGCAGGCCACGGAGGGCTACGGGGGCATGAAGAGCTCGACCGGGCGCATATACCCGCCCGGTCTCATGAAGGGTGTTCTGGTGGAGGATCTGTTCGCCTCCGTAGGCGGGCTGCCCGAGGACATGGCTGTCAGCATAATGGCCAAGGATGGCTACGAGATGACTATGTCCTACACTCAGTTGAGCTCGGGGGATTTCCTGACCTACGACATGGTCACGGGTGAGGAGAACGATCCGGCAGGGCCGCTCAAAGCGATCATCGCCTATGAGAGAGACGGCGAACCCTTGGACCCGGAGGGCGAGGGAACGTTACGCTTTGCCATCGTCAGCCCCCAGGAGGATCAGGTGACCGACGGTCACTGGTGGGTCAAGTGGGTCACGAAGCTCGAAGTCAAGCCCATCGAGAATGAGTGGACTCTGACACTCTCCGGAGCGGTGACCGAGGAGATAGACCGCCCGACTTTCGAGACCGGGGCCAACGAAGGCTGTCATGGAACGGACTGGACCGACGCCGACGGGAATAAGTGGACGGGCATCCCTCTGTACCTCTTGGTGGGGCGCTGCGACGACGAGAACGTCCACGAGGGGCCGGCCTACAACCGGGAGCTGGCCCAGGCCGGCTACGACGTCGAGCTTGTGGCGGCGGACGGGAGCTCGGTAACGGTGAACAGCAAGACGATGTACTACAAGAAAGATCTGATCGTCGCCTACAAGCTGAACGGGGAGGCTCTTCCCGAGGAATACTGGCCTCTTCGCCTCGTGGGCGAAGGGATCGAAGCCGCGGACATGCTGGGCGGAGTGGTCGAGATCAAGGCGCTGCTTCCCGCCCAGTAGCGCGCCGGGGCGCATGGTCATGCTCCGCACCCGTCGTACACTCACCCGATCCGTTGTCGGCGTCCTCGCCGCCCTTCTCTTGGCGACGGCTGTGATCGGGCCGGGTTGCTCGGACGGCGGGGCCGGCAAGAACGAGAAGACCAGCATCCGTGTGCTCTACGCCGGCAGTCTCATCATCCCCTTCGGCCAACTGGAGCGAGAGTTCGAGGCCACCTACCCCGACGTCGACGTAGAGATGGAGGGGCATGGGAGCATCCAGGCCGTCCGGATCGTAAGCGACCTGCACGAAGAGGCGGATGTGGTCATCACCGCCGATTACAGGCTGATCCCGATGCTTCTCTACGAGGTGAAGGACCCGGATTCGGGAAAGCCCTATACCGACTGGTACGCGATCTTCGCCACCAACGAGATGACCCTCGCCTACACCGAGGAGAGCGCGTTCGCGGCGGAGGTCGATGCCGAGGACTGGACCGACATCATCACCCGGCCGGGTGTCCGGTTGGGCACCGCCGATCCCCGCCTGGACGCCAATGGGTACCGAGCTTTGATGATGGTGCAGCTATCGGAGGACCTGTACGACCAGCCGGAGCTGTTCGCGGAGGTCTTCGGAGGCAAATTCCGGGTGCCCATACGGGTCACCGAGAGCGGGGGCGTCACTGTGATCAAGGTGCCCGAAGTGCTCGAGACCAAGAGCGGCTCCGCCCTCGTCATGCGCCCCTACAGCGTCCAACTGCTACCCCTCCTCGAGTCCGGGGATCTCGACTATTGCTTCGAGTACACGAGCGTCGTCAAGCAGCATGGGATGGACTACGTCCCTCTTCCGAGTGAGATCAATCTGTCCGATGAGGCTCTGAACGACTACTACTCCAAGGTGACGGTCAAGCTCGACTTCCAGCGCTTCGCCAGCGTCAAGCCGGAGTTCCCGGGAGAATCCATACGGTATGGGGCCACCATCCCCAGTAATGCCGGAGACCCGGAGGCCGCCGCCACTTTCCTTGCGTACCTACTCGGTCCCGAAGGGCAACGAATCATGGCGGAGAATTACCAACCCATGATCGTTCCGGCCCTAGCCGACAATCTCGACGCCATACCCGAGGCGATAAGGGCGCTCTGCACCGCCAGCGACTGACGAGGTCCCGTCGATGAGCCGAATCCGTGAATTCAGTCGCCTCGACTGGGTCTTCTCTTTCGCGGGGCTTCTCGTCGTCCTCTTCCTGGTCCTCCCCTTGCTCGCCACCTTCATCGGCTCTTCCCCCGGGGATGTGGTCTCGGGTCTCAGCGATCGGAGCGTACTCACCTCCCTGTGGGTGACGTTCGTGGCTGCGTTCATCGCCACCGCCATCGCCCTCGTGCTGGGGATGCCGCTCGCCTATCTTCTCGCGCGCCGCGAGTTCCCGGGCAAGAGCCTGCTACAAGGTCTCATCGACCTGCCCATAATCATCCCGCACACCGCTGCCGGGATAGCGCTGCTCATGGTCTTTGGACGCAGAGGGATCCTCGGAGAGCCGCTCGAGTCGGTCGGTGTGTATTTCACGGAGAACATGGCCGGCATCGTCATCGCCATGCTGTTCGTGAGCGTCCCCATCTTGATCGATACCGCCCGGGAGTCGATCGCGCTGGTGGACGAGCGTCTGGAACGGGTGGCCCGCACCCTGGGAGCCGGTCCCTTCACGGCCTTCCGGCGGGTGACCCTGCCTCTGGCCTGGCGGGGGATCGTCGGGGGATCGGTGCTCATGTGGGCCCGGGGCATCAGCGAGTTCGGCGCCGTGGTGATCCTTGCCTACAACCCCAAGGTCATATCGGTGCTCGTCTACGAGCGGTTCGCCGGTTTCGGTCTGTCCGCCGCGCTCCCGATAACCGCGCTCCTGCTGGTCCTGGCGCTGATCATCTTCGTGGTCACCCGGGTCTTTCTCTTGCCTCGGCGCAGGAGGACCGGGGGAAGATGATCAGGCTCGAGGGTTTGCAGGTGGCTGCGGGTGACTTCTCGCTTCGCATCCAAGAACTGACGGTGGAAGAAGGCGAGTTCCTCGTCTTCCTCGGTCCGACGGGGTCGGGCAAGACCGTACTGCTGGAGACGCTGGCCGGGCTGAGACGACCCCGAAAGGGACGTATCTGGTTCGGCGACCGGGACGTGACGGAGGAGACGCCGGAGCGGCGCCAAGTCGGCTTCGTCTACCAGGACTACGCGCTCTTCCCGCATCTGACGGTGGCAAAGAACATCGCCTTCGGACTGGGTCTGGGGGGCGCGCGCGACCGCAGTGGCCGGAGCAGAGTGGACCAGGACCGAGTGGTAGCGATGGCCTCCCTGCTGGGGATAGAGCAGTTACTCGACCGGTACCCGGATACCCTGTCCGGTGGGGAGCAGCAGCGGGTTGCTCTGGCGCGGGCTCTGGCCATCGCACCGGGCGTGCTGCTTCTGGACGAGCCCCTCTCCGCCCTCGACCGGAGGACCCGTCAAGAGCTGAGGGTCGAACTGAAGCGCCTGCACCAACAGTTGGGCACCACCGTCCTGCACGTGACTCATGATCTGGACGAAGCCGTTGCGCTTGGTGATCGGATAGCCGTGCTGATCGATGGGGGCCTGAGGCAGCTCGGCATCAACCAAGACATCCTGCGGCGGCCTGCCGATGCCGCAGTCGCCCGGCTGATCGGGATGAGCAACGTGTTCCCGATCTCCCGCTTTGGCGGCGAAGACGGGGGCCCGACCATCAGGCTGCGGGGAGGGAGCGCCGACGATACCGGCGCCGATGCCGGCGCCGTCGACATCGCGGTCGACGCCCGGCACGGCGAGTCCTCCGGACTTGGCTCGGTGGCGGTCATTCCGGCCGAAGAGATCGTGTTGCGGGCCGCGGGCGATTCCTCCGACGCGTCTGTGGCGGAGGGCGGCGCCGGCCGCATGAATCTGCTGGAGGGGACGGTAAGGGACATCCAGACGCGGAGTATCCACGCCTCAGTGGAAGTCGACGTTCCCCCCTCGTTCATGGTGCATGTGCTCCGTCCTGACGTTCAGCGGATGGGGCTCGCTCCGGGATCCCGGGTGAGGCTTTGGATCCCTCCTGAGGTTGTTCACGTCTGTCCCGAATCTCTCGGAAGCTCACAGAGCTGATTCGCTTACAGCGCCGCTTCGAAGATAACGGCCAACTCTTCCCTCGTCAGCACGATCGGGTTGCCCTTCATGCTGCTCGCCCGCGCGGCTTTCTCGACGAGCTCGCCGGCCGCGTCGCTCCGGATGCCGTAGGTCGCGAGCGGCGGGATGTGCAGGTCGGCGACCAGGTTATGCAGCCACTGCACCACCGCCTCGGCCTCCGCGCCGGCCTCGCCGGTCAAGAGCTCCGCGATCTTCTGGTAGCGGGGGAGCGCTTCAGCTTGGGGCTCCCGCTCCCTAAGAGCCCGAAGGTTGGTCGCCACGACGTGGGGGAGGAGGGCCGCGCAGATGGCGCCGTGGGGCGCGGGAAACATGCCCCCCAGGGGTCCGGCGAGGCCGTGGACCGCGCCCAGACCCGCGTTGGCGAGGGCCAGCCCTCCGAACAAACCGGCCACTGCCATGTCCTCGCGGGCGGCGGTATCGCGTCCGTTCCGGAAGGCGAGCCGGAGCGACCTTGCTGCTCGGGTCATGCCTTCCGCGCACAGCGCATCGGTGAGCGGATTGGCGCGGGTGCTGACGAACGGCTCGATCAGCTGTGCCAAGGCGTCCATCCCGGTGGTCGCGGTGACGGCAGGGGGGAGGTCGTAGGTCAGCTCCGGGTCGACGAGGGCGATCTTCGGCAGCATCAGGGGACTGCGGAGGCTGACCTTCACTCGCTGCTCCGGAGCCGCGAGCACCGCGTTCCGCGTCACTTCGGCACCCGCCCCTGCCGTGGTAGGGATGGCGATGAACGGGGCCGGAGACCTGGTCAACTCCTGCGCCCGCCCGATGATCTCCAGGTAGTCGAGCAGCTCGCCGGGGTTCGTGATCATGGCCGCGATGGCCTTCCCGGCATCGAGGGCGGCGCCGCCGCCGAAACCGACGACCAGGTCGCATCGCTCGCTCGCGGCCAGTTCTACGCCGGCCATGACCGTGCCCACCTGCGGCTCCCCGGCCACCGAGAAGACGACCGTTTCGACTCCGTGCTCTTCGAGCGTGCGGAGCAGGGCCTCGGCGCGGGTCGGCGTGCCGCCCGTCACCACCAGCGCGCGCCCGCCGAGGCTCCGGGCGAGGGGACCGGCCTCCCTCAGCGTTCCCGGGCCGAAGATGATCCTCTCGGCGGTGGCGAACTCGAAGCGCATGTCACCAATCCTCGTCCGCGGGGAAGACGTTCGCGTATTTGTCACTGGAACGCGGCCGGGCCATCATCGGCTCCACCGTGTCTCTCCACGTCTGATAGTGGGTCGTGTCTTTGTGGGCAGCGGGTGCCTCCGGCGTCCGGTACACCTCTACCAGGAGAAAGCGCGCGGGATCGTCTTGATGCTGCAGGACATCGAACCGGGCTACGCCGGGCTCCTGGATGCTGTGGCGGGCGTTCTCGCTGGTAGCCAGTTTGAACCGCTCGACGTATTCAGGTTTCACCCAGACGTGCACGTTGACCACAAACATGATCTTCCTTTCCTAGGGAGAGGTCAGCAGGCTTCGTGGTGGCTCCTGTGGTGGTGTCCGCAGGTGAGGTCGGAAGGCTCGATCATGGCCTCTCCTTTGCTGAGTTCTGTTCCCTGCTCGGTTGGTACGGTATCACCGCCACGACCCGGACTCGTGCTCAAGCATAGACGCGGGACGCACCTCCGTCCACGGGGCCGCGGGGAATGTCCGCTCCGCCGCTCCCTTGCGGTTGAACCCCCTCCTCTGGCAAGCTGATGAACAATGAGCGCCACTAAAGGAGGGACCATGCAGCCCGATCCTTCGAAGATCCTCGACCGACTGTCGATATCGACTCCGCTGATCGGCCTCTACGATGCTCCCGATCCTGTCCCTTTCGAACCGCTTGTGGTCCCCAAGCCTCGTCAATGTGTCTTCGCCTCGTTCAAACCTTGGGGAAAGGGCAAGACTCTGCATCTCACCCGGGATAAGCACGGCTGTGGGGCCCCTTATCTTCTGGGAGTCGACATGCGGCCGCGCAAGGACATGGTGGAGTTCCTCTGTGACGAAGAGGGTCTTCGAGCTTCACACCAACTCATGGATCTCTGGCTCGATTCGGCCAAGCATTACGAGCCGGTCCACGATCACGTGTTGATCGGCCCTCTACACCCCGACCAATATCAGTACCTGCGCACGGTGACCTTCTATGTGAACCCGGACCAGCTTTCTGTGCTTAGTGTAGGCGCCAGCTACTTCAGCCGGCCCGATGACCTGCCGCCGGTGCTGGCGCGGTTCGGCTCGGGCTGCATGCAACTGATGACGGTCTTCGACGACCTCGAGGCGCCTCAGGCTGTGGTCGGGGCCTTGGACCACGCCATGCGCATTCACCTCGAGCCGTGGATGCTGGCCTTCACTGTGACCCGGCCCATGTTCGAGTTGCTGTGCCTCTGGGCGGAAGACCCCAAGAGCTCATTGCACGCCAAGTTCCTCGACAATCTCGTACGGGCCCGGGGAGGGTCGATCGCCTCGCCCTAGGGCCCACTGCCCTCGCGGGGCCCGTCTCAGTCCCGCCTGGTCACGTTCAGCAGCCGGGCATGTGCGCCGACGGGGAAGTTCGCCAGCTTGCCGGGATCGCCGCCCTCGTAGCCGAAGATCTTGCCTGCCGTTCTCATCTTGTCGAAGTCGACCACTACCACTCCCAGCGTGGGGACGATCTTCTCTCTCCATACGAAGAGATAGAGTTCCTCCGCCAGCTTGTAGTAGTGGCACCGGTCGGTGTCGGCCAGACCCTCCTCTGAGCCGAGGAGACAGTGCCAGGTGTAGAAGCGCTCGTTGAGGTAGACATGTTCGTACCGTTCGGTGGGGCTGTAGGTGTACTCCACCCGCCTGCCCACCAGGTCGTCGGTGGTCCCGTGACGGGGTGTGTCGGCCGTGAACGGTCCGTCCACGGCCCCGCTCAGGAAGTGCGCTTCGACGCTCGTCAGCTCCTTGTCGGCCGCGATCCGCTCCATCAGAGTGAGCTTGGTCTCCGACGGTTCCGGTAGCCGGCCGATCAGGGCGGTAGCGATCGCGCGGTCCAAGTCGATCAGCAGGGTGACGGTCGTTGCCCGTTCCTGGCGCCTCACGTAGTCGACGAAGTAGATCCCTTCCCGGATCTTGATAGCGAGATAGCTTTCGTCGGAGCGTCTCCCCTTGCCTGTTCCTCCCACGATCTCCCATACGAGCCTGTCGCCCGTGTCGAACCGGTGCTCGATGACCTGGCCGTTCTCGAGGGCGAACGTTAACGTCCTACCGGCCAGATCCCCCGTTGGCAGCGGGGCGTTGCTGTCGGGCGCGAAGGCATGAGCCAACTCTCCCACGGTGATCCACGGCGATGGGTCTGGCATGCCACCCCTTTCGTGAGTACACGGTCGGGCTCGGATAGGATCAGCATACACCGGGAACAGCCGTGGGGATGTCGTCGCTCCTCACGGGCGTGTCAGCGTCTGGAGATCTCTCTGACTTTCTTCGCGGCCTCCAGCAGTACCTCGTTGATCTCTTTAATCTTCTCGGGGTCGCCGGCGCTTCTGCGCACCGCCCGCATGACGTCGGCGAGGGTCTCTTTCATCTCCATCGTGGCGCCTCGGCCTCCGCTGCGCGCACCCGAACGAGCCTCCCAACGCTCACGATGGCCTCGAGCCTGTTCCTTGTGAGTCTCCAGATAGCTGAGACCGGCCTCGGTGACCGCGTAGACTCGTT